>PLGM01000293.1 GCA_003139795.1 Acidobacteriaceae bacterium | reverse complement strand
CATCCCCTGGCGCCCACGGCGAAGACCACCGCGAGGAGCAAGCCGACGAGGAGGATAAGGTTGCGCACGCTCAGCCAGGAAGGCTCAGCGATCAATGCAACATCGTCGAAGGAACGCAGCAGGATGTTGAAGGGCACCTCTTGCACGCTCGGGTTGACGGTATTGGCTTGCACGACCATGCAGATGCCGGTGACGCGGATTCTGGCTCCCAGCGGAACCTGCTTCATCGGCGGAAGCGTGCCGTTGGAGGGCGGATGGCGGTAGATCGCGGTGAAGAGTTTGCCATCGGAGACCAGAACAAACTCGTCCTGCGAGTCCTCCCGGACCGCGGCCGCCACCTGGCCCTCGATGGAGACCAGATCGTTCTGATGGCCTTCGGGGCTGCCGCTGTTCCAGGTAGCCAGATGGTCCCAGGTCGACGGTTGGGGTGGGATGGGCTTGAAGATGTGGCTGTCCTGGATTTTGCCGTCGGTCAGGGCCAGGAAGTTATAACGAGCGTCGGGAAAGCCGGTTGCTTCGGCTACATCGCCGATCCGCATAGGATCAGTGGTATGGGTCGAGATCCACAGGCTTTTGGCGCCGTCCTCAAGCACGACCGCCGTACCAGGCTCATAATACGTGATGGTTCCCTGGACCCGAACTCTGCGCGACAGATCGTTCACGCGGTAGGCGGACAGAACCTCGTCCATGGGCGTGACCGGGAGCGAGTCTGGACTTGTTTGGGCGCGCTTCAGAATCTTCACATCCGCAAACGTGGAGACTTCGAGGAGGATGCCGGTGAGCTGCGACTTGCTGTCGAATTCTCCCGATACGACCCCGGTGACTTCCACGTCGGCGTCCAGCAGTTCCTTGAGCATGCGGGCGTCGCTGCCGAGGACCGTCGCGTCAATAGAACCCCCGTCCATGAGCAGCTTGAGGTAAACGCCGGGTATATCCTCGAAGTTCACTGCGTCAGCGCTGCGGACGGTGGCGCGGACAGTGACTCTCATGCAGTCCAGCTCTGCGCGGATCAACTGTCCAAAGCCGGCCGGCACGGGCATGGGCAGGGCGCCGGGGTGAAGTCGGGTTACGCTGTCGCTGAGCACATCCGGGCGGAAGCTGTCCCGCGTCTTTCCTCGCACCAGGACATGATCGCCAGGGGCCAGATCCTGATTCGGTTTGGTCTGCACATAGATGGCCTCGGTTCCCTCCTGAACGAAGAGGTCGACGTCAGTCCAGTTGTAGTAGGTAACGGTGGCCTCGAAAGCGACGGGCAGTCCTTTTTGGGCATCTGGTCGAGAAAGGGCGTGGATGGCGTGCAGCGTGGTGAGGGCGGCGGGCTGGGCTGCCCAGGCAACCGAGGCCCATCCGAGGACGATGGCGAATGTGGTGATCAACCTCTTCATCGCGCAAAATCCAGTCGTCGAAGTGCTGTGTTCCCTGGCCCCTGAGAGTGTCATCGGCGGAGACGCGAGCTGAATCACTTCGTCGATAAGCAAGAGTTTACTGCTTTCGAGGATGCGATGTCGCGCCGAGCAAGGGCGGGATGTGCGGCAAGGGTAGATGGGGGGTCCCATAGAGATGGGCCTGGCGACATCTGGGCGGGGTGCGCGGGGCTTGGGCTATGTGCAGTCTTCGGGAGGGAGTTCGGAATTCGGGTTACCGGAGAGCGCGGTTGCGATTTGGCGTCTGGTGTGTTTTTCGAGATACATGGCGGCGTCGGCGGCATTGAGGAGGCTGTCTTTGGTGGCGCCGTCCTGGGGGTAGAGGGCGATGCCCACACTCGCCGAACCATGGAGGATGTTGCCCTCGACATCAATAGGGCCGTCGAAGCAGCGTTCGAGGCGGAGGGCGATCTCCTCGACATCGGCACGGCTGCGCACCACCGGGACCAGGGCGGCAAATTCATCGCCGCCGATGCGGGCGAGGGTATCGACGGAGCGGAGCTGGCGCTTCATGCGCAGCGCCACTTCCTGCAGATAGAGGTCTCCCACCTGGTGGCCGTAGAGGTCGTTGATCTGCTTGAAACCGTCGAGGTCGATGTAGACGAGGCCGAAGATGCCGGCATTCTGGCGCGCCTCTTCAATCTGGTCTTCGAGACGCTTGTCGAGGGAGAAGCGGTTGTGGATGTCGGTGAGCAGGTCGAATTCGGAGCGACGGAGGAGATCGGAGTAGAGGCGGCGCGTTTCGATGGCCAGCGTGGCCAGGCCAGCGGCCATGGAGAGGGCTTCCAATTCGATGGCGGAGGGCCTGGTGAGCGGATCGAAGGCGGCAAAGACGGTGCCGCGCGGGGGTCCGGAGT
Organism: Acidobacteriaceae bacterium; assembly: GCA_003139795.1. Lineage (GTDB taxonomy): Bacteria > Acidobacteriota > Terriglobia > Terriglobales > Acidobacteriaceae > Telmatobacter. The sequence goes on along the minus strand of PLGM01000293.1, from coordinate 83,670 downwards.
GGGCGGGGATTTCGTGCTGGACGATGCGCAGGGCGGAGAGTTTCTGCGGGCAGTTTCCCAGCAGCGCTCCGTCGACGATCTGGCACCAGCAGGGCGCGCCTTTCAGCTTGAAGGAGACCAGTTCAGTGATTTCCTCGATGATTTCGGCGAGGGGACGGGAGCCGTTGATGTCCTCAAGGATGCAGCTGCGGCGGCGCTCGATGTAGGCCAAAGTGGAGGTTTGCCGGCGCACCTTGCGCTCGATGGCCCAGCTCCTGGCGCCCACGGCGGCAACGACCAAGAGCAGCAAGCCCACGAGCAGCATCAGGTTGCGAGGGGTCAGTCTGGAGGGCATGGCGAGGAGAGTGACATCGTCGGAGGAACGAAGCAGCATGTCGAAGGCCACCGGGCCACTGAACGGATGGGAACTATAGAGCATGCAAATTCCAGTGACGCGGACTTTGGAGCCCGCCGAAATCTGCTTCATCGGCGGAAGGTCCGCCATGTCGACCCCATCCGGGTGGCGGTAGATGGCGGAGAACTGGTGGCCGTTGGAGGCCAGGACATATTGATCCTGGGCTTCCTGCCTGACCGCCATCAGCACCTGCCCTTCGGTGGAAACCAGGTCGAATGCGTTTCTGCCGGAGCTCAGATCCCGCCAAGCGACCGGGCGCGGAACAATGGGCGCCTGGACGTGGGTGTCCTGTATCTCGGCCCGAGTCAATGTTATAAAGCCACCGCTGACATCGGGAAAGCCCGAGGCGTCGGCCAGGTCGCCGATGCGGAGGGGCTGGTCGGTCAGAGTCGTGATCCACAGGCTCTTGGCGCCGCTTTCGAGAACAATGGCCGCGCCGGGCTGATAGTAGGTTATGGTTCCACGAACGCGGACCCTGCTTGTGAAATCGCGCACATGATAGCCCCCGAGAACCTGGTCCATGGGCGTGACCGGAAGGGACTCAAGGCCGGCACCGTCACGCTTCAGGATTTTTACGTCTGCCAGCGTGGGAACGTTGAGTCCGGCCCCCCTCAGTTGCATCTTGCCGTCGAACAGCCCTGTGACGACTCCGGTGACTTCTACATCTGCGTCCAGCAGCGGTTTGAGCGCATTCGCGTCGCTGCTGCTCACGAATGCCTCAATGTACCCTCCGTCCATCAGCAATTGGAGGTTTGTGATGCGTTGATGCGCGCTGAACTCCAGGCCTGCGCCACGGACAATGGCGCGCACGGTGACTCGCTTGCAATCGAGTTCCCCGCGGACCATCTCATCGAATCTGGCCGGTACGGGCTTGGGCAAGGCGCCATGGTAGAGCAGGGTCACGTCGTTGCTGAGCACTACAGGGCGAAAGCTTTCCTTGGTCACTCCGCGCACCAAGACTCTATCGCCGGGAACGAGCCGGGCATCGGTTGCGGTATATACATAAATCGCCGCGCCGCTATCCTGCACAACGAGATCCATGGTCGCCCGGCGGTAGAAGGTCACCGTTGCTTCGAATTCGACGGGGAGCGCCTGACTGGCCTGGTCATTGGTGAGGGCGTGGACGGCGCGCAGGGTAATCAGCGTATTGGGCGTCGCTGCCCACGCAGCCGAGGCCCATCCGAGGAGGATGGCAAACGCTGAGATCAATCTCTTCATCGGGAAGCATCGGGCCATGGGGGAACCGTGGCGCTCGGCCCCTGAAAACCCTGTCGGCAGAGCTCGACCCATGATTCACTCCGGGGTGAAAGACCACCATGAAGACCGCGTGTCCCTGAAGTTTGCCGCAAACCCTTGCAGGATTATCTTACTCTCTTGTGAGTCTGTTTTAATGGCCCTAATGGGTCATGGCGGGCGGATGTAGACCTGCCCGGAATGCCGGTGGAGGGTGGTCCGGCCCGTGGAGTGCAGCCGCTGAGGCGTCTGAGCGGCATGGGGGCTGGCCAGAGTACGCCGCAGGGAGGCGTTTGGATGTCGAAGAGTGCCGAAATCATTCGCGATGGATCGTCATTCGCGCACAGTGGCACGCAGGCGCTGCCTACGCGCCGGATTCGGGTGATCGGGGTACCGCTGGATATGGGGGCCAGCCGGCGCGGGGTGGACATGGGGCCCTCCGCGATGCGGGTGGCGGGACTGGAGGCGCGGCTGGAGGCGCTTGGCCACCAGGTGACCGATGGTGGCAATATCCGCGTGGAGGTTGCCGAGACGCGGACGTCGGGCAGCAAGAGCGCGCGGTATTTGACGGAGATTGCAGAGACCTGCACGCGGACGGCCGAGGCGGTGGTGAAGACGCTGGAAGAGGGCATGACGCCGCTGGTGCTGGGCGGGGACCACTCGCTGGCGGCCGGGTCGGTGTCGGGGGTGGCGGAGTTCTATCGCCAAAGGGGGGAGAAGATCGGCTTGATCTGGATCGATGCGCACTCGGACATCAACACGCCGGAGACTTCGCCGTCGGGGAATGTACACGGGATGCCGCTGGCGGCGCTGCTGGGACTGGGGCCGGAGCTGCTGGGGAACATTTTTGGCTACTCGCCGAAGGTTGCGGCGGAGAACACGGTGCTGATCGGGTTGCGAGACATCGACTCGGCCGAGCGGGAGAACATTCATCGCGCCGGGATAGCCGAGGTTTATACGATGCGGGACATCGACGAGCGGGGCATGCGGACGGTGATGGAAGAGGCGCTGCGGGCGGCGGGGCGAGGGACGGCCGGGTACCATGTGTCGCTGGACATGGACTGGATCGACCCGGAGGACGCGCCGGGGGTGGGCACGCCGGTGCGGGGCGGCGCGACGTACCGGGAGGCGCATTTGGCGATGGAGATTCTGGCCGATCACGGACGGCTGCTGAGCTTTGAGATTGTGGAGGTGAACCCGGTGATCGACGAGCATAATCGGACGGCGGACCTGGCGGTGGAGCTGGCTTGCTCGGCGTTTGGGAAGAAGATACTGTGAGGGGCGGATCTTCGCATGCGCCTTTTTCAATTATTCGAAGAACGGGTCTACAATTGAAGACAGTTCCGAGGGTCGGCGAGATGGCGGCGAGAATTACTACGACTAAAGTGACGGCGGAGAGAATTCTCCCGAGCCTAATCAAGAATGGTTACTCTGCTCGAAAGCTCGATCCGCGGAGTCCAACCTTCACGCGCGACTTCAAGCGTGCGGCGAAGGCCTTTACCTTGAAAGCTACCCGGTCCCCGGAGACCGCGTTGGCGGTTCTGGTTGAGGCGGGCATTTACACTCGCAGCGGCAAATTGACGAAGAACTACCGCTAGATTGTGCATCATCTCACCACCAGTTTCGTGCTCGCCTATCATGGCTGTGACCGTGATCTAGGCGAAGATCTCCTTGCTGGAAACAAGTCGTTCCAACCCAGCGACAACGATTATGACTGGCTTGGGCCGGGCGTATATTTTTGGGAGTCCAATCCGCATCGGGCATTGGAATTTGCTCGGGAAAAGGTCAAAAGGAACGAGGCAATTCGCAATCCCTTTGTGGTGGGCGCAGTGATCGATTTAGGGCTGTGCCTCGATCTGACCACCAAGGACTCGATTGAGAATTTGAGGGACGCACATCGGAGCTTGATGAAAACGATCAGCCCTACGGGTGGTCCTTTACCCATAAATGGGCCAGAGAACTGGCGACGGTGCTTGGACTGCGCCGTCATTCGATTCCTTCACCTCATTCGTGAGAACTCTGATTCGGAGCCCATCGACACGGTTCGAGGCATCTTCACGGAGGGCAGTCCCATCTATCCAGGCTCTGCGTTTCTCGAAAAGACTCACGTGCAAATGGCGGTAATCAACCCCGAATGCATCAAGGCAGTATTTCGGGTGCCCAAGGCGGTGATCAAATAACGAAATGGCGAAAAAACTGCGAGTTGGGGTTTTGTTTGGCGGGCGGAGCGGGGAGCATGAAGTTTCGCTGCTCTCGGCGGCTTCGATTTTGAAGGCCATCGACCGGAAGAAGCTCGAGGTGGTGCCGATCGGGATCACCAAGGACGGCCACTGGCTGGCGGCTGGGGATGCGCACCACCTGCTGGAGGGCGACCAGAGCGCCGTGGCGCGGCGGCTGCGGGCCGGCGATCCGGAGGCGACGCCGGGAGCCAAGCTGCTGCACGAGGGGATTCCCACGCTGCTGGCGCCGGAGCCGGTTGAGAGCAGTGCGGCGCTGACGGCGGGGAGCGTGCGGCCGGCGGCGGCGAATCTGGACGTGGTGTTTCCGGTGCTGCACGGGACGTTTGGCGAAGACGGGACGATCCAGGGGCTGTTCGAGCTGGCGGGGATCGCGTATGTGGGCTCGGGGGTGCTGGGGTCGGCGGCGGGGATGGACAAGGACGTGATGAAGCGGCTGTTTGCGCAGGCCGGGCTGCCGATTGTGAAGCACGTTACGCTGCTGCGGGCGGACTGGGAAAAGCAGCCGCGGAAGGCGATCCAGCAGGTGGAGGCGGCGCTGAAGTACCCGGTGTTTGTGAAGCCGGCGAACCTGGGATCGTCGGTGGGGATCAGCAAGGCGCACGACCGCAAGGAGTTGGGGCCGGCGCTGACGCTGGCGGCCAAATACGACCGCAAGCTGGTGGTGGAGCAGGGAGTGGGCGGCAAAATCCGCCGCGGCGGGCAGGCCCTCCGCGGCGGGCAGGCAGCCAAGGCGCGGGAGCTGGAGGTTGGGGTGCTGGGCAACGACGATCCAAAGGCCAGCGTGGTGGGCGAGATCGTTCCCGGCAAGGAGTTCTACGACTACGAGGCCAAGTATTTGTCGGAGGGGTCGGTGGCGGTGATTCCGGCGAAGCTGAGCAAGGCGGAGACGAAGCGGATCAGGGAGATGGCTGTGGAGTCGTTTCGGGCCTGCGATTTGTCGGGGCTGGCGCGGGTGGACTTTCTGATGGAGCCGGACGGGAAGCGGCGGATTTTTTTGAACGAGGTGAATACGCTGCCGGGGTTTACCCAGATCAGCATGTATCCGAAGCTGTGGGAGGCGACGGGGGTCAGCTACAAGGAGCTGATTACGCGGCTGATCGAGCTGGCGCTGGAACGGCAGGCGGAGAAGAGCAAGACGACGTATAGCAGGGATTAGGGAGCAGGGAACAGGGAACAGGGATTAGGGAGCAGGGAACAGGGAACAGGGACTAGGGAACAGGGAACAGGGAACAGGGAACAGGGAACAGGGATTAGGGAATAGGGANNAGGGATCATCTTCCTGGGGCTGGCGAACGGGAGCGAATTATCTTGCTTGGGAACTGCCTGCTTGCTTCTGGTGTCTAAAGAGACAGTTGGTTGGTTCGGTATCGGTTGGGGGTGCAGACTACTGAGGTCTGACGCTTGATCTCTGACCGCTGTATTGCCGTATTCTGGATTTGAGGAAACTGTGCGATGACTCTGATGGACGCTCCTGCGTTTGATTATGTCCGCGACCGGCGCCGCAGTGTGATTCTGTACGCGTCCGTGGGGCTGGTGCTGGTGCTGTTTGTGGGGTGGTGGCTGGTGGCCGGCAGGCCGGTGGATTTTCCATGGAACTGGAACAACCATCTGCTGGGACGGTCGGCGGTAAACCGGTTCCTGACGGCGGTGGAGAAGAACGACCTGCCCGGGGCCTATGGGATCTGGATACACGACAAGGACTGGCAGCAACACCAGGCGCAGAATGAAGCCTATCCGTTTTCGCGGTTCCAGGAGGACTGGAGTCCGACCAGCCCGGACAACGAGTACGGGGTAATCCAGAGCCACCAGATCGTGGCGACGCGGATGTACGGCAATGTGCTGATGTTGGCGGTGATGATCGACGGGCGCAAGAGCAAGGCGCTGAATCTGGATTACGACCCCAAGGCGCATACACTGAGCTTCTCGCCGCCGGGGGTGGAGATTTATCTGGGGCCGTAAAGGCTGGCGAGACGGCGGGGCTGGCCGGGTTAGCGGAACTGGCGGAGCTGGCGCGGGGCATAGCGAGTTAGCGGGTTCGCGGGTTTTGTGGCGGGTTTGGCTTTTTGGGGCTCCATTCTCTTTGCGGAAAGGCGGAGGGAATGGAGCCCTCGGGCTTTATTCAGGCATCGAGAGATTTTTTCGGTGATCCTGGCCTGTTAGTTTGCATCGAACAGGCGAGGAGAAGACGATGCCCAATAGCACGCACGATCGAGCCGCTGAACTCCACAACCTTGCGGAGCATGCCCATGCTGCCGCTGCTGCCGCCCACGGCAAGGCAGATCATCTGACCGCTCATGAACTGAGCAAGAAGGCTCTCGAACACTCGCTGAACGCCCATAAGCACTCCGAACAACTGGTCGAGGAAGCGGAAAAGTCCGGCAAAGCGTAAGCAGGAGGGGTTTTGAAAGTGCGGGACTCAACAAGAAGTCCCGCGCGACTGGCTTCCCTGCGGGAGCGACAGCGCTGAAGTTGAACCTTGCAGCCGCCTTTTGCGTTATGCAAGCGCTGCGAGGGCGGTCTCCAGGCTGGCGGGGTCTTCGACGTTGAGGGATTTTTGAGAGGGGTCGATCTGGCGGAGCAGGCCGCAGAGGACTTTGCCGGGACCGACCTCGATGAAAATGCCGGCGCCGGCGGCTACGAGCGAGTTCATGCAGTCTACCCAGCGGACGGCGCCGGTGACCTGGCGGATGAGGGCGTCGCGGACGGCCTCGGCGGTGGTGACCAGGCTGCCGGTGACGTTGGCGGCAACGGGGATGCAGGGATCGGCCAGGGTGAGGGCGGAGAGGACGCGGGCGACGTCTTCCTGGGCGGCCTGCATGAGAGCGCAGTGGAAAGGCGCGCTGACGGGGAGCATGACGGCGCGGCGCGCGCCTTTGGCTTTGACCAGGGCCGAGGCTCTTTCGACGGCGGCGAGGGCGCCGGAGATGACGGTCTGGGTGGGGGAGTTGAAGTTGGCGGCGGCCACGGTGAGGCCGGTCTCGGCCTCGGCTTCACGGCAGGCTGCGGCTACCTGGTCGGCGGGGAGCGCGAGGACGGCGGCCATGGCGCCCTGGCCGGCGGGGACGGCCAATTGCATGGCGCGGCCACGGGCCTTGACGGCGCGGACGGCGTCGGCAAAGCCGAGCGTTCCGGCGGCGACGTGGGCGGACCACTCGCCGAGGGAGTGGCCGGCGGCCAGGGACGGCTGGACGCCGTGCTGGGCGAGGACGCGCCAGGCGGCGACGCTGACGGTGAGAATGGCCGGCTGGGTGTTTTCGGTGAGGCGCAGGTCTTCTTCAGGACCTTCAAAGATGATTTTCGAGAGCGGAAAGCCGAGGGCTTGATCGGCTTCGGCAAAGGTTTGTGCGGCGATGGGGAAGCGAGCCCCGAGTTCGCGGCCCATGCCAACGGTCTGCGAACCCTGCCCCGGAAAAAGAAAGGCGAGTTTGATGGACATTTCAGAGAACATTGTAACGGAAGGGTCCAGGAGCCTCGTTACGGGCGATATTCTTTATGCAAGGGCAAACCATGACGGAATTCGTTGTGCAGAGCGCTTGCGCTGTCGCTGAGCTTGAGTTGGCTGAACAGAAGGAATTTACGCTTCCTCCGGCTCAGTGGGAAGCATTCCTCGCCGCACTCGACAAGCCCACCGAAGTCCATCCGGCCTTGCAAAGATTGTTGACGGAGCCAAGCGCCATCGAATTGGCTAACAGAAAGCAAATATAGGACTTGAATCCAGATGGCTGGTTTTAATCCGGCTGGAGCGAATTTCAGATCCAGCAGTTTTTGTGATTGGGGCAGCCGTCGATCGCGCCGGCCTATCAGATCGCTGTGAGTTGAGCGAGCAGACGTGCTCTGAGCGGCTCATCGAGGAAGGCCGCGCGCAGAGCCTCGCGGTTGCAGGCGAGCAACTCTTCGGCGCCCCAGCCGAAGTGCTGTCGCAGCCGGTCATACTCCTGCTCCAACGTCACGTTGGCGATGGTGCGCGCATCGGTGTTGATGCCCAGAGACACGCCCGCTCGCAACAATCGATCGACAGGGTGAGCGCCATAGGTGAGAAACGTGCGCGTCTGCACATTGCTGCTGGGGCAAACCTCAAGATGGATGCGTTCGCGGCGCAAATGTTCCACCAGGGACGCGTCTTCGATGCTGCGTACACCGTGGCCGATCCGCGATGGCGCAAAGGCCCGCAGCGTCTCCCATACGCTGCCGGCGCCGCGCGCTTCTCCAGCGTGGGCCGTGCGGCCGAGACCATGGTCAAGCGCGTAGCGGAAGGCCGGGATATGAGCGTCGATGGAAAACCCCGATTCGTCTCCGGCGATATCCAGCGCCACCACGCGGCTACCCTTGAAGCGTTCTACAAGTTGCGCCGTCAACAGGCTCTGCGCCTGATTGAAGTGCCGGAGCGTGCAAAGGATCAGACGCGCTTCGATCCCCGTGGCTTCGATGCACTGTTCCGTGGCGCGATCGACAGCCGCAACCACTGCCTCGGGCGTGAGTCCCGCCGCGGTATGCAACAAGGGAGCGAAACGAATCTCCGCATAAATGACCCCATCCTGGCTCAACTGTTCAAGCAGGTCTTCAGTGACGAGGCGAAGGGCGTCTTCACTCTGCATCAACTGAAATCCACGCGGGGCCCGGGTTAGAAAATCAGCCAGGCTGGTGCACTGGGGCGGAGCGATGAACTCGGCGTCGAACTCCCGGCGGGAGATGGAAGGGACAAGCCGGGAGACAGCCTGGTAGCTCAGCGAGCAGTCCAGATGCAGGTGCAATTCGACTTTAGGCATTTGCGGCATCTGCCGAAGTGTCTCCAGAGGAGAGCCGGGACTAATTCCAGCGCTTCTTGTCGTCGGGGTCTTCGTCGATTTGCTTGCCGTGGCCATCGAAGCGGACGGTGCGGCCCTGGGAACGCATGTAGACCTCGAACTTGCGGGCGGCGCGGCGGCGCTTCCAGCGGTAATAGCGGTTGCGCAGGCCGTACCATTGTTCGCTGAAGGCGAAGGAGAGGCCGCGGCGCGGGGCGAGGCGGATGAAGAGCAGGCCTGCGAGCGCTCCGCCCAACTGGGAAAAGGCGTACATGCGCTGCTGGCCGAAGAGCATGGCGATGGAGATGAGAGCGAAGAGGATGGCCAGGTAGCGGGCCTTGATGCCGATGGTGAAGAAGAGCAGGAACTCCATGTTGCCGTAGAGCGTGCCAATGGCGACCAGGAGGCCGAAGATGCCGCCAAAGCAGCCGTAGAGGGGGATTTCGAGGAGCGGAAGCCCGAGCGTGCCGCTGACCGCGTAGATGGCGATGGCCGCGGCCCCGGTGCCGAGGACGGAAACGGCGTAAAGGCTGGTGACCCAGCTTGAGGTGTGCAACTGCTCAAGAAAGCCGGCCAGGAACCAAAGGGAAAGCAGTTCGAAGAGGGTTCCGATGAGCCCGAGATGGATGAAGCTGTAGGTGAAGGGTTGCCAGAGGGCGCCGTGGAGGAAGGCTTTGGGAAGGAAGACGAGGAGGCTGGCCAACTGCCCCGCACCGGCCGGAAACGCAAATTGGGCCAGGAGCAAGGCAAAGAAGGCGAAGAGATTGACGAGAATCAGGCGGCGCGTGGCGCCGCTGAAGTCGGGGAAGGAAAACGGACTGGAGCCGAGTCTGGGCATCGTTGTGAACAGGGTAAACGGTGGAGCAGGCGAGTGTCATGGGGCGCAGGAAACGCGGCGAAGAGCGTTGCCCAAAGTGCTTACGGCGTTCCCGGAACGGGTCCGGCAACGGCCCCTTCGCGGGAGTTGAGGGCAGATCGGGGACTTGCAGGACCAGGCCTGTGGAGTCGCTCTTGAGGGTGATGGGCAGCTCCGCTGTGCCATAGGACTTGAGGGTCTTGGATTTCGTGCGATGGGCTGCGGGCCGGGCAGTCCGCCTCGTGAGGCCGGTTACAGTCTAACCGATTGCGGGAGCTGCGGGGGGCGGGGATGGTGTGTTGCGGCGGCCTGGAAGGCTTGATCGGCTGCTGGAATTCATGGGAAATCGTCCGCGGTTGGGAGTTCCGGTTGCGGATGCGGCTTGTGGCTCTTGACCTGAGGCCGGGTTCTCCCTAAAGATAGCGATGTCATGCCGCAAGGCGCCGTCATCTTTCAATACGCAATCTTTCGGAAAGCGAGGAGGCTGCCATGGCCAACTGCCCTGAGTGCGAGAATGGACTAGACATCGAATTGGACGAAGTGGAAGAAGGCGACGTGGTCACCTGCGACGAGTGCGGAACGGAGTACGAGGTGGTCGGCGTGGAACCGCTGGAGTTGGCGCGGGTGGGCGGCGACCTGGATGAGGACGAGGACGAGCAGTTTGAAGAGGACGAGGAGGAAGAGTGAGGCTTGGTTGCGCGCAATTGGCGGCCGGAGCGGCGCTTGCCGTTCTGGCGGCAGGGTTGGTTCCGATGGGGCAGGGGAGCGGGTTGATTGGTCCGGTGGAGGCGCAGGCGCAGAATCTGGGTCAGCGCGTGGTGCTGGGGACGGTGGTGGACAGCGGTTCCGCCCCGGTTGTCGGCGCCACCGTATTTCTGAAGGACCTGAAGAGCAAGTCGATCCGCAGTTATACTTCCGCCCCCGACGGCAGGTTCCGGTTCACGCAGGTGAACATGGCGGAAGACCATGAGCTGTGGGCGGAAAAGGACGGGAAGAAGAGCGCAACCAAGACGGTGAGTTCGTGGGACGCACGCAAGGAGTTCGAGACGGAGCTGAAGCTGAAGTAGGGTGGCTTCAACCCTCCAGCTTTTTCACCACGAGTTCATTGAGCAGAGCGGGGTTGGCTTGGCCTTTGGTGGCTTTCATGACCTGGCCGACGAAGAAACCGGCGACGGTCTTCTTGCCGCCGCGGTAGTGCTCGACCTGTTTGGGGTTGGCGGCGATGACCTGGTCGATCAGGGCTTCCAAGGCTGAGGCGTCGGTGATCTGCTCGGGCTTCTCGCGGTCGTAGACGGCGGGGAAGTCTTCACCGTTCTCAAAACACACATCGAACAACTGTTTGAGCTGTTTGGAGCTGATTTTGGCTTCATCGAGGAGATCGGCGGCCTGGACGATGCCGGCCATGGAGACGGGCGATTGTTCCTGTTCGAGGCCGAGGGCTTTGAGGCGTCCGCCGACCTCGCTGAGCAGCACGTTGGCGACGCGGCGAGGGTTGCGGGCGGTGCGGGCGGCGGCTTCAAAGCGATCCGCGAACTCGCGGGATGCGGTGAGCGTGGCAGCGTCCTGCGCGTTGAGCTCGTACTCGGCGATCATGCGGGCGCGGCGGGCTTCAGGCAACTCGGGGAGCTTTTTGGCCGTGTCGGCGAGAAACTCCGCGGAGACGATCAGCGGCGGCAGGTCGGGCTCGGGGAAATAGCGGTAGTCGTGGGCCTGCTCCTTGGAGCGCATGGAATAGGTGCGGCCCTCGGCGGCGTTCCAGGTGCGGCTCTCCTGGATCACGCGCCCGCCGGACTCGAGGACTTCGATCTGGCGCTCGATTTCGTATTCGAGGGCGGCGCGGACGAAGCGGAAACTGTTGACGTTCTTGACTTCGGCCTTGGTGCCGAATTTGTCCGCGCCCTTGAGGCGGACGCTGACGTTGGCGTCGCAGCGCAGCGAACCCTCCTCCATGTTGCAGTCGGAGACGCCGGTGTAGAGAAGGATCTCCTTGAGACGGGTGAGGTACTCGAAGGCCTCGTCTGCAGTGCGAATGTCGGGCTCGGAGACGATTTCGATTAGAGGAGTCCCGCAGCGGTTCAGGTCGATGTAGGTGCGGGTTGCGGAGTCGGCAAAGCCCTCGTGGAGGCTCTTGCCGGCGTCTTCTTCCATGTGCAGGCGGGTGATGCCGATGCGCTTCATGACGCCGTCTGAACACCCCAACGACGAAGACCTGTCGCTGGGGGCCCCGTTGGCGGTCGGGACTTCGATGAAGCCGTGCTCGGCGATGGGCTTGTCGAACTGGGAGATCTGGTAGCCCTTGGGCAGGTCGGGATAGAAGTAGTTCTTGCGGGCGAAGATGGAGCGCTCGCGGACTTCACAACCCAGGGCCAGGGCGGCCAGGGTAGCGAACTCGACCGCCTTTTCGTTGAGCACCGGGAGAGCGCCCGGCAGTCCCAGGCAGACGGGGCAGATATTGGTGTTGGGAGCGGAGCCGAATTGGTTGGCGCAACCGCAGAATGCCTTGGTGGCGGTGAGCAGTTGGACGTGGACCTCGAGTCCTATGACGGGCTCGTACTTGGCCAGAACTTGGGGTGAGAGGGCGGCGGCGGGCATATGTGACCTTGATTTTAGCGCGAAGGAACGGTTGAGGGCGGCTGAGGATGGCCGCCTCACGATTGACGTTCGTCGGGGCACAGGAACAGTTGGATCGCGCTAACCTCTCAATCCAGCATCATTTCCATACGGAAGCCCCTGCGGCCGCTCTACTCCCAAGGGCGAAGTCCGCACGCACGCCAACATAGCACGGATGTTCTCAGGGGGAGTGTCGGCTGGGATTGCACAGCCGCTATTGAGCACAAAGCGCGGACTATCCGCAAACACGTTCAAGAGTTCTTCCGTTTTGAGCTTCACCAATTCGGGAGTCCCTCGGGCAAGAACTTCGCTAGGGTCGATGTTGCCAAAGAAAGTGACCTTATCCTTGAAGAGATCGTGCGCCAACTGGGTGTCGGTCTTGAAGTCGATCTCCAAGGCGTCCGCTCCGATATCCAGCATCTGCTTGAGGATCCGGTCGGTTTTCCCGCAGATGTGGAGGAGATAGGGCAGTCCTTCCCGATGAGAGCATGCTGCAACCCGCCGTTCGTACGGCAACGCGTAGGCGCTATAGAAGCGCGGCGATAACATGTCGGGTCCGGCCGGGCTATCGCCGTTGGAAATCATGTGCGCGCCCGTTTTTGCCATCAGCTTGACGAATTGGCAGGTGATCCCCGTGCAGTACTCGAGCAGGGCGTGGACCAGTTCGTCGTCTTGCTGGCCGGCGACATCCATGAGCCACTGATCCAGGCCGCGCATGGCTCCCGCCAGCGAGAAGGGCGATTGATCGCAGTTGCCGCGTATGAATAGTTCTTGCCCATACTCGCGCACCAGGATCGCAACCGCCTCAGTCAGTATCTGAATTCTGGGATCGCGGGATAAATCGACGGGATCGAGATCCCGCACACCTTCCAGTGCCGGCAAACAAGAGCCGTGGGAGCGAGCCGGGTTGTCTTCCGGGAAATCGACTGGAACGCCGACAGCGCCGGCGAGAGTTACGGTATCGACATCGACGAAGATGCCGTCGAGCCGATAGCGCTCAGCCGCCTCTCCGAAACATCGAGCCATCTGCTTCGGGTCTTCGCGAAACTGGCGCATCGTGACGCCAGCCTCTCGCGCCGCCATCATGAAATTGTGCAGCATAACCGGCGTGCGGTCGGGCCAGTTGCCATTCAACGCCGCGGCAATTCTCTGCCGTCCATTCATTGTGTTTCACCCTTTATGCGCCGGCCGCGGACTCAGCTCAACCTCTGGATTCACAGTCGGGGAACTTCGCCGAGGCTTTACTCCGGCGGATCGTCGGCTGTAAACGGCGAGCAGCAGGGCTTTTCCGAGGCGTGGAAGTTCATCAGTTCGATGCGGATGCCGTCGGGGTCGTACATGTTGAACTGGTACTTGCCGTCCTTGCCGATTTTGGGCTGGTCGTCGTGACGCCCGGTGAGGCGGTTGCCGTCCGCGAGCACTTTGTAGGCTTGGGGGACGGATGCTTCTCCGATGGAGAGGTGGTCGAGGACGCCGAGATTTTGCTGGGTCATGGTGGGCGGAATGCCGGAGCCGGAGGGGCCGCTGGTGAGCATGTATTCAACCCAGTCGTGGCTGTCGGGGGCCTGCTGGCTTACCCAGTCGAGTTTGCCTTCCACCATGCCGCCAAACCAGTAGGGGCGGAAGCCAAGGAGATCGCGGTAGAAGGTGTCTTCGATGACGCGGCTGTGAACCAGGAAACCGACGTGGATGATGTGACGGCCGATGACCGAGGGGGCGGCGAGCGGCTTGAGCACCGCGGGAGGCTGGACAAACTCGACCTTGTTGCCTTCGGGGTCCTTTACCGTGAACCAAACGCTGCCGTCGGCGCCCTTTTCGACCGTGGGTGGCGTCTTCCATGACCTGGCGGCGAGATACCTGCGCAGCCCTTCGGCGTCGTCGGTGTTCCAGGCGGTGTGGTCGAGGCGGTTGATGCCGGCGCCTTCGGGGAGCGGCAATACCTCAATGAACTGCGTGGCGCTGAGGGCGTAGCGACTGCCTTTGGGGTTCTCGGGATCGGGCAGCTTCACGGCGCCGACGATATCGCGGTAGAAGTGATCGGTGGCGGCGGGGTCCGAAGCGTAGACGGCGATATGCGAGATGCCGGTGATCCTGGGGCGCGTGGGGGGCTTGTCGGGCATTTGCGCGACGGTTGTGACGGCGAAGGCAAGGAGAGAAGCGGCAACCATGAACCTGAAATGCATACTGCACCTCGAATGTGTGGTGGGACAACGATAAATCGATTTCCGGCGGGGCGCAAACGCGGGTGCTTCCCTTTCTGCGCGGAGCAGGGCCGGAGCGGGCGGTACAATGCGCTCATGCGCCGAAACGAAGCTTCTTGTCCAATTGCCGTTCTCGTCCTTGCCGCCTGCCTTGGGGCCGTCTGCACCAGCCCTGCCGCGCTTGCCCAGAGCCCTTTGCCAACAGCGTCCGCGGAGGATCGAGCGCTGGCGCGGGCGATCTTCAAGGAGTTGATCGAGATCAACACCACGGACACGCCTCTGGGCAACGTGACCACGGCGACCGAGGCCATGCAGAAACGGTTTCTGGACGCGGGTTTTGCGGCCGAAGACGTGCAACTGCTGGGGCCGGATGCGCGCAAGAAGAATCTTGTGGTGCGGTTCCGGGCGGCGGGAACCGCGACCGAGAAGCCGGTGCTGTTTCTTTGCCACATGGACGTGGTGGAGGCGCTGCGCTCGGACTGGTCGACCGATCCGTTTGAGTTTGTGGAGAAGGACGGCTACTACTATGGGCGTGGGACGCAGGACATGAAGAACTCGGATGCGGCGCTGGTGGTTACATTTCTGCGGCTGCACCGGGAGGGGTACAAGCCGAAGCGGGACCTGATCCTGGCGCTGACGGCGGACGAGGAGGGTGGGAAGTTCAACGGTGCGAACTGGCTGGTGCGGGAGCATCGGGAGCTGGTGGACGCGGCGTTTGTCATCAATCCCGACGCGGGCGGGATTGAACTGGACCACGGGCGGGCGGTGGTGGCCGACGTGGAGGCAACGGAGAAGGTTTATTCCGATTTCCAGGTTACGGCGACCGATCGCGGGGGGCATAGCTCTCTTCCGCGGCCGGAAAATGCGATTTACGAGCTGACGACGGCGCTGAACAAGCTGGCTGCTTATGCATTTCCGTTTGAGATGAACGAGGTGACGCGGACCTACTTCAAGAACCTGGCGGGGCAGGAGACGGGACCGACGGCGGCCGATATGCGGGCGACTCTGGCGACGCCGCCGGACCTGGCAGCGGCGGCGCGGTTGAGCGCCTCCGAGCCGAGCTTCAACTCGAACTTCCGCACCACCTGCGTGGCTACGCGGCTGAGCGCCGGGCACGCCAACAATGCGCTGGCGCAGACGGCGCGGGCCAATGTGAACTGCAGGATTTTTCCGGGGCACTCGCCGGAGGAGATTCGGCAGCAGTTGATCGGGATCTTCGGCGACGACAAGCTGACGGTGAAGTACGTATCCGATGCGGGGGCGGTCTCCGATACGGCGCCGGAGAGAAAAGCAATGATCCCGCCGGCGCCGATCGCGGAGGTCTTCGAGCCGCTGACGCGGCTGACGCAAGCCATCTGGCCGGGGACGCCGGTGACGCCGGTGATGGAGAACGGGGCCAGCGATTCGATCTACTTTGCGCAGGCGGGGATTCCCTGCTACGGGTATTCGGCGATTGCGCTGGAGCGGGACGACGAGCGCGCGCACGGACAGGACGAGCGGCTGCCGGTGGATTCGTACTGGAAGTCGCTGGACTTCTTCTATTCGTTTGCCAAGGCGGTGGGCGGGGAGTGACGGAAAAACAGGAAATAGGGAATAGGGAATAGGGAATAGGGAATAGGGACCAGGGAATAGGGACCAGGGAATAGGGAATAGAAGTCTGGCGGGGCGGCAGGTCAACTCCGGTTGTCGGTCCTTGTGTACTCCCAGGTCTCTCCGCAGCGGCGGTCGAGAGATGAGGCGCCTATTTTGCGGCCTGAGCTGGGATTTGGACCACCTGGCGCATCTAACGCAGTAGAGGCTCAGACCCGCAAGGTGAGAGGACGACTGCCGGCGGCGGAATCTCGGAGGGGCGATTCGCATGAAGAGAATTGGATTGGCGATCTGGATGGTCGCTGGGGCGCTGCTGATGGCGGCGCCGGCGTTTGCGCAAAGCGACAAAGCCACGGGGCAGGGACGGGCCGTGGTGACGATTTTCGCCAAGCACAGCGAGGTGGCTCCGAACATTTCCCAACAGGATGTCAGCGTCAAAGTGAACGGGAAAGATTCCACCGTGACCGGCTGGGCGCCGTACAAGGGCGCGAACGACGGACTGGAACTGGTGGTGCTGATCGATGGCGGGGCGCGCAATCTGGGGCGGCAATTCGACGAGATCAAGGATTTCGTGAAGGGCCTGGGCCCGCATACGAAGGTTGCCGTCGGGTATATGGAGAATGGGCGCGCCGCTCTGGCGAGTCCACCATCGGCAGACCACGCACAGGTGGTGGGTGAGCTTCATTTGCCGTCAGGGCCGACCTCGAACCCCTACTTCAGCCTGTCGGACCTGGCGCAGCGTTGGCCTTCTCAAGCGCACGGGGTGCGGCACGAGGTGGTGCTGTTTACGGACGGCATCGATCCCAACAACCCGCGCTTCGATCCCGACGACCCGTATGTCCAGGCGGCAATCAAGGATTCAGTGCGCGCGAGGCTGGTGGTGTACACGATCTGCTGGCGGAGCCGGCTTGACGGCGGCGAGAACTCGATGATGGCCGATGGCGGGCAGAGCTTGCTGGCGGAAGTTACCCAGGCGACAGGCGGCAACAGCTATTGGATGGGGGCGGGCAATCCGGTTTCGTTCCAGCCGTTTTTCGAGGATCTGGCGCGGCGTCTGGAGAACCAGTACGAGCTGGACTTTACGGCCCGGTTGGACCATAAGCCCACGATCGAAACCATGAAATTGAAGGTGGAGGGGCTGGCGCTTCAGGTCGCTGCTCCGGAGCAGGTGTTTGTGGATCGGGCGGGTGCGGCGGAGTAGGAAGGGCTGGGGGGGCGCTTTTTGGAGCGACCGGCTATTCGTGGTATAGTGCTACCAGGTAACACCTTGGAGCACCTGCGATGGCGATATCTTCTACAACCAGCCTGAAGCTCGAAAGCGAACTGAAAGAGCGCGTGCAGCGGCTTGCGGCGGCGCGGCGGCGGTCGCCGCACTGGGTGATGCGCGAGGCCGTCGAGCAATACGTGGGGCGCGAGGAGAAGCGCGAGCAATTGCGCCAGGACGCGCTTGCCGCCTGGAATCACTACCAGACGACCGGCCTGCACGCGACCGCCGAGGAAGCGGACGCCTGGCTGGCCAAACTCGAAGCGGGTGAGGACGCCGAGGCCCCTGAATGCCACGTCTGAAGTGGTCGCAGGCGGCCTTACGGGATGTAGCCCGTCTGCATGATTTTCTGGCTCCCAAGAGCCGCGATGCAGCCAAGCGGGCTGTCAAGACGATCCGGCAGGGCGTCAAAGCGCTGGGAAAGCATCCGGAGATCGGCCGCCCCGTGGATGAGTTGCCGCCCGAGTTTCGCGAGTGGGTGATTGAGTTCGGGAGCGGGGCCTATGTGGCGCTGTACCACTACGGGGGGAAGGAAGTCGTGATCCTGGCGGTGCGGCATGGGCGGGAGGCTGGGTACTGAGCGTCTTGACATCGTCATGACAATCGATCATTCTGATTGAGGAACGAATGGAGCAATCTCATGGCCACCCAACCGGCCCAGACGGAACGGCGCACGGAGAAGCTGGATGTGCGGGTTTCGCCTTCGGCCAAGGCGAAGCTGCAGGCTGCGGCGTCTGCAACTCACCGCTCCATGAGCGATTTTGTTATGGAGAGCGCTCTTTCCCGCGCGGAAGAGACGCTTGCGGATCGCCGCGTCTTTGGTTTGGATGCGGAGAAGTGGGCCGCGTTTCAAGCCGCACTCGATGCGCCTGCGCGTCCGTTGCCCCGTCTACAGGCGCTTCTGGATGAGCCAGGATTCTTCGACTCCGGCGCGAAGAGATGACAGAGGCCCGCTTGACCGAAGAGCGCATGATCGAAAAGCTGCGCCGCGACCATCCGATCGACGCGTTCGACTGCGGACAAGAGGCCTTGACTAGCTGGCTGCGCAAATATGCTCTGCAGAACCAGGGCGCCGGCGCGGCGCAAACCTACGTAGGTTTGGCCGGTGGGGTCGTAATCGGGTACTACAGCCTGGCTGTTGGGCAAATTGAGTATAGCGACGCGCCGGAGCGTTTGCGGAAGGGGCTCGCACGACATCCGGTGCCGATCATGCTGCTGGCCCGCCTCGCCGTCGATAAGGACTGGCAGAAGAAAGGCGTGGGACGGGCGCTGCTCAGGGATGCCGTGCTGAGAACCTTGCAAGCTGCCGATATCGCAGGGATACGGGCGCTTGCCGTCCATGCCAAGGACGATCAGGCTCGGCGGTATTATGAGCAGTTCGATTTTGTGGCATCGCCTGCGGACCCGCTCCATCTCCTGGTGCTGCTGAAGGATATCCGCAAGCGTTTGGGCAGTTGAAAAGGGACGGAATCCTTTCCCAACATTCGGTCCATGCTTTGGTTCTAAACGACGGGCATCCGGCCGCCGCGCAATCGCTGATAAACTAGGGGCTCATGATTCTCCCGTTTGTCCGCGAAATTTTTGCGGAGCTGGAGCACTGTTCGGGATTTGAGCGCGTACGAAGGCATCTGAGCCTGGGTGCGGGGCGGAGACGTGTGTCCGGGCTGACGGCGACGGCGCGGGCGCTGTATGTGCCGCTGATGGCGCGGGCGGCCCGCCAGCCGGTGATTGTGGTGGTGGCGGACAACAAGGCTGCCGAGGCGCTGGAGCCGATGCTGCGGGCGGGCTGCGAGCTGACCGGCGCGGTGGATCCGGCAGAGGTGGTGCGGTTCCCGGCGCACGATGTGCTTCCTTTCGAAAACCTATCTCCTCATCCCGATGTGCAGGAGCAGCGGGCGGCGGCGCTGTGGAAGCTGGCGACCGGGGCGGTGTCGATCCTGATTGCGCCGGTGGAGTCGGCGGCGCTGAAGCTGTTTGACCGCGACTACTACGCGGGGCTGGCGGTTACGCTGAAGCGCGGCGAAGAGGTGGACGTGGAGGTGCTGACCGGGCACCTGGCCAGCGTGGGCTATACACAGATGGATCTCGCGGAGATGCCGGGGCAGTTCACGCGGCGGGGCGGGATTCTTGACGTGTACTCGCCGGAGGCCGACCGGCCGGTGCGCATCGAGTTCTTTGGCGACGAAATTGAGACCATACGCAAGTTCGATCCGGAGACGCAGCGGTCGCAGAGCGGGCTGGACGAGGCGCAGTTGCTGCCGCTGACGGAGACGCCGGTAACGGAGCGGCTGCTGGCGGCGGTGCACGGGCGGTTGAGCCGGCAGCGAGTGGAAGGCGAAGACGAAGAGATGGCGGCCGAGATGGCGGCTGCGGGCGGGGTGAGCGTTTTTCCGGGGTGGGAATTTTTCAGCGCGGTGGCGGGGGCGGAGAAGTCGCTGCTGACACTGACGCCGAGGTGCGCGCTGTTCATTGAAGAGCCGGCGATGGTGCGCAACCAGATCGATCGCTGGTGGAGCAAGGTGGAACAGCGGCATGAGCGGTCGGGGATCGGGTCGCTGATCCGGCCAGAGGACATCTACCTGCGGCCGGAGGTGTTGCAAGTAGCGCTCGACTCGCACATGGGGCTGGATCTGGATCAACTGGGCGTGGTGGACGTGCTGGATGAAGACAACACGCTGGGCGAGATCGAGCTGAATACGCGGCCTACTCTCAGGTTTCATGGGTCGATTCCGGCGCTGACTGAGCAACTGAGAAACCTGATGGCGGCGGAGACGCGGATTGTGTTGGCCGCGCCGCACCAGGGCGACGTGGAGCGACTGGCGACGGTGCTGCGCGAGTACGAGATTCCGTACCGGCTGGGCAGCCGCAATCCGCATCCGGGCGAGACGATGCTGGATGAGGGCAGCTATCTGGCGGGCGACTTGCGCGTGCCGGTGATTGTAAGGACGCCATTGGCGGCAGGCGTGAGTTTTGCGGACTCGAACCTGATTGTGTTCGGGGCCAACGACCTATCGGACGAGGCGGATGTGGCGGCGCGGCCGGAGCCGAAACGATCGAAGACGGCGGCGTTTGTTTCGGACTTCCGCGACTTGGGGCTGGGCGATTACGTGGTTCACGTGGAGCACGGGATTGCGCAATACCAGGGGCTAAGGGAGATTGCGCAGGATGGGCTCTCCGTCGAATTCATGATTCTGGAGTTTGCCGAGGCTGCAAAGTTATATGTACCGCTAACTCGGCTGGACCTGATCCAGAAGTACCGCTCGACGGACGCCGGGCCGGCTCCGGTGCTGAACAGGCTGGGCTCGCAGCAATGGACCAAGACCAAGGCGCGGGTGCGCAGGGCCATGCAGGATATGGCCGGCGAGTTACTGAAGTTATACGCCGAACGGCACACGGCGCAGGGAACGGCTTTCTCCAAAGACAACGAGTTTCAGCGGGAGTTCGAGGACTCGTTCGACTACAGCGAGACGGACGATCAGATCACGGCGATCCGGGCGATCAAGTACGACATGGAATCGACGACGCCGATGGACCGGCTGCTATGCGGCGACGTGGGCTATGGCAAGACTGAAGTGGCGATGCGGGCGGCGTTCAAGGCGGTGCAGGACGGCAAGCAGGTGGCGGTGTTGACGCCAACAACGATTTTGAGTTTTCAGCATTTCGAGACGTTCAAGCAGAGGTTTGCGCAGTTCCCGATCAATGTTGAGATGATCTCGCGGTTCCGTACGGCGAAGGAGCAGAAACTGATTGTGGAACGCGTGGAGACGGGCAAGGTAGACATCCTGATCGGCACGCATCGCCTGCTGTCGAAGGACATCAAGTTTCAGGATTTGGGCCTGCTGGTGGTGGATGAGGAGCAGCGGTTCGGCGTGCGGCACAAGGAACGGCTGAAGCAGATGCGCAAGGAGATCGATGTGCTGGCGATGAGCGCGACGCCGATTCCGCGGACGCTGCATATGTCGCTGGTGGGGCTGAGGGACATGAGCGTGATCGAGACGCCGCCGAAGGACCGGATGGCGATTCAAACGGTGGTGGCCAAGTTCGACGAGAAGATTGTGCGCTCGGCGGTGGAGGTGGAACTGGAGCGCGGCGGCCAAGTCTATTTTGTGCACAACCGCGTGGAGTCGATTTACGAAATTGCGGCGCGGATTCAGGAGCTTGTTCCGGCGGCGCGGGTGGCGGTGGCCCACGGGCAGATGAGCGAGACGGAACTGGAGAGGGTGATGCTGGCCTTCATGAGGCACGACTTTGACGTGCTGGTGGCTACGACGATCATCGAGAACGGATTGGACATTCCGCTGGCGAATACGATTCTGATCAACCGCGCGGACCGGCATGGGCTGAGCGAGTTATACCAGTTACGCGGGAGAGTGGGGCGGTCGAACCGGCGGGCCTATGCGTATTTACTCATTCCGCCGGAGAATGAGCTGACGGAGATTGCGCGCAGAAGGCTGGCGGCGCTGAAGGAGTTCAGCGACCTGGGCGCGGGGTTCAAGATTGCGGCGCTGGACCTGGAACTGCGCGGGGCGGGCAACATGCTGGGCGGCGAACAGAGCGGGCACATCGAGGCGGTGGGATTCGAACTGTACACGTCGATGCTGGAAGCCGCGGTGAAGGAGATGAAGGGCGAAACGAGCGAGGAGCGGCCCGCGACGCAGCTTAACTTAGGCATAGCACTGCGCATCGACGAGAGCTATGTGCCGGAAGAGAATCAGCGGCTGCGGCTCTACAAGAAGATTGCGGGGGCGGCGAGCGAGGCGGCACTGGCCGAGGTGCGCGCGGAACTGGAAGACCGTTATGGAGCGCCGCCGGACGCGACCGTGTACCTGCTGGAAGCGGCGATGGTGCGCCTGGAATGCGAGCGGATGGGCATTGCGCAGGTGGATCGCAAGCGGGGCGAGCTCCAGATACGGTTCATGGAGAACGCTGTTGTCGATCCGCGGCAACTGATGCGGCTGGTGGCGCAGAACGCCAAGCGTGGGGCGCAGTTCACGCCGCAGGGGCTGTTGAAGTATCCTTTGACTGCCACGCGGCCCGACGAAGTTCTGCTTGAGATTCACGAGGTGCTTGACAAACTGGCTCCGGCGCCGGTCAACGCATAAGAATTCACCCTCGATTGAGAGAGAAAACATGAAGAAGCTTTTTGTGTTGTTTGCGATTGGAGCTTGTATGTGTTCTGCGATTACTGCGTACGCTGCGCAAGAGAACTGGAAGCAGAAGTTCGAGAAGGCTTCCGATGCGTACTTCGACCAGGTGTATTTTCACTATGGTCCGACGAACGGGACGCTGGTGGGGTATCACCAGTTCGACGGGCAACTGGAGGATTACTCGCGCAAGAACGTGGACGCCGAGATTGCCGCGCTCAAGAGCTTCGAGAAGCGCATCGAGGCGATTCATCCCGATGATGCGGCGGCAGATTTTGTAGCGCGGAGCGACCGGGAGATTGTTCTATCCAACATTCGCTCGCAACTGCTGACACTGGAAACGATACGGCCGTGGGAGAAGAATGCGGATAACTACTCGAGCACCTGCGCGAATGGGGCGTTTGTGCTGATGGAGCGGAAGTTCGCGTCGCCGGACGAGCGGCTAAGGTCGCTGGTTGCGCGCGAGAAGCAGATGCCGGCGCTGCTGGACGCGGCGCGAGTAAACCTGAAGAATCCGCCACGCGTGTACACGGAGATTGCCATTGAGCAGTTGCCGGACATCGTGAGTTTCTTTGAGAAGGATGTGCCGCTGGCGTTTGCGGATGCGCAGGACGCGGCGCTGAAGGCCGAGTTTGCCCAGACGAACGCGGCGGTGATTGCGGAGCTGAAGAGTTATCTGGGCTGGCTGAAGACGGATTTGCTGGCGAGGTCGAACGGGGACTTCCGGATTGGCGCGGAGGCGTTCCAGAAGAAGCTTGCCTACGACGAGATGGTGGACCTGCCGCTGGACAAGCTGCTGGAGATTGGCTGGGCGGACCTGAAAAAGAATCAGGCGCACTTCAACGAGATCGCGAAGGAGCTGGAGCCGGCGAAGGATGCGCGCGCGGTGGTGGAGGAGTTAGGCGAGAATCATCCCGCGCCGGATCATCTGCTGGACGCTTTCCGCGCGACATTCGATGGGCTGGTGAGCTTCATCCGGTCGCACCATATTGTGACCATTCCTTCCGATGTGCGGCCGATCGTGGAAGAGACGCCACCGTTCATGCGGGCGACGACCTTTGCAAGCATGGATACGCCGGGGCCGTTTGAGAAGCACGCGACAGAGGCGTACTTCAACGTGACGTTACCCGACCCATCGATGAAGCCCGAGGAAGTGGAAGGCTTCATGCACTCGTTCAACATCGGCACAGTGATTTCGACGGCGGTGCACGAGGCTTATCCGGGGCACTATATTCAGTTCCTTTGGCTGCCGCAGGCGCCGAGCAAGGTGCGCAAGCTGCTGGGGGCAAACACAGACATCGAAGGATGGGCGCACTACACCGAGCAGATGATGCTGGACGAAGGGTATGGGCAGTCGGGAGTTGGAGCCAAGGATGAGCGCGAAGCGAAGTTCCTGCGGCTGGGGCAACTGCAGGACGCGCTGCTCAGGAACGCGCGCTTCATCGTGGGCATTGAGATGCATACCGGCAAGATGAGCTTCGACGAGGCGGTCGCGTTCTTTCAGAAGGAAGGTTACCAGTCGAAAGAGACGGCGATGGTGGAAACCAAGCGCGGCACCAGCGACCCGACTTATCTCTACTACACGCTGGGCAAGCTGGAGATCATGAAGCTGCGCGAGGACGTGAAGAAGAAGCAGGGCGCGGCGTTTTCTCTGGAGAAGTTTCACGACGACTTCCTGCGCGAGGGGTTTCCGCCGATCAAGATTGTGCGGGAGGCGATGCTGGGGGACGATTCGCCGACGCTGTGAAGTGGGTGGCACATGGAGAAAGGTACGATGGAGGGCAAATACGCAGAGAACTGGGCGGGATACAAGAGACTTGCTGGATATGAGCTTTTTGCTGTGGTTGGGATCATTTTGATTTCTATACTGCTTCTCCCGATACTCTTTCTGCTCAACTTAAGCTGGCCACTTGACCCCGTGATAGTCGTTCTTTTCCTTGCGGTGGCGTATTTTCATTATTGCCGTTATATCTGGCCGTGTCCCCGCTGTGGCGAACGGTTCAATGGGCGCTTCGGCATCGGCGGGATTCGCGAAGAATGTCAGAATTGCGCCCTGCCAAAATGGGCGAATGACGATGAAGACGATGAGTCTACACTGAATGAGAACGACACGAGGAAGGCGGAATGAGCAAGCATGTTCGGAAGGCGGTATTCCCCGCAGGCGGTTTGGGCACGCGGTTTTTGCCGGCGACCAAGGTAATTCCCAAAGAGATGCTGGCGCTGGTGGACAAGCCCATCATCCAGTACGGGGTGGAAGAGGCGGTCGCGTCGGGGATCGAGCACATCATCATTGTGACGGGCCGGGGCAAGGGCGCGATGGAGGATCACTTCGACATCAGTTACGAGTTAGACGCTACCCTGGAACGGAAGCACAAGGATGAACTGCTGGCGGTGTCGCGAGGCGTGTCCTCGATGGCGCGGATCAGCTATGTGCGGCAGAAGGAGCCGCTGGGTCTGGGGCACGCGGTGTGGTGCGCGAAGGACCTGGTGGGGGATGAGCCGTTTGCGGTGATTCTGCCCGACGATGTGATCGATGCCGAGACGCCTTGCCTGAAGCAGATGATCGGGGTGTTCGAAGAACGTGGCGGGTCGGTACTGGCGACGATGACGATCGAAGGGCCGGGGATCAGCGCGTATGGCGTGCTGGCCGGCGAACAGGACCCGGATAACTGGCGGATTTACAACTGCACGGGGATGGTGGAGAAGCCGAAATTTGAAGATGCACCGTCAAAGCTGGCGATTATCGGGCGATATGTGCTGACGCCGCGCGTGTTCGAGCTGCTGGAGAAGACGAAACCCGGCGCAATCGGCGAGATTCAACTGACGGACGGGATCAAGGCGCTGGTGCAGGAAGAGAAGGTTTTCGGCTACACGTTCGAGGGCAAGCGGTACGACGCCGGCGACAAGTTCGGGATGCTGCAGGCGACGGTGGAGTTTGCGCTGAAGCGAGCCGATCTTGGGCCGAAGTTCAGGGAGTATTTGAAGGGGTTGGGGTTGTGAAGCGGAGTTAGCGCGGTTAGCGGAGTTAGTTGACAGTGCTTCCGCAGTAGCTCCGCTAACTCCGCCGACCCCGCTAACTCCGCTTTGCTTATGCCTTCCACTTGATGTTGCAGCCGATGGAGGGGCGCTGGTCGGCGGGGACCGGTTGGCCGGCGAGAACCTGGTCTATTGCGGCGCGAAGGTCTTCGCCGGTGACGGGAATGCCGCTGCCGGGGCGGCTGGAGTCGAATTGGCCGCGATACACGAGGCGCCGGTCGGCGTCGAAGAGGAAGAAGTCCGGGGTGCAGGCGGCTTTGTAGGCGTGGGCTACAGCTTGCGTTTCGTCGTACAGGTAGGGAAAGACGAAGGCGTAGGTTTCAGCCTGCCGCTTGAGTCCGGCGGGGCTGTCCTCGGGGTGGGTGGTGACGTCGTTGCTGCTGATGGCGACGATGCCAATGGGCTGGGCGGCGTAGTCGCGGCCGAGCGCGGCGAGGCCTTCATTGACGTGCTTGACGTAGGGGCAGTGGGTGCAGATGAAGAAGACGAGCAGCGCCTTTTGGTCGCGAAAGTCATCGCGGCTCACGAGCTTCCTCTTGACTACGTCGGTGAGTGCGAAGTCAGGTGCGGTGGTACCGAGTTTGAGCATGGTGGATTCAGTGAGTGCCATGGGAGTCCTCCTGGGGTTGGTCGGGATGTTAGCAAGTTAGCAAGTTAGCGAGTTAGCAAGTTAACGAGTCAGCAACTCAGCGAGTTAACAAGTCAGCGAATCAGCAAATAGCATCGTCCGCCGGTTTGCGTGTCGGCCACAACTCCTGTCCGGGCTAAAACAGGGGCGTCTGGCGGCCGGGTATGGTCAGGCCGAAGTGCTCGTAGGCGAGGCGCGTGGCCATGCGGCCGCGGGGTGTGCGGTCGAGAAAGCCGATCTGGATGAGGAACGGCTCGTAGACCTCTTCGAGGGCGTCTTCCTCCTCGGCGAGGGTTGCGGCGAGAGTGCCGAGACCGACGGGGCCGCCGTCGTACTTCTGAATGATGGTGAGCAGCAGGCGGCGGTCGATTTCGTCGAAGCCGTGGGCGTCGACTTCAAGCATGGTGAGAGCGGCGTTGGCGGTGGGGCGGTCGATGGTTCCAGAGCCGCGGACCTGGGCGTAGTCGCGGACGCGGCGGAGCAGGCGGTTGGCGATGCGGGGGGTGCCGCGGGAACGGAGGGCGATTTCGGAGGCGCCGTCGGTGTCGATAGGCACCTGCATGACTTCGGCGGAGCGCTCGACGATGAAGCGGAGTTCCTCTTCAGTGTAGAACTCGAGGCGGAGGAGAATGCCGAAGCGGGAACGCAAGGGCGAGCTGAGCAGGCCAGGGCGGGTGGTGGCGCCGATAAAGGTGAAGGGGCGGATCTCCATGACGTGGGTGCGCGCCGCGGGGCCCTGGCCGATGATGATGTCGAGCTTGTAATCCTCGAGGGCGGTGTAGAGCTTTTCTTCGAGGACCGGCTGCATGCGGTGGATTTCGTCGAGAAAGAGGACCTGGCGCTCGCGGAGGTTGGTGAGGATGGCGGTGAGGTCGCCCTGGATCTGGAGCGCCGGGCCGGAGGTCTGCTGGAAGCCGACGTCGAGTTCATTGGCGATGATGGTGGCCAGGGTGGTCTTGCCCAGGCCGGGTGGGCCGAAGAGGAGGACGTGATCGAGGGCTTCACCGCGGGATTTGGCGGCTTCAAGGGCGATGGCGAGCTGCTCCTTGGCCTTGGACTGGCCGATGAACTCGCGGAGCCAGCGGGGGCGGAGTTTGAGTTCGAAGCCCTGCTCTTCTTCGGCGCGGGAGGCGCTGACGAGGCGTTCGGGGGGGGTGTCGCGGGCGATGGCCATGCTGAAGGAAGTCTAACGGGCTGGGGTTGCGGCTGCAACCGGAGGGGCCTGCGATGAAGGGTAAGCTAGGCGGGCAGGCACACGACAGCGGCTACGAGCTTGTAGTGGAAACCCTCGAAAGGCTCGCTCAGGCTCACGGTGAGGAAGGTATTAGAAGATTTGCCGCCGCAGAGGAGTGCGTGGGGGTAGATGCCGGCGGGCATGAGGTTTAGTTGATCCAGCCAAACTGGATCGGTGACGGCCAGGTCGTAGCGGACGCGGCCAAGATGACCGAGACGGAAAAGGGCGCGATTCCTGCGCTTGCCGTTCTCTTCTCGAATCCACCACCAAAGGTCATCGGGATGAGTGAGCCCGAGTGAGCATTTTGCCGGGGTTTTTTCAAAGCGGTCCGCAGGAACCCGGTCGGAGTATCCTTGCAGGACAACGGATTCCTTACTTACGAATTCTGCAAGAAACGAAGCGGCGGCAGTCCCATCGAAGCGCTGCACGCGACGCCACGGCCTCTCGGTTACATACACATCTTCCGGATGGGCGCTGGAGCCACAGCGTTCGGCGAGCTCGGCCTCGAATACATCCAGGAGAGCAGCCTGCTTACCATCTGTATAGGAGGCTTCTCTTACGGTGAGGCAGCCGGGGACTTGCCTGCCGACCAGCCGGACCCACTCTTTTGTGGCAAGGCTGATTCCGGCGACACAGCGATGGTCATGCTTGTAGGAGTTGGCGAGACAAAGAATCCGGTCTAGTCCCATGGCGTTGGACTCACCTTCAGGGTCTGCATTAGAGATGGTGAATTTCTACGCCGTCCCAACGCTTCTGTAAATACTCAAGGACCAGGCGGCGGTGGCAGTGCTCCGCGGTTGGCTCGCTGCACAGCAGGACGGTTTTTCGCGCGAAGCTCTCTTTATCGATCGTGGACTCGATGTTTCTGGCTTGCATAAGGGCAAGAAATGCCTGTTCATAAGCGTCCCAACTGCCCTTGTGCTTTTTATAGGCGTCGAGAATCTCTTGCGTGGGGGCGAGGAGGGGTTCATGCTCATACTCCGCGCCGCATATCTCGCGGAGGAAGTAAGCCAGGTCGGCCTGCTTGGCGAATGCGGCGAGCTGGGAGGTGTTGTTCAGGCGCACATCGAGGAGGCGCTCGATGCCGTGAGCTTTCAGTGTGCCGAAGAACTCGCCGGCGCTTTTTTGGGTAAAACCGATGCTGTAGATCTCCATTTGTCCTCGTCAAGTTCCGCGAAAAGCGCGGGCTGGTCGGCGACCAACGGCTTGCCGGATTCGGTGGCAACGGTGGAGTCGGGTTCCAGGCGGCCGTCGCCGCGGATGTGGAGCATGGTGTGGCCGCGTTCGGTGAGGACGCGGCCGATGAGCAGGCGGCGATGGCAGTGGGCGGGGTCTTCCTCGCCGCAAAGCAGGGCTACGCGAAAGCGCTCCATGCCGGACTCAAGGCGGGCGATGGCTGCCTGGAAACGGGCGTCGTCGCGGAGGCGGCTGTAAAGGACGCGGCCGGAGGCGTCGTAATAGGCGGGATTGGCGGGGCGGCCACCCAGTTCCGCGCCGAGAAAGAGGTAGCGAATTCCGGCCTCCTCCAGAGAGCGCTGGATGAGTTCCTTGTCGAATTGCGGGACGTATTTGGAGTAGGGAGAGCTGCGCGTATCCACCACCACCTCAACGCCGTGCCGGCGGACAAGGGCAAGCCAGGTTTCGATGGCGTGGTTGGAGTGGCCGAGGGTGAAAAAATTGCCCATGCGCGTGCCCTTGGCAAGGAGGATAGCACTTCATGAACGGATACGGCCGAGGTCCGGGGCAGCGCTATTGAGGATAGATTTCCGGCCTGGCAAAGACGAGATCTTCCGGAGTCCGCACGGGGAGGGGGAAGTGGGCGTCAAGATCGGCGGCCAGGACTGCGGAGACTTCAGGGCGGCCGGGCTGGACGTGGACACGGATTCGCTTGTTCTTCAGCAGTTCCAGCCACTCCCACGCGCGGTCCTTGTCCGGAAAGGGGCGCGAAAAGTCTCCGGAGAAATAGTTGGTCTCGCTTTCGTCGCTGACGGAATAGGAGTAAGTGAACGAGGCCGAGTATTGACGCGGCTTGCCAAAGAACTTGGTTCCAGCAGCTACGTTGATGGATTGAACCTGGCCCTGCACCGAAGGCCAGTTTTGCGCCAGGCGGGCGCGCCGGCGTTTGATCTGCTGGCGCCAGAGGCCAGCGAGCGATCCCGCGACGAGCGCGACCAGGTTGTGAAGGGATAACCAGGAATGAAACGAGCTCCACTTGAAATGCTTAAGGAGATCGACGATGCCGGGGATGGTCACGAAAGCGGAACCTCTACCGATAGCTACCCATCACGATACACCAGGCTGAGATGGATGGCGGATTCAGATGGCGGGCGCCTGGACGGATGGCCAGTAGCGGAAGTTGCGGAAAGTGGCCTTTCCCTGGCCGACGGTGTAGAGGGCGGGGCGGACATCGAGGAATCCGTTGAGGACGTTGTGGTTCATGCCGGAGATTTCGGCGGATTCGGGGGTCTTTTGCCAGGGTTGGCCGGGAAGGCGGTAGTAGAAGTCGATCTCCTGGCGGTCGTTGACGATGCGGAGGGTGGCGCGAGTGGTGCCCTGGTGCCGGCGGTTGGGGATGTAGCCGTTGGCGAGGCGGACGCCGATGCCTTGGGAATCGAGCAGGATGCCAGCAGCGTGATTGGGGTCGTAGAAGAGCAGCAGGCCGGACTCGCAGGCGGGGTCGACTTCGAGGTCGATTTCGACGGTGTAAGAGTGGCCGCCGACGGGGATGGTGAGGGCGGAGGTGTCGGCCAGGGACTTGCCGCGCGCCTGAAGGATGAGGGCGCCGTTGCCGGTGGTGAAGCGAGAGGGGTCGAACTCGTGCCAGAAACCCCATTGGAGGCTGAGTTCGGGGGTGGTGAAGCCGTCGGAGGGGTCGAGGAACGGCTGTTGGGTTGCGCCGGGAATGGGCATGGGGATGGTGGAGTCGGCGGCCACCTCAGGGGAGACGCGGAACCAGCCGTCGGCGGTCCACTCGATGGGCAGCAGCAAAAGCTGCCGTCCGAGGGTGCGGTAGCCGTTCTCGTAGGAGTGGACGGTGATGTACCACTTGTCCTGCGGCGTGTCGACCAGGCGGCCATGGCCGAGCGAGAGCCAGCGGTCGTCGCGGGAGGGGGTGTGGACGACGGGATTGTAGGGCGAGAACTCCCAGGGGCCGTCGGCATGGCGGCTGCGTGCAGAGATGACGGAGTGGCTGGTGGCGGGACCGGCGGTGCCGCCTTCGGCGACGTTGAGATAGAACCAGCCGTTGTGTTCGAGGAGCTTGGGGCCTTCGAGGCAGGTGCATTCCATGCGGGTGGTGGCGGGGATGGGCCAGGGTTCGAGGACGGTGCGGGGAGGGGTCTTTACGGCCAGACCGTCGGGGGTGAGTTCGGCCATCTGGCCGCCCGCCATATAGAGGAAACGGCGGCCGTTTTCGGCGATGTGGGCGGGGTCGATGGCGTCGATGCCGAGGTCGATGGGTTCGGACCAAGGGCCTGTGGGGTGGCCGGCGTGTACGACGCGAAGGCGGCCGTCGGCGGGGAAGTAGATGTAGAAGCGGGACTGGTACTGGCAAAGGTAGGGGGCGTAGACGTTGCCATGGTAACGGCGGAGGGCGGCGGCGACGGGACGCCAGTTGACAAGATCGCGTGAGTGCCATATGAGGAGTCCGGGAGCGTAATCGAAGCTGGAATGAGTGAGGTAGAAGTCGTCGCCGACGCGGATGGGGCTGGCGTCGGGGTGGTCGCCGCCGAGGATGGGATTGCGGTAGACGTTGACGGATTGCGCCAGGACAAAGCGGGCCTTGGGAGCGAGTACGAGCGCGGAGGCGGCGGTATTCAGGACAAAGCGGCGGCGAGTGAGCATGGCGGAGCCAGTGTACCTTTTGGGGGATTGCGGGGTAAAGGGCGCGGCTCAGCGCCGGGTCGAGCGGGACGGAGACTTGCAGGCGAGTTATTCCATATAACTTCCTTATGGTATCTTCACGAGCTACTCATGACTTTCTGAAAAACATATATAGGATCTTTACGGACCTCGTCTTAATGTCAAAGGGAATCATCGTTTCGTTCCTTATCTGGAGCGAATGCATGCAATCTTCGCCCCGCTGTTTTTTGGGGGAGCAGGAGAAATGAGTTTGGGCAGACAACCAGGTCCGAATCCTTCGCTCTTCCTTTAGCCAAGACCCAATCACGGCTCGACCAAGAGTGGCTGCGGAGCAGCAGAGGAGATTCCTGTCTTTTGCCGCGGCAGTTCGAAGGGCATTCATACCCTGATGCAAAATTTCGAGTGAAAGTGAGAGGCCAAATGATAAGGAATCCATGGAAAGCCATTCCCGCCCTGGCGATTTGTTGTTGCGGACTGACGCCGTTGAGCACGATGGCGCAACAGGCCGCGAAGACCGCAAACCCGGTAGAAATGGCTTTGGTTGAGTCTCCGGCCGTGGTTCATGCGGAATCGGGCACCGGCACGCCGGGCAACGAAGCGGCGACCACAGCGGCCGCGGCCGGTACTGCGCCTGCAAACGCGACGGCCGCGACTGCTCCGGCCTCAACCACCGCGGCAACGGCTTCCGTTGCAGTGCCCGTGAGCCGCGATGCGGTGCTCAAGGAATTGGCAGAGATGAAGGCGCGGATCGCGCAACTGGAGGCCGAGCTGAAGGCGCGCAACGGAGCGGACGACGCCGCGGACGCGGAGCGGGACGCCAGCGCGTTGCGGAAGGCGGAGGGCGATGCAACCGGCGCCGGAGGCTCGGCGGGGTTGGTGGGCCAGGTTGCGGCATCGGCTGCTCCGGCCGCGGCTCCGGCGCCCCCGGAGATTTCGGCGGAGAGACTCACGAAGTCCACGCCGTTCCCCGGCGACTGGACGTGGCTGAACAGCGGCGGGCACAACAGCGACAGCCCGATGTCGACCAAGTATTTCACGCCCGAGTTTCGCGCCGACGCGAACTATATCCTGGACTACAACCACCCCGAGGACGACTCGATGGGCGGCTCGACGGAGATGTTCCGCTCCGACGAATGGCAACTGGAACAGATCAGCATCGGCGGCGACATCCGCATCGACAATGTGCGCGGACGCATTCTGTTCATGAACGGTTTGTTTGCCACGACCACGCCGCGCAACGACGGCAGCCCCAACCGCGGGCAGTGGAATCTGGCCAACGCTTACCGGTACGTTTCGGAGGCGTGGGGCGGTTATCACTGGGACGTGAAGCACGGCCTGAACGTGGACGCGGGCATTTTCGTTTCCTACATCGGCCTGTTCAGCTACTACAACTTCGACAACTGGACCTATCAGCCTTCGTTTGTTTCCTCCAACACGCCGTGGTTCTTCAACGGGCTTCGCATCCAGTATTTTCCGACGGCGAAGCTGAAGATCGAGCCGTGGATCATCAACGGCTGGCAGTCGTATGCGCGCTACAACGGCCACGGGGGGTTGGGCGGACAGATTCTATGGCGGCCCAAGCCGTACCTGGATCTCGTGTGGAACGACTACGGGATGGGTGAAGACGATGCCGGCTTCCCCGGACGCTCGCGTGTCCACGCCGACTATAGCGCGCAGGTCAAGTACTACGACAAGCCCAAGGCCTTTCTGGACAAGATCGCGTTTACCATTACCGGCGATGCCGGCTGCGAATACGGCGGCGGTCCATCCAGCGGACCGTACAGCCCGACGGGCGCCTCTCCGGAGCAGGGATCGAGTTCGACGTACACCGGGGGCGTCAACTGCCACAACAGCAAGGACGGCAGGCCCAAGCAGATGTTCATAGGCTGGATGGCCTACAACCGCTACTGGTTCAAGAAAGATTTGTTCGCGGTTACCCTGGGCGGCGGGCAGATGAACAACCCCGGCCGTTACCTGACCCTGCTGCCGCCGATCAACGGCGCGACGGCCATCACGGGCACGCCGTACTTTACCGAGAACGCGGGCGATCGGGCCCGGATGCACGACGGAACCGTGACCCTCGACTACATGCCGAGCCAGTTCATCACCTTCCGGCTGGAAGAGAGCTACCGGTACTCCGATGTGCCCTACTGGACCGGCCGCGGCGGGATCACGCCTACGGGCGGCAACAACAACAATCCGGCGGACTATGTGTGCGCCGGCGGCAACATCGACTCCGGCTATGGCTACGGGAACCTGGGCCTGGCGGAGGCGGCTTGCGCGACTCCCGGCAATACGGGCGTGAAGGCAATCTGGTGGCCCGACCTGCGGACGAACCAGACGGCGACGATTCTGGCCATCATGGTTCGGTTCTGAATTCATCTCAGCTCGGCGATTCACCATCGGGACCTGCCCTGCCGGCAGGTCCCGATGCTTTTGGGACAATGGAACGTTCGGGACGGCGACAGGGCGAAATCACAGGCCTCTCCGCCACGGCGGACAAGACCTGGGGCACAGATTTCTATCGCGGAGGGGTCGAGATGAAAAGCTGCAGGGGCGTTTAGACTGGAATCGACTCGTTTGAACGTGATGACACTCCGGTTTGGCATGATTCGCCGCTTTCGGTTCAATCTTCCCCAGCGCATGGCGGCGGGGCTGCTGGCGCTTTTTTTCGTCCAGGGGCTGTGGCTTACGGGTCACCAGACGCTGACCGATCGCGATTATCAATATGCACGGTGCGGGCGCGAGACGTGGGAGCGGCCTTCGGCGCTGACCGGCTACTACACTACCTGCGGGAATATTCACGATGGGATACTGGGATACCGGCTGGCGGGGCTGCCGCTGACGCTGAACCTCTGGGCGGAACGGGGTCTGGACCTGTTTCGCAAGCCGGAGGATCGCGTGTTTCAGCAGGCCGGGGTCCCCACGGACAGGTCTTCGTCCGGGGGGTGGGAGGCCGGGGTCCCCACGTCCGCCGCGGCGGATTCGTCCGTGGGGTGGGAGGCCGGTGGCGAGACCAGGGCGTCGGAGTTGAGTACATGGGAGCTGCGGCACCAGCTTACGCACGTGCTGCTGCTGTTAAGGCTGCCGTTTTTGCTGGCGGGGTGCGTGCTGGGCGGCGGGTTGTGGTGGGTGACGCGGCGGCTTTACGGCAACCTGGGGGGCTATACGGCGCTGGGACTCTATTGCTTTTCTCCTGCGATGCTCAGGGCATGCGTGGCGCCGAATGCGGAGGTGCTCGCCGGCCTGGGGGTGTATGGGGGCGTGTACTGCTGCATCGGCGTGGCGCACGCGATGCAGGGACCACGGCGGCAGTGGCGGCTGCGGACGGTGCTGCTGACAGCAGCCTTTGGGGCGGCGGCGGCGGCACATATTGCGGCGCTGCCGGTGGTGGCGCTGCTGGGGCTGGCGGCGATGCTGTGGGTGGCCGAGGGGCGCCGAGCCCAAGTGCTGCCGGTGGTGCTGGCGGCCGTGGCCGGGGCGCTGGTGCTGGTGTTCGCCTGCTACGGGTTTTCGCCGGATGCGTTCAGCTATGTTTTCCGCTCGGCGGCGGGGTTCCTGTGGGTTTCACTGGACCCGGCGAGGCGGTTCTTTTCGACGATGGCCAATGCGGGGATCACGGTGGCCGCGGCTGCGGCCCTGGTGCTGTATGCGGGGCTGAAGAAGTCGCGGTACTTCGGCAACACAGTTCCGCTGCTTTACACATTGGTGCTGATGGTGCTGGTGATGACGGGGGTTCCGGGGAGCCCGTGGCTGTGGGCGCTGCCGTTTCTGCTGACGTTTGTGGGCGGGGTGTTTGCGGACGCGTACGAGGGGCCGAGGGGACGGCTGGCGCTGGGCGCGGCGGGGGCGATCCTGGTGCTGCAAGCAGTGTTCTGTGTGGTGAGCTTGCCGGGGCTGCTGTAGGAGTTGGGCGGCCTGGCCGATAAGGAGCTTGTCGGGCAACGAGGAAGTACCGTCCGGCTTTGAAGTCTGTGGGAGGGCTGAATGACCGAAGATCAAAGGGATCAGCAGGGCATTCCTGAGTCACTTGCAGATGAGCAAACCCGGCAGAAGCTGGCCAGGGCACGCAAGCGGACTCGTGCAAGTCTCTCGAGGAAGCTCAAGGTGAGCAAGGAGACGATTCGACGTGCTGAAAAGCGCACGGACCTTTACCTGACGATCCTGCGCCAATATGTCGAGCGCAAAGGCGGCACCCTCCGGCTCAAAGTGACCTTCCCCGGCCAGCCGCCGGTGATTCTGGCTGAATTGGGTGAGAATGCGGGCCGGGACAAGGGTGAAACCAAGGCCAAAAAGAGTGCCAAAAAGAAGGCCAGGGCCGCGGGCAAGTCGAGGGCTTGGACGCGCCGCGCGGCGTGAGGAACGAAAGCGCTGGATGGGGCGCCGAAGATAGTGTATAAATTCAAGCAATATAAGGACTTATTTGTTTCGTTTGGCCTTGCTGAAACCGGCATTGAACGGGTAAAATAAAAGCGAAGCCCGCGGACCCGGCCCCGCTTTCACCGGACCCTCTCTGCCGCCCTCCGGCGGGCCAAGAAAAGACCCTATGCCAGACGATCAAAACCCCCAGCTTCCCCTTGAAGGCGGCACGCCGCCAGGCAGCGGCACGAACCTTATTCCCATCAACATCGAAGAGGAGATGCGGCGCTCGTATCTCGACTACTCGATGTCGGTGATCATCGGCCGGGCGCTGCCGAGCGCGCTGGACGGGCTGAAGCCGGTGCATAGGCGGGTGCTCTACACGCTGAGCGAGATGGGCCTGGAGTACAACAAGAAATACGCCAAATGCGCCAAGGTGGTGGGCCAGGCGATGGGCGTCTACCATCCCCACGGCGACTCGGCCATCTACGACACGCTGGTGCGCATGGCGCAGCCGTTTACGCTGCGCTATACGCTGGTGGACGGACAGGGAAACTTCGGCTCGGTGGACGGCGATCCGCCGGCGGCGATGCGCTATACCGAGTGCCGCATGGCGCGCATTGCCGGCGAGATGATGGCCGACATCGAGATGGAGACGGTGGACTTTACGCCGAACTACGACGAGTCCACGTTTGAGCCGGTGGTTCTGCCTACGCGGATACCGAATCTCATTGTTAATGGCTCCAGCGGCATCGCGGTCGGCATGGCGACTAACATTCCGCCGCACAACTTGACCGAGGTGGTCAATGCCGCCATCGAGTTGGTGAAGAACCCCAGCGCGGGGCTGGCCGAGGTGTTGAAGCACGTGCAGGGGCCGGACTTCCCGACCGGCGGTTTCCTTTACGGGAAGTCCGGTATTCCGCAGGCGTACAAGACCGGACGCGGGCGGTTCATGATGCGGGCCAAGGTGGCGACGGAGAACCTGACCAAGGAAAAGCAGGCCATCATCGTCACCGAGATTCCGTACCAGGTGAACAAGTCCAAGCTGATCGAGCGCATCGCCGAGCTGGTGAACGACAAGATCGTGGACGACATCAGCGACGTGCGCGACGAGAGCGACCGCGACGGCATGCGCATCGTGATCGAGCTGAAGCGCGGCTCGCAGCCTGAGATTGTGCTGAACCAGCTCTACAAGCACACGCAGATGCAGGAGAGTTTCTCGATGATCTTCCTGGCGGTGCTGAACGGGCAGCCGCGGGAGCTGGGTCTCGACGAGGCCATTCGCTGCTTCATCAATCACCGCATCGATGTCGTGCAGCGGCGGACGGTGTTCCTGCTCAAGAAGGCTCGCGAGCGCGAGCACATTCTGGAAGGCTACAAGATCGCGCTCGACAATCTCGATACGGTGATCCGCATCATTCGCGCTTCAAGTTCGCGCGCGGAGGCTCGCGAGAACCTGTATGCATGGGGCAAGGGCACGGAGATTGTGGTTACGCTGGACCGTGAGCGCCTGACGCACGAGGAGCGCGGCCTGACGCTCAGGCAGATCGACGCGATTCTGGAGTTGCAACTCTACCGGCTCACGCAACTTTCGATCGACGAGCTGCTGAACGAGCTGAAGCAGGTGCGCGAGCGGATCGCCGAGTACGAATCGATTCTGGCCAGCGAGTCGAAGCTGCGCGCGGTGATTGTGAAGGAGCTCGAAGAGGTCAGGGACAAGTATGGCGACGCGCGGCGAACGCAGATCATCGACGAGAGCGCCGAGTTGCAGCTTGAGGACCTGATTGCCGACGAGCAGGTAGCAGTGACGGTGAGCCACCAGGGCTACCTGAAGCGGACGCCGATCTCGATCTATCGCCAGCAGCGGCGCGGCGGGCAGGGACGCATGGGCATGAAGACGCGCGAAGAGGATTTCGTTGCGCAATTGATTGTGAATTCGACGCACGCGTTTCTGCTGTGCTTTACCAACACCGGGCGCGTGTATTGGTTGAAGGTGTATGAGATCCCGGACGTAGGCGCGGCGGGCAAGGGCAAATCGATGCAGAGCCTGCTGGACTTGCAGCCGGGCGAGAATGTGCGCGCCATTCTGCCGGTGCGGGATCTCGAAGAAGAAGGCAAGTTCATCTTCTTCGCCACGCAAAAGGGGACGGTGAAGAAGACGCCGCTGAAGGACTTCTCGAACGTGATGGCGCGCGGCATCATCGCCATCGGGATCGACACGGACGATGAGCTGGTAAAGGCGCGCATTACCGACGGGTCGCAGATCGTCTTCCTGGCCACGCATCTGGGCATGGCCATCCGTTTCGACGAGAACGATGTGCGGTCGATGGGCCGGCCGGCCTACGGGGTGCGCGGCATCGACCTGGCCAAGAATGACTTTGTGGTGGGCGTGGCGATTACGCCCAAGGAGCATGAGCCGGGCGACTACAGGATTCTGGCGGTGACCGAAAACGGGTTTGGCAAGCGCACCGACGTAGAGGAGTACCGGTTGCAGACCCGTGGCGGCAAGGGCGTGAAGAACATGAACGTGACGCCGCGGATTGGGCGCGTGAACACGATTCAACTGGTCGACGATACGTCGGAGCTGATGGTGATCAGCCAGTTCGGCAAGATCATCCGCATCGACACGAAGACCATTCGCGCGGCGGGACGGGCTACGCAGGGGGTTCGGCTGTTGAACCTGGAGCCGGAAGACAAGGTGGCCGCGGCGGTGATCATTCCGCCGGAGGAAATCAACGGCAAGGACGACGAGCCGACGCTGTTGCAGTAGTGGAGCATCATATGGACAAGACCCTTCGCCGCGTAACTGATCCTGATGAGCAGCAAGCCGAGACGTATCGTTATTGGCAGAGCCAGTCAATCGGCGCTCGTTTGATTGCCGTTTCAGAATTGAGCCAAGAAGCTTACGCCTTTGCAGCCGCATTCAAAGGAGTGCCGGCCCATGATGAGCAAGGACTTTCAAGACATTCTGCGCGCATTCGACGCCCACAAAGTTAAGTACCTGGTTGTTGGAGGTTTCGCCTTCGGTGTGCACTTGGAACCGCGCACCACGAAGGATATCGACCTCTGGATTCGCACAGACCCGGAGAACGCAAAGGCGGTCTTTGATGCGCTCGCTGAATTCGGCGCACCGATAGCTGGAATGACGCCGCAGGATTTTATGGACGGCACGGTCTTTCAAATGGGCCAAACGCCGAATCGCATCGATATTCTGCAGCAGATTTCAGGGCTGGCCTTTGATACTGCTTGGGAGCACCGCCTGGAAGGGTTCATCGACGAACATACTCCAGCGCTGGTTATATCGAGGGACGATTTGATCCGTAACAAACTCGCCAGCGGACGCGACCAGGATCTTCTCGATGTGAAGAA
This sequence comes from Acidobacteriaceae bacterium, assembly GCA_003139795.1. GTDB lineage: Bacteria > Acidobacteriota > Terriglobia > Terriglobales > Acidobacteriaceae > Telmatobacter. The sequence continues at coordinate 44,867 of PLGM01000293.1, read as the reverse complement.
GTTACGAGCCGTTGAGCAGGCGACGCGGTTGCCGCGGCGGTGATCATTCCGCCGGAGGAAATCAACGGCAAGGACGAGGAGCCGACGCTGTTGCAGTGAGGTTGGAGGCTTCCCAGGTCTCAAAGGCGAGACCAGGGGCACTCGGCCCAAAATAGCCTAGTCCGTCCAATCCTCCACGATCAAGCCCTTCATCCTCGCAGGATCCAATTATCGGACGCAGGCGCACCTTTGAAGGCACTCGGAACTGGGGGCGGATGAGCCTACACTGGAGATGCTCTGGATTCTCCGCATACCTTCTCATGCGCCGAACCTCAACCATGGTTCTTGTGCTGGCAGTGGTCTTTGTGACGACGGCCGGCAGTTCGCCGGCTTCGCTGGCCCAGACCAACAGGACCGCCCCGGTCGCGCAGACAACCCACGGCGCCAGGAAAAAAACACAACACATGACGCCCCGTTCGGCTGGGCGTACGACTGCGCACTCAGTTGTCCATGCGGCAGGGCATCGGGCTGGACGGACGGTTGGCAGCCCGGCCAATGGCGCGGTTGGGCGCGGGACGGGGCAATCCGGCGCGCGGAAGCGCGAGACGGGCGGGAGAACGAACACGGCGCGATTGAAGGAGCGTTCGCGATCCCATCAGGCCAGTGCGCCGAAGACTCCCGCAGGGGAGACAAAGACTCCAACCAGAGATGCGAAGATTCCTGCCGGGGAGACAAGGAATCCGACCAGACAGGCGAAGATCCCCGCCGGGGAGGCGAAGATTTCTGCCGGGGAGACTAGGAATCCGACCAGAGAGGCGAAGATTCCCGCCGGGGAGGCGAAGATTCCCGCAGGAGAGGCAAGGAATCCAACAATAGAGGCGGAGGTTCCCGCCAAGGAGGCAAAGAAACCTGCCGGAGCCGCCAAGACCCCTGCTGGAGCGGCCAGGATTCCCGCCAGCGCGGCAAGGGTTCCGGCGACAGAGGCGAAGATTCCCGTCAGGGAGCCGGAAATTGCCTCCAGTGAGTCCGAGATTCCTGCCCAGGAGTCAAAGGCGCCTCGCCGGCGGGCTGTGACTAAGGCTGCCTCGCTCAACAGGACGCGGACTGCGATGCCGCCGCCGCTCAAGGGGTCGTACGGGTCGCTGGAGCGGCAAAACGAAAGGTCGGAGGCAGACAATCTGGAACGGATCGAGGACGAAGAGGATCTGGCGGACCGGATCGCGCGGAAGTTTCTTGTGCCGGTGCCGGCTTCGGCGGCGCTGGGCGTGAATGAGAACCTGCCCGAGCACCACCGTTATTGCCGGCCGTGGACGGCGCGCTTTCTTGCCGATCTGGCGCGGGTTCATGAAGCGCAGTTTCACCGGCCGCTGGAGGTGAGCTCGGCGGTGCGGACAGTGGAGTACCAGAAGCGGCTGATGGAGACGAATGGGAATGCGGCAGCGGCGGAAGGAGACATCGTGAGCCCGCATCTGACCGGGGCGACCATAGACATTGCCAAGAACTGGATGAGCCGGCAGGAGATTGGCTGGATGCGGAGCTGGCTGCTGCCCTTGCAAAACGCCGGCAAGATCGACGTGGAGGAAGAGTTCCAACAGGCCTGCTTCCACATTACGGTCTATAAGAGCTATGTGCCGGCGAAGCCGGTGGGCAAGGCTGGGCAGCGGAAGCCGGGACAGGCCGGGAGCGGGCCGGGCAAGGCTAGGCAGAGCAAGGCCGGCGCGACTGGCGAGATGGCTTCGCTGGGGCGGTAGGAACGCCATTGCTGGCGGCACGGGGCGCGGCGACGGGAAACGCAAATTGATTTCGTCTTTTCCGCAATTCAAGGGTACAATCGCGGGCAAACGCATTTCTTTTCCTGAGTTGCCGGGAACAAGCCAGTGCGCCGCGGCCTTTCAAGAGGAAAATGCAACCGCGGGCGCCCAGGCACGGCGAACCTGCGTGGGGGATGCGCATCAAGGTGAAGTGGCATGGGAGAGGCGGAATCATGAGCGATCTGGAAGTTCAACCTGTGGCCGAGCCAGCCCCCGGGGGCCCCGGTCTGTCGCAACTGCAGCGTGTAACGAACACGTTTTCGGCGCCGTCGAAGACCTTTGAAGACATCAAGCGGGGCAACAAGAGCTGGTGGCTGCCGTTCGTCCTGATTGTGGTGGTCACCTACATTCTGTTCGCGGCCATCACGATGAAGATTGGCTGGGGCACGGTGGTGGACAACACGATCCGCATGGATCCGAAGGCGGAAGCCCGCATGGCGCAGCTACCGGCGGAACAGCGCGAAACTGCCAACAAGTTTACGTTGTACGCCGTCGAGGGGTCGTTCATCGCCAGCCCCCTCTTCGTTCTGGCAGGGGTTGCGCTCCTGACGCTTGGATTGTGGGGCACGATTAACTTTGTTTTTGGCGGCAAGGCCAGCTACGGCAGCATTTTTTCGGTGTGGTTCTACGCCAGCCTGCCGGGATTGATCAAGTCGCTGCTGGGGACTGTGGTGATCTTTGCGGGGGCGACGCCGGAGACGTTCAACATCAAGAACTTCGCGCCCACGAATGTGGCGGCGTTTCTGCCTGTGATGGAGACCAACAAGGCGCTCTACTCGCTGGCGAGTTCGCTGGACGTGATTACCATCTGGACGCTGGTTTTGCTGGGGATGGGGACGGCGATCGTGGCAAAGGTGAAGCGCAGCTCGGGCTACATCGCGGTGTTCGGCTGGTGGGCGATTTTTGTGCTGATCGGGGTGGGCTGGGCGGCGGCGATGGGCTGAGGCCGCAGATTGGCGTACGCGGGGCGGAATGAGATTTGCGGTTTTCCGGGTCTCAAAGACGAGATTTGGGGCACCCTGAGTTTGTGGCTGAGAAAGTGCAGAAGACAGAACGGCGCGAGCCCCGTTTGGGATTCGCGCTGTTTTGTTTGAGGGCGATTGCCGGGACTATTCGGTCCAGCGGCGCATGATGAGGGTGGCGTTGATGCCGCCGAAGCCGAAGGAGTTGGAGAGGGCCACATCGAAGCTGTGGTGGATAGCCTTGTTGGGCACGTAGTCCAGGATGCATTTGGGGTCGGGATTGTCGAGATTGATGGTGGGCGGAAGCTGCTGGTGGACCAGCGCCAGCACGGAGATGCCGGCTTCGAGGCCGCCTGCGCCGCCGAGCAGGTGGCCGGTCATGGACTTGGTGCCGCTGATTTTGAGCTTGTGGCTGAGGGCGTGCTCGCCGAAAACCAGCTCAATGGCGCGGGATTCGTTGCCGTCGCCGGCGGGAGTGGCGGTGGCGTGGGCATTGACGTAGCCGACCTCTTCCGGGGCGATGCCTGCGTCCTTGAGGGCTGCCCTCATGCTGCGCTGGGCGCCCTGGCCCTCGGGGGCGATGCCGGTCATGTGAAAGGCATCGGCGCTCATGCCATAGCCGATCACCTCGGCGAGAATCTTTGCGCCGCGGGCTTTGGCGAACTCCAGTTCTTCAAGGATGAGGATCCCGGCGCCCTCGCCGATGACGAAGCCGTCGCGGTCCCTGTCAAAGGGACGGCTGGCGCGGGTGGGGTCGTCGTTGCGGGTGGAGAGCGCGCGCATGGCGGCAAAACCGCCCACGGACAAAGGCGTGACAGAGGCCTCCGCGCCGCCGGCGATCATCACCTCGGCGTCGCCGTGCATGATCATGCGCACCGAGTCGCCAATGGAATTGGCCGAGGTGGCGCAGGCCGTGGCAGTGGCCGAGATGGGGCCCTTGGCGCCGTAACGGATGCTGATATTGCCAGCCGCCATGTTCACGATGACCGCAGGAATAAAGAATGGCGAGATCTTGCGCGGGCCGCCAGCCAGCAGGTTGGAGTGCTCGCGCTCGATGATCTCAAAGCCGCCGATCCCGGAACCGATAAAGACGCCCACCCGGTCGGCAATCTCCGGGGTGATTTCGAGGCCGGACTGGGCGATGGCCTCCTGGGTGGCGGCGAAAGCAAAATGAATGAAGCGGCCCATTTTGCGGGCCTCTTTTTTGTCCACGAAGTCGAGCGGGTCAAAGTTCTTGACCTCGGCGGCGAAGGTGACCGGGAAGCCGGTGGTATCGAAGCCCTGAATGGGGCCCATGCCACTGGCGCCGGCCAGGAGTTGCCGCCAGACCTCGGGGGCGGTGTTGCCCACACCGCACACCAGCCCCAGGCCGGTGATGACGACTCTGCGGGCCAAGGGCTATTTGCCGCCTTTCGCGCTCTTCTCGTTTTTCTCGATGTAGTCGATGGCGTCCTTGACGGTCTTGATCTTCTCGGCGTCTTCGTCGGGAATCTCGAGATCGAAGGCTTCCTCGAATTGCATCACGAGCTCGACCACGTCGAGCGAATCGGCGCCCAGGTCCTCCTGGAAGCTGGCGCCAGGGGTAACCTCGGCTTCGTCCACCTGCAACTGCTCGACGATGATCTGCTTGACTTTCTCTTCTACGGCCATGCGTGCTTCTCCTCGTATTGTTTGGGACTTGAGAGTCTGTCCGGGGCTAAAGTTCAATCCCGTTCCGCCAGCCTACGATACCGGTTCTTGGCAGGGGAACACAACCATCGCGCCAAAAAAATGCGCATGGCCCCGAGATTTCAAGTTAAACGGGCGGGTGGGGGTGTGTAAAGGACGAGGGACTAGGGACCAGGGACTAGGGAACAGGGAACAGGGAACAGGGAACAGAAAACGGCCGGAATGGGCGGGAAATGCACAGGGGGAAGGCGTACATTAGGCGAAGCGGGGAAAAGGGAGAACGATGCAGCCTTTAATTGCCGGAATTGCCGCCGCATTTGTGGGAATTGTTCTGGGATTTTGGTTGAGAGTTGTCTCTACCAAAGCTGAGAAGGCGCAACTGGAGCGGCGTGCCCAGGAACTGACGGGGGAACTGACGGGCGTCCGGGCCGAACTGGCGCAGGCGCAGGCCGAGTCGGCGGCGCGGGCGGGGTTTGAGTCGCTGGCGGGCGAGCGGACAAAGACGATAGAGCAGTTGACCGCCGAGCGGGATGGATTACGACAAGAATTGAAAGCCGAATCCGAAGTTGTGCGCACGCAGGGGAAGCAAATCCAAGGGCTGGATACCGAGCTAAAAGGCGAAAGAAAGAATCTGGCGGAAAAGCTGGCGCTGTTGGACACGGCCAAGGAGGCGTTGGCCAACCAGTTCAAGGCGTTGGCTGACGAGATTCTCGAAAGGAAATCGAATAGTTTCACCGAGAGTAGCCAGGAGAAGTTGGGAACGCTGCTGACTCCGCTCAAATTGCAGATCGAGGATTTCCGCAAGAAGGTCGAGGAGGCGCAGAGCGACTCGAAGACCGGCGTCACCAAGCTCGAAACGCTGATCGGAACCCTTGGCGGGCTGAATCAACAGTTAACAGAAGAAGCGCGAAATCTGACTACCGCGTTACGCGGCTCGTCCAAGGCACAGGGCGACTGGGGTGAGTTCATCTTGCGCGACTTGCTGGAGAAGGCAGGTTTGCACGAGGGAGACCAGTATAGTTTCCAGCAGAGATTTTCTGGCTTGGAAGGCGAACAGGGAGAAAAGACAAAGACGGCGATAACCGATGTGATTGTTTTATTGCCCGGCGGTCGTCACTTGGTAATTGATTCGAAGGTTTCGTTGAATGCCTACACGGATTTGGTGAATGCAGAGACGGAGGAGCAACGGAAGGTTGCGCTACGCGAACACTTGAAGAGTATGCGCGGGCATATTGCCGGTCTTGCCAAGGCCGGATATCACAGTTTGCCGGGCATCGAGTCTCCAGATTTCGTAGTGATGTTTGTTCCCGTTGAGCCGGCCTTCCTAATTGCATTGCAAAACGACCCTACGTTGTGGGCAGATGCCTATAGGCAGGAAATCTTGCTTGTGGGGCCGACTACTCTGCTCTACGTGATTCGGATCGTGAGTGTCCTGTGGGATCAGGATGCTTCGGTCCGCAACGTGGACGAGGTTATGGATCGCGGATCAAAGTTATATGAAAAATTCGTGGGATTCATCGAGGATTTGGAGGAATTGGGAAAGAACCTTCGAGGCGCAAGCCAGAGCTACGAGGAAGCGAGAAAGAAACTGAGTGAGGGCCGCGGCAATCTTGTTGTCCAGGTGGAAGAGCTTCGCAAACTCAAAGTCAAGCGGAAGCCTCAAATCGGCGTCAAGCCGAAGTCTCAAAAAACAATACCAATCAAGTGGCTTGCTGCCGCGGGTGTAGAGGAGAATAGTCTGACACTGGCCGCGTCGGTAGAGGAAAGTTCCGAGGAGATAGAGACTTCTGACGAGTCCGAATAAGCGCGGCTAACCTCGCTCCTCCGCGAACGCTTGGCGCATGCGCTTCCAGGTGGTTTCGAGGTCTTCGGGAAGGATGCGGGTTTCGGCGATGGTGGTCATGAAGTTGGTGTCGCCAGCCCAGCGGGGCAGGGCGTGGAGGTGGAGATGTCCGGCGACGCCGGCGCCGGCGGCCTGGCCTAGATTGATGCCGAAGTTGAAGCCGTGGGGGTTGTAGAGGCGCCGGAGGGCGCGTTCGGTGAGCTGGGCGAGATCGATGAGTTCATGGGCGGCTTCGACGGGGAGTTCGGCGAGGCGGTCGAGGTGGGCGTAGGGCATGACCATGACGTGGCCGGAGGTGTAGGGGAAGGCGTTAAGGCAGATGAAGCAGTGCTTTCCGCGGTGGATGAGGCCGCCGGCGGCTTCTGCCTGGTCTGGACTCATGCCGTTGGCGATAGCGAAATCGATGCAGGCGATGAGGTTGCAGAAGACGCAGCCGAAGTCGCCGGGCCAGGCGGCGAGGCGTGAGGGAACGCCGGGGCGCGTCGCGGTTTCCGCCGCGGTGACGTAGGCAAAGCGCCAGGGGGTCCAGAGATGGTCCATTAAAGTTGCGCCGTACAAATAGTATAGAGGGCCAGTAAAGGGGGGATTCCTGCCGGGGTGGGGGATTGAGGATGGATGGCCTCCCGGGTCTCAAAATCGAGACCTGGGGCACCCGGGGGCTACGCACTGGACCCTGAATTTGCGGTTTCTCACTTTGCGGGACGACGGTTGGAGTTGGCTGTGGAAATTGCGCGGGGCGCAAGTCCATTAATTGGGGCGCGGTGTGTGAATTTGCGGTTGCAATGCGGGTTGTGGCGTGGCGGGTCCAAGCTGTTGGATTGACGCAGGAAAGCTGAGGTTGCTACACTTGAGAGCGTAGCTTACTGCGCGGATTCCGGCAGTGAGTTGCGGCCGCCCTCGAGCAAGCCGTTGCCTGCCGGGTGTTTCCCAAGGAGACCAGTCGCTCAGCAATCCAGCGCAACAGGCTGGGATGGCTGTCCCTTGTGAAGACGCACCGTTACGGTCACCAGGCTAACCTGCATGGATACGGTCTGAAGGCTTCCCTGCCAGCGGTCCGCCACGGCGGACGGTGCGGGAGGCACCCCCCAGCGGCAGGCAAAATCCGTCGCGGGAGCAAGGAATTCCGGAGCAGCAGTGATGGCAAACGTCCTCAATCCCGAACCCGAGAGCATAACCCTGAACACCGAATTGGAAATGCCCACCCTAGAGCCTGCGACGGAGTTGGAGCAGCCGTCGTCCGAATCCACGTCCAACACCGAGACCGCCGAAGTTGCCGTAGCAGTTGAATTGGCCGCGCTGGACGCCGATGCCCTAACCGAGCCTGTCGCCGAGTCCGCGCCTGTGGAGCAAGAACCACACGCGGAAGCCACGGCAGAGGCTGCGCCCGCCGCCGAGGTTTTAAAGGAAGTTGCCGCGCACGCCGAGCCTGTGGCGGAAGCCGTGGTGGAGGCCGCGCCCGTGGCTGAAGTCGAGCCTGCCGCGAAGGCCGCGCCCGTTGCCGAAGCCGAGCCTGCCGTGGAGGCCGCGCCCGTAGCCGAAGCCGAGGCTTCCGTGGAGGCCGCGCCCGTTGCCGAAGCTGAGGCTGCCGTGGAGGCCGCGCCGGTTGCCGAAGGCGAGCGTGCCGTGGAGGCCGCGCCCGTAGCCGCAGCGCCGGCGCACGAAACGCATGGACTGGAGTCCATGGACGATTTCTCCGCCGCATTGGCGGCGTTTGAACGGGAGCAGGCCGCCGAGGCTGCAGCCGTTGAAGCCTACGGCGACAAGATTGTCTCCGGCACGGTGATCAAGCAGACGGAGAAGCACCTGGTGATCGATGTGGGCCTGAAGTCCGAGGGCCTGGTGCCTCTGGAGCAGGTTCTGGATCACACCGGAGCGGTGAAGTTCCAACCGGGCGACGTGATCGACGTGGTGATCGAGCGCGAGGAGCCGGAAGGCGGCTACCTGGCGAGCTTCGAGAAGGCCCAGCGCCTGCGGGTGTGGGACGTGATCGAGAAGGCCGCCAACGACAAAACGCCGGTGAAGGGCACGGTGGTGAGCCGCGTGAAGGGCGGTCTGACCGTGGATATCGGGCTGAAGGCATTCTTGCCCGGCTCGCAGCTTGAGATTCGCCCCGTTCGCAACCTGGACGGGTATCTGGGCCAGCAGATTGAAGTCCGGGTCATCAAGCTCAACAAAAAGCGCGGCAACGTGGTGGTAAGCCGCAAAGAGATTCTGGAAGAAGAGCAGACGGCCAAGCGGTCGTCGACGCTGGAGCAGTTGGGCGAGGGCGCGGTGCTGACCGGCACGGTGAAGAACCTGACCGACTACGGCGCGTTTGTGGACCTGGGCGGCATTGACGGGCTGCTGCACATTACCGACATGAGCTGGGGCCGGCTGACGCATCCGCGGGACCTGGTGAATGTGGGCGACGAGATCCAGGTGAAGGTGCTGAAGTTCGACAAGGATAAGCAGCGGGTTTCACTGGGCTTCAAGCAGTTGACGCCGGACCCGTGGCTGGATGCATCGGAACGCTACCCGGTGGGCGCGCGCGTGAAGGGCCGCGTTCTTTCGGTGACCGACTACGGTGCGTTTGTGGAACTGGAGCAGGGCATCGAAGGGCTGGTACACCTGTCGGAGATGACCTGGTCGAAGCGTCTGAAGCATCCGTCGAAGCTGGTGAAGCCGGCCGACGAGGTGGAGACGGTGGTGCTGAGCGTGAATCCGGCGGACCGCCGCATTTCGCTGGGCATGAAGCAGTTGCTCGACAACCCGTGGGAGAACCTGACGGAGCGGTATCCGGCCGGGACGGTGGTGGAGGGCCGGGTGCGCAACCTGACCGACTTTGGCGCCTTCATCGAGATCGAGGACGGCATCGACGGGCTGGTTCACGTGTCGAACCTGAGCTGGACCAAGCGCGTGAAGCACCCTTCGGAAGTGGTGAAGAAGGGCGAGAAGGTGAAGGCTGTCGTTCTGGGCGTTGAGCCGCAGAATCGCCGTCTGAGCCTGGGCATCAAGCAGTTGCAGCCCGACGTGTGGGAAAGCTTCTTTGCCCAGCACCGGGTGGGCGACGTGGTCCACGGCAAGGTGCTGCGGACGGCGCAGTTTGGCGCATTTGTCGAGATCGCGGAGGGCGTGGAGGGACTTTGCCACATCTCCGAGGCCGGCGACGACGGCGGCGGACCGTCGAAGCTGGAAACCGGTTTGGAGCACGATTTCAAGATCATCAAGATCAACGTGGAAGAGAAGAAGGTGGGCCTGAGCCTGCGCGCCGTGGGCCACGAGGCCAGCCGCGCCCAGGTGGAGCACTACAAGGCCGACAGCCACAAGGCGCCGGTCTCCTCCTCCACCACGACCCTTGGCGACCTGATCCACTGGCGGAAGACGGAGCGGTAGGGCGCTTTTTCACAGGTGTAGACAGCGACGGCCACCCTTCGGGGTGGCCGTTTTGCGTCAATGGCCGGTGATCGGGTGAGGGAACGAAAAGAATTGTACGATTCCCATCCTTGATAGAAGACGGGAAGACGGCGGACCGGCTGAATGATCAGTCCTTCTGCGTCTGCCGCAGAACGATGACGATTCCCAACGCGGTGAGAACGCTGGACAGCGCGAAGAGAAAGGCGCTGGAGTAGCCCCAGGAGCCGATCACGGCTCCGGCGATGGGACCGACGAGGAAAAAAGAGACGTCGGAGAAGCCAGTGAAGATGCCGAGGGCGGTGCCGCGGTTGTGCATGGGCACGCGCTTGACGGCTTCAACGCCGAGAGCGGGAAAGACCAGCGAAAAGCCGAAGCCTGTCAGCGCGGCGCCAGCGGAGGCCATCCAGGGCGAGGCCGCGCTCCACAGCAGCAGGACGCCCCCCGATTCGACCACCAGGCAGGCGATGCACACCAGAAATCCGCCAAACCGATTGATGGTCTGGATGAGGAGCAGGCGCGCGGCGATGAAGGCGAGGCCAAAGGCGGTGAGGCAAAGGGCAGCGCCGTGCGGACTCCAGTGGCGGCTGAGGTAGTAGAGGGTAACAAAGGTGGCCAGCACGCTGTAACCGACGCCGCCGAGAGCCAGGGCCATGCCGTGGGGGGCGACGCGGCCAAGCACATGGCGAAAGGGCAGATGTTCGCCGGGAGTGACGGGGACGGGACTCTTGCGGAGGGCGAGCAAGAAGCTGACCGCGCCGAGCAGGGTGGTCAACAGGCCGAGCGAGGCCAGTCCCCAGCGCTGATCGAGAACCACACCGAGGGGCGCGCCGAGGGCCAGTCCGCCATAGGTGGCGACGCCGTTGAAGGAGATGACTTTGGCGGTGTGCTGGGGTCCGGCGCTGGTGATGCCCCAGAGAGTTGCGCCGGTGGAACCGAGGCTTTCGCCCACTCCCAGGGCCAGGCGGCTCAAAATGAGCGCGGAAAAGGTGAGCCAGGGCTTGAAGTGGAGGGCCACGGCGGCGAGAAGAAGCAGTCCGCTGAGGGTGCAGGCGGCCATGCCCCGGAGGACGGAGATTTTGGCGCCGGCGCGGTCGGAGATGCGGCCGGCCCAGGGCCGGCTGAGGAAAGTGGCGATGTACTGGATGCTGACGACCAGGCCTGCCAGAGCGGCGTGCAGGCCCATGCGCAGGTGCACAAAGGCGGGCAAGACAGCGAGCGGCAGGCCGATGGAGAGATAGCAGATAAAGGTGAAGTAGACGAAACCGAGGATGGAACGGACCGCACCGCTGGAGGCGAGGGATGATGAGGATGGAAAGCTGACACTGGCGGGGGTCTGCATGATTCAGGGTTTGTACCTGCGGATGAGCAGGGCCACGGCTTAGTATATCGGAGGCGATGTGCGGCATCGGCGCGCATGAATCGTTCCTGGGGCCTGTTTCCGTGGACATGCCCAACTCAGAGTGGACAGGCTCTAGACTGAGATCATGCCGGGATTTCACGTTGAGCATTTCGGATGCAGGGCGGCGCGCGCGGATGGCGAGGCGGTGAGCGACCGGCTGCGCGCCGCGGGACTGGGCGAAGGGGATCCGTCGGCGGCCGAAGTGGTGGTGGTGAACACGTGCAGCGTGACGGCGGAGGCCGACCGGGCGGCGCGGGCGTATATCCGGCGGGCGCATCGGCAGAACCCGGAGGCACGGATTGTGGTCACCGGCTGCTATGCGCAGCGCGCGCCGGAGGAACTGGCGGGGCTCAAGGGCGTGGCCGCTGTGGTGGGCAACAGCCACAAGGCGCTGGCGCCGGGGATTGTTTTGCAGTTGGTTCGAAGCGGGGCTGCAGGCCGACCTGGCGATGGTTCGGTTGCGCGGCCGGAGTTAGTGCGCGTGGAGTCGCTGCTGGCTGGTTCGGCGGCAAGTGCGGCGCAGGTCTGGGTGGATGATCGCTTTGCGCACTCGTTTCTGGAGGAGGCGCAGGTTGTGCCGGGGGCGCAGACCAGGCCCAACCTGAAGATTCAGGAGGGGTGCGCGAATCGATGCACGTTTTGCGTGATTCCGCAGACGCGCGGATCCTCCAGGAGTCTGCCCATTGCGAGCGTTCTGAGGCAGGTGGAAGGGTTTGTGGCGGCCGGGGGTAACGAGCTGGTGCTTTCGGGGATCAACCTGGGGCGATGGGGCCGGGATTTTTCCGGTTCTCCGGATGCATGCGAAGTGGGATTGCTGCGGAGGACGCTGGCGGGGCTGGTGCGGCGGATTCTTGACGAGACGGCGCTGCCCCGGCTGCGGCTCAGCTCGATCGAGCCAATGGACTGGGACGGGGAGCTGATCGGGCTGATGGCGGAGTTTGCCCATTCGAGGAATGCCGGGCCGCGGCTGGCGCGACACGCGCATTTACCGCTGCAGTCCGGCTCGGACGCCGTGCTGCGGCGGATGCACCGGCGGTACCGGCCCTGGCACTACGTGGAAAAGGTTTGGGCGCTGGTGGAGGCTGCCGGGACGGAGCTGACGCTGGGCGCGGACGTGATGGTGGGCTTTCCTGGGGAGACGGACGGCGAATTCGAGGAGACGCTGGAGCTGGTGGGGGAGCTGCCGTTCGGTTATTTGCACTTGTTTCCGTTTTCGGCGCGGCCGGGGACGCGGGGATGGGCGCTCCATGCCGAGCGGCCGGTTGCGGCTGCGGTGGTGGAGGAGCGGATGGCGGCGCTGCGGGCGCTGGCCAAGGAAAAGAGCCGCGCGCACCGGGAGCGGTTCGTGGGCCGGGAACTGGAGGCGATCACGCTGAATACGCCGACGGTTGTGGCGGATGCGGGGCGAACGCTGGGGCTAACGGAAAATTTTCTGCCCGTGGAGATTCAGGGACGGCTGGCGGCAAACCGGCTGGTGAGGTTGCGGGTGCGCGGGTTGAACGGCGAAGGGACGCTGGAGGCGGTGCCGGCAGCGTCTGCCCAGGGGCCGGCTGGTTCTTTCGCCGCACATTCATATGGCGGAAACATAGCAGTGGGAGTCTAGAGCGATGAAGATCAAAAGGATTGTCGAGGGACTTGTTTCCGGCGGATGGCTGGCCGGGATGTGCCTGGCCTGCGGGCTGGCCGGGATGGCGCAGACACCCGCTGCGCACAAGACGGAAAACGTGATTGTGGTGATGATAGATGGGCTGCGCTGGCAGGAGGTTTTTCGCGGCGCCGACCCGGAGTTGATCAAAGCGCCGGGACCGGAGGCGCTCGACGATCCCAAGGGGCGGGCGGCTAACGCGCAAAAGCATTATTGGCGCGAGACCGCCCAGGAACGCCGGCAGGCGCTGATGCCATTTTTGTGGAGCGTGGTGGCCAGCGAGGGGCAGATCTTCGGCAACCGCGATCTGGGCTCGGACTCGCATGTGACCAACGGGCTGAACTTCAGCTATCCGGGCTACAACGAGACGCTGACCGGGTTTGCCGACCCGCGGGTGCATTCCAACGACAACGTGCCCAACCCCAATGTGACCGTTTTCGAATGGCTCAACGCGAAGCCCGAGTTTGCCGGCAAGGTGGCAGCCTTTGGGGCGTGGGATGTGTTCAATGGCATCTTCAACCGGGAACGGTGCGGGTTCGTGGTGAATGCGGGCTACGATCCGTTGACGGCGATTCCGGCCACGCCGGAGTTGGCACTGCTGAACGCTCTGAAGGCGGAGACGGTGCGCATCTGGCTCGATGAGCCCTTCGATCCCATCCCGTATCATACGGCGGTCGAATACCTGAAGGTGAAGAAGCCGCGGGTGCTGTTTGTGGGACTGGGCGAGACTGACGACTGGGCGCACACCGGCTCTTACCCCGAGTACCTGAACTCTGCTCACCTGGGCGACAGCTACCTGAAAGAACTGTGGGAGCTGGTGCAGTCGATGCCGGAGTATCGGGGCAAGACTACGCTGATCGCGCTGCCGGATCACGGGCGCGGCGTGGGCGCCGAGTGGACCAGTCACGGGGAGAAGATTCCCGCGTCGAAGGAGACGTGGATGGCCTTTCTGGGCCCGGATACGGCTGGGCTGGGCGAACGCAAACAGGTTGGACCGGTGACCGAGAGCCAGATTGCGGCCACGCTGGCGGCGCTGCTGGGCGAGGACTACCATGCGGCGGTGACGAAGTCAGGCGCGCCGATCGGGGATGTCCTGGGGAAGTAGGCGGAGCAAACGGCAGACCTGGAATCCTGGGCCAGCAGAGCTGCATTCAATAGGACGCAGCGGCAATATCCGTTTGAGCAAAATCGATTCCTTTGAAGAGAAGCTCTTCGCCGGTTTCCTTGGCCAGGGCATAGGCAATGCAGTCGCCGAAGTTGAGCTGGGCTGGATGGCGGCCCTTGCCGTAGCGTTTAAAGGCTTCGCGAGCCAAGCGCGCCTGGGATTCGGTAAAGGCGACGATTTCGATTCTGAATCGCACGATCAGCAGATCGAGGTCTCGTACGCCATCCACACCTCTTCGCGATTGCAGAATCATGGAAGCCTCCAGGAAGCCCGCAGAGGACATGCGGCAGACGGGGTTCCTGGCAATGTAGGCATCGAGCAGCCGCCCCTCCGGCTCCTCAAACAGGATTGCGAGCATAGCCGAGGAGTCAACGATCATGAAGGAATCCCGTTCTCGTCGTAACCGAGGATTTCGTCGTCAGTGCGTGTGTCCAACACGGGCAGCGACGCGCAATGATGGCTGATGGCCCGAACCTCCTCAAGTAAAGCGTCCGTGTTCTGCCGTTTGCGCTCTTCACGGGCGAGGCGCTCGCGCATGGCAATGATCACCGCAACGGTGATGGTCTCCCCGGTGGTGGCTGCAAGTTGGCGGGCGAGCCGGTCGGCTTCGGGGGTTTTGATACTGATGGGCATGGTGCCTGTCCTCCTGTTTATCTACCTATATATACGATATCACAAGAGAAGGTACGGCTTGCTGGCTGGACGGATTCCGGGGCGATTGCGGGAACGGGACCACTCCGCGGCGGGCTGGCGGTCAATTCTGCACATCGCAAACGCAAACCTGCCGTAAACCATTCGTTCGGCGCAGCCAAGCCAATGCTATACTCAGTGTGCGTTCGTGTACCCGCGGCGATTCCGGAAGACCCCGGAGGCGGGAAGCAATGACTTTTGGAGGAGCACCATCGCACTCGATAAACGTTCGGCAAAGTCTTTTATCCGCATTAACGATCGAATTCGCGCGCGCGAAATTCGCGTCATCGACGAAAACGGCGAACAGATGGGTATTCTTCCGCCCTTTGAGGCGCTGAAGATTGCCCGAGAGCGCGGGCTGGACCTGGTGGAGGTTTCACCCAATGCGGTCCCTCCGGTGTGCCGCATCCAGGACTACGGGCGGTACCTCTACGAGAAGGAAAAAAGCGAACGGGCGGCGCGCAAGAAGCAAAAGGTGATCACGGTCAAGGAGGTCAAGTTTTCAGTGACCGTGGACGAACACGATTACCAGACCAAGAAGAACCAGGCGGTGCGGTTCCTTGTCGATGGGGACAAGGTGAAGGCCAGCCTTCGCTTCCGCGGCCGGCAGATGGCCCACCGCGAACTGGGCTACGCGATCATCAACCGGTTGATCCAGGACATTGGCGAGGCGGGGATCGTGGAGTTCATGCCGCGCATGGAGGGGACGATTCTGCACGCGATTCTGGCGCCGGCGAAGAAGCAGGAAGCTCCCAAGGCCAAGCCGGCGGCGCCAGCCAGTGCTCCGGTTCCACAGGCGCAATAGCGCTCGAGGCTCGACAGCATCCAAGCAGGCCGCCCGCTCGGGCGGCTTGCTTTTATTGGGGGCCAATCTGCTTCCTAGTCCAGCCAGCGCATGCTGTTGAGCCAACCCAGGTTGAGAGGCCGGGGCGGGGGCACTGGCAGGACGATGAAGCCTTCGCGCCAGTGGCCGTCTTCGCGGCGGGGAGGATTGCCGACAATGCGGGCGGCGGCGGTGTTGCGCTCCTCGAGGGCCAGGCCGGGCAGGCCGCCGACGATGGCCTGAAGCTGGTCGTGGTTGGGCGGACGGTCCGTCGTGATCGGGATCAGGGAGCGCAGGGCGCCATAGGCTTCAGCCAGATCGCTGACTTTTGCCCGGCGCTTGGAGGGCAGGGGTTTGAGGCCCAGGGACTTCCAGGCGGCATGAGGATAACTCTCGACGAGGACACGCTCCTGGGGCGAGCCGGGTTGGTCCCGCGTTTCGAGGCGTCGCCAGCCGCGGCGGCAGAGGGCGTCGTAGACATCCAGGCAGAACTCGGCGAAGGGGCGGTAGGTGAGGGGCTTGACCATGCCGGGCAGGCCGGTTTTGGCGGCGGTGTTAAGCTGCCGCTCGCTGACCCTGGCGTGTTCGAGGCCGTTGGAGCAGGATTTCCAGGCCTGAGGTCCGTCGAGCAGGATGACCCGGATGCCGCGCACGGCGCAGAGGTGGTTGAGACGGCCGGCGAGGATATTGGCGTCCACGGGGCCGGGGTCGTCTTCGAGAGGCATGGAGGGGATGATTTCGCAGGCGATGGGGCAGTCGGCCGAGCCGGGTTGCTCCGGGCTTGTGAACAGCGGCGGGAGCGGTAGACCGGGGCCGGATTCGACCTGATTGCGGGACTGCGGCGGGCGCGCACGGTCCAGCAGGACGATGCCGAGATCGGACCAGCGGCGGTAGGCGAGATCGACGGAGAGGACGGCCACGCGCTAACACTACGCCGGGCTGAGGCCGAGGACCATGGAGGATTGGAGCAAATTGTGGTGGAATTTGACGCAATTGAAACCGGGGGCCGAAACGGGACAGCGTGGTTGACGGCCCGTCGTTGGACGCCGGCAAGGGGGCGGTTTCTGTCGGAAGTG
Source organism: Acidobacteriaceae bacterium (assembly GCA_003139795.1). Taxonomy (GTDB): domain Bacteria; phylum Acidobacteriota; class Terriglobia; order Terriglobales; family Acidobacteriaceae; genus Telmatobacter. The sequence continues at coordinate 28,413 of PLGM01000293.1, read as the reverse complement.
GGCCACGGACGAGGCGGGCGGGTGGCCTTTCAGCCTGGCATCGAGGACCTGTGGCGGGGAGAACGGGGCTGCGGTATACTTATGGAAGCCTCAAGAGGGCAGGGAGATTTCTGTCTCACAGGCCATGCGCCAGAGTGATCCAATCTGGAGTCGACCCACTCTGGCGGACAAAGAGAAGACAATGCCCAAGTTAAAGACCCATACGGGCGCGGCCAAGCGCTTCAGCAAGACTGGTACCGGCAAGATCAAGCGGGGCCAGACGAAGACGCGGCACATCCTAACGTCGAAGCCGCCAAAGGTGAAACGCAAGCTGGGACGGACCCTGCTGGTTTCAGACGGCGACTACGCGAAGGTGGCGCGCATGATTCCTTACGCCTGATCGCTGCGCCGATCCCATAAGACGGAATCGGCGCTTCAGGGCTCGAGCGAATCCGCCGCGGCGGACGCGGGCCCCCGGCAGAACGGACGGTTTGTTGGAGTCCGGAGAAAGCCGAGAGATCCAGGCTTGTAGAAGCGAGCGAAGAGGCTTCCCGCTCCCACCCTGACGGGTGAGGGCCTCCTGCCTCCAGCCGCGTAACCGACGAACGCAAAATGGAGAACCCCAATGCCCCGCGTAAAACGCAGTACCAAGCGGAGTGACCGCCGGAAGAAGATTCTCGACCGGGCAAGCGGCTACTTCCTGACGAAATCGAAGCTCTACCAGGCAGCGCAGGAAGCCGTGGAGCGCGGCCTGAAGTTTGCCTACACCGGCCGCAAGCAGAAGAAGCGGCAGTTCCGCTCGCTGTGGATCGTGCGCATCTCGGCCGCGGCCAAGCTGAACGGCACCAGCTACTCGCAGTTCATCAACGGGCTGAAGAAGGCCGGGATCGAGCTGGACCGCAAAATTCTGGCTGACATTGCCGTGAAGGACGCGGCTGGCTTCACCAAGCTGGTGGAGCAGGCCAAGGCGGCGCTGGCTGCGGAGACGAAGGCAGCTTAGCGGTTCGGCAGTTGCAGGTAGATAAGACAGCCCGGAATCCACATGGTTCCGGGCCGTTCTGCGTTTGGGATAAGGTGGCGAAAAACAGCTATTCTCGCGTTTTCGGCAATTAACGTCGAAAACGCAAGAATAGCCCCGAGATTTTCGCCTATTGCACAGACTTTCCACTCAAAAACCCTTCGACAGCTTGCTGCCAGAGGTCTGGTTGGTCGACGAAGTTCATGTGGCCGCTGTTGGGGAGGATGACCAGCTGTGAGCCGGCGATTTTTTCGTGCATCTCGCGGCTGAGGGAGGGATCGCACTCGTCGTGGTCGCCGGCGAGGATGAGCGTGGGGACGTGGATGGAGGGCAAGCGGTCGACGTACTCGACGGATTTGAGGTTGCCGTCGATGACGAACTCGCCGTGCTCGCCCCACATGGCGCGGTAGAGCTCCCAGTTGGTGGGGGCGCCGGTGGCGGGGTCGTAGGTGGAGTCGGGGCGGGCGCCGTAGAGGAATGGAAAATAGCCGGGACCCCAGGCCAGCGTGGCATATTCGGCGGGGTAGCGGCCGTGCTCCCAGGCTTCGCCTTTGCCGAAAAGACCGGCCTGTTCGAGCTGGTTGAGGCGGGCGAGTTTGGCGGGCGGCATCTGCGCCTTTTCGCGGGCCAGGACTTCGTTCATCTGGCGGGTGGAGGGGAAGGTGCTGTCGAGGATGAGGCGGGTGAGGTTCTGCTGGTACTTGAGGGCGTAGGCCTGGGCCAGGACGCCGCCGTAGCTGTGGCCGAGCAGCGAGATCTTGCCCAGGTTGAGAGCTACGCGGAGGTCTTCGACGTCTTCGACCATGGCTTCGACGGTGTAGAGACTTGCGTCCTGGAGGCGCTGGGAGCGGCCGGAACCGCGCTCGTCGATGAAGATGAGGCGATGGGCGCGGGCCAGCGGGAGCAGCCAGGGGAGGAAGTAGTCATGATTGGCGCCGGGACCACCGTGGACGACGACTAGCGGCGAGCCGTCGCCGAAAGCCACGTAATAGATGAGCACGCCGTGGGCGTCCACGTAGCCCTCCTGCTGGGGGTAGACGGAGGGTTGAGCGGCGGCCGGGGTGGAGAAGGCGGCGGAAGAGGCGGCAAGAACGAGGACGAGAGCCAGGCGTGGGAGCTTCATGGAAATGAGAATACCGGAACTTGCACAGGCGGTGGTTTATCCTGCTGTTTACACATGACGAACGAAGCGATTCCCAATCTGACGGCCTTTGATGAGGCCGCGCTGGACCAGGCGTTCGGCGTGGTGGGGCAACAGGCGCGCAATAACGCTGCATCGCTCGACAGTCCCGAGGCGGCCGAAGCTTTTCGCCTGCGGTGGTTTGGCCGCAAGCAGGGCCTGCTAAACGAGATCTCCAGCCGCTGGCTCAACTCTGCGCCGCCTGAGTTCAAAAAGCCAGTGGGCGAGCGCTTCAAGAAACTCAAGGAACTGGTGGAGCGTTTGCTCCACGAGGCGACCGGTGCGGGGCCGAGCGATGCGGCTCTGGCGGCTGAGTCGATCGACATCACGCTGCCGGGGACGCGGCGGCTGACCGGGGCCGAGCATCCGATTACGCGGACGCTGAACGAGATTACGCAGGTGTTTGCGGCGCTGGGCTACTCGGTGGGCGTGGGGCCGGAGGTCGAGACCGATTACTACAACTTCGAGAGCATGAACTTTCCGCCGGACCATCCGGCGCGGGATACGCAGGACACGCTGGTGGTGGCCGGGCAGGAGCGGCGGCCGCTGCGCGACCGGCTGCTGTTGCGCACGCACACTTCGCCGGTGCAGATGCGGACCATGGAGTTGCAACCGCCGCCGGTGCGCATCATCATTCCCGGCAAGATACACCGCAACGACGCGGCCGACGCGACGCATTCGCCGATCTTCCACCAGGTGGAGGGGCTCTGCGTGGACACGAACATCACCTTCAGCGACCTGAAGGGTACGCTGGACCACGCCATGAAGGCGCTGTTCGGCTCGGCGGTGAAGACGCGGTTTTTTCCTTCATTCTTCCCTTTCACCGAGCCGAGCGCCGACTTGCAGATCAGTTGCATCTTCTGCGGCGGGAAGGGCTGCCGCAAGTGCAAGCATTCGGGGTGGATTGAACTGCTGGGTTGCGGCATGGTGGACCCCGCGGTGTTTGCGTTCGCCGCCGAAAAGCAGGCTGCATACGATGCGAAGAAGATTTCAGGCTTTGCCTTTGGCATGGGCGCCGACCGCATTGCCATGATGAAGTATGGAGTGAGCGAGATGGGGCAGTTTTTTGCGGGAGATATGCGGTTTCTGGGGCAGTTTGCGTGAGAAGCAGCAAGTTAGCGTGCGCTGCGCGCACATTGGCGAGTTAGCAAGTTAGCGGGGGTTGTGGGGGAACGGTCGCTTATGGCAAGGACCCGGCATTTTCGCGATTTACTCGTCTGGCAGAGGGCGATGGAGTTGGCCCGTGAGGTTTACCTACGGACGGAGGAGTTTCCAAAATCCGAAACCTTCGGCCTGCGAATGCAGATGCGCCGGTCGGCCGTTTCGGTCGCAAGCCATATTGCCGAAGGCCATGGGAAGCTGACGGACGCTGAGTTGCGCAGATCGCTTGGGTCGGCGCGTGGGTCGTTGTATGAATTTGAAACGCAGAATGAGTTGGCGTGTGGTCTGAGGTTCATTGACCAGGATTCTTCCCGGAAGTTACTCGAACTGGCGACGGAAACCGCGAAGCTCATCAACGGACTGTTAGGGAAATTGGAGCCCTGATCGGGAAACGAGGGAACCCGCTAACTTGCTAACTTGCGATTGTGTGCGCAGCGCACGCTAACTTGCTACCAGGTAATAACGATGAAAATACTTACGAAATGGCTTAGAGCGTATCTACCGGGACTGCCGGTGGACGATGCGCGGCTGGCGGAAGACCTGACGTTGCGCGGGATCGCCGTCGAGGGGGTTTTCGACCTAGGCGGCGGGAACGGGTCGCTCTACGAGACGGACATTACGACCAACCGTGTGGATGCGATGAACCACTACGGGGTGGCGCGGGAGGCGGCGGCGATCTATGGGCTTCGGCTGGCGGGGCTTGATTTCGCGCTGCCTGAGGCGCGGGCTGCCGCGGGGCCCTTTCCGGTGCGGATCGAGGCCCAGGACGCGTGCGGACGATTTACGGCGCGGGTGCTGCGCGGCATTGCTATAGGCGACTCGCGGGACTGGTTTGCGGGCGCTGAGGTGGCTACCTACTTTGGGCTGCTGGAACAGAAACAGATCTCGAATGCTGTCGACGCTACGAACTTTGCCTGGCTGGCGATGGGGCAGCCGACGCACGTCTTCGACCTGGACAAGATCGAGGGGGGCATCGTGGTGCGGCGGGCGCGCAAGGGCGAGCGGCTGAAGACGCTGGACGGCGTGGAGAGGACGCTCGATGCGGAAGACCTGGTTGTGGCCGATCATGCGAAGCCACTGGGTCTGGCTGGGGTGATGGGCGGCTGGGACACGATGATTACGCCGGCGACGACGAACGTGCTGGTGGAGGCGGCGTGGTTTGAACCGATGGCGGTGCGGCGGACGGCGCGGCGGCACGGGCTGCACACGGATGCGAGTCATCGCTTCGAGCGCGGGGCGGACTTCCATGCGGCGCCGGTGGCTTCCGCGCTGGTGAGCAAGATTCTGCTGGCCAACGGGGGGTGGATTGAGGGCGAGTTGGTGGACGTGCGGGTCGCGGAGCTTGAGGCGCGGACCGCCAACCGCAAGCCGGTGGCGCTGGCGCTCAGCGAGGTGCGGCGGATTCTAGGCAAGACCGTGGATGAGGAAGGGATTACCGCGGCGACCGTGGAGGGTGTGCTGACGGCGCTGGGATGCACGTTAGCGGAGTTCGCGGGGGTAGCGAGTGAGGCCGATGCGGCCTGGCTGGTGAGTTTGCCGAGTTGGCGGCTTGATCTGGAGCGGGAGATCGATCTGATCGAGGAGGTCGCGCGGGTTTACGGGTATAACCGCTTTGCCAACACGCTGCCGGAGTTTGGCGAAGGGGTGCGCGCGCTGCCGTGGGCGGAGAGCGAGACGGCGGTGCGGCGAACGCTGCTTGCGGCGGGGTTCCATGAGGCGATTGCGAGCACCTTCTGCTCGGCGGCGGAGGCTGCATTGACGGCGCCGCAACCGGGGCTCACGGTTCCGCTGGGCAATCCGCTCAGCGAGGAGGCCGGCGTGCTGCGGCCGTCGCTGGTGCCGGGGATGCTGGGGATGATTGCCGGGAACCTGCACCGCGACGTGAGCGACGTGCGGCTGTTCGAGCTGGGCACGGTCTTCAGCGGGACGACGGAGAAGGTGGAGGAGCGGGCGGCGGTGGCGTTCGGCGCGGTAGGCAGTTTGCCGGAACAGGGACCGCTGCATCCGGCGCGGGCTATCGATTTCCATGACGTGAAGGGCGCGGTAGAGCAGGTGCTAGCGCGGTTCCAGGCACGGGGCGTTTACTTTGACCGCTTTCCAGCGGAGGCCGGGCTCACGCCGGGGTGGCTGCACCCTTACCGGGCAGCGCGGGTTGCAGTGGAGGGAGCGACGGTGGGGTGGTTTGGGCAACTGCATCCGCGCGAGGCCGCGGCCCGCAAGCTGAAGGAGCCGGTGCTGGTGGGCGAGCTTTATCTGGACCGGCTGTACAAGCTGCCGTTGCGCAAACCGATTGCAAGAGAGATTTCGCGTTTCCAGCCGGTGCGGCGCGATTTTTCGCTGGTTCTGGACGAGAGCATTGGCTGGGAGAAGATTGACCAGGCATTGGCGGGATTGCAGATTCCCGAACTGGTGGAGTGGCGGGTGCGGGAGGTGTTTCGCGATGCGCGGCTGGGCGCGGGGGAGTACTCGCTGCTGCTGGGCGCGACCTTCCAGGCGGCAGACCGCACGCTGCGCGAGGAAGAGCTCAAGAGCTTCCAGGAGCGGGTGGTGGAAGCTGTTGGCAAGGCGGGAGCGCGGCTGCGGAGTTAGCGATGGAAACAGGCTCGATCGGCGCTATACTGGCACCGATAAGGTGCATTTGAGCGGAGGTTTTTCGATGTCGGAGTTTGCCTGGGAAGGTGGAAAAGAAGCGCAGCATGAAACCCAACCGCAAGGACAAACCGCGGAGCCGGGAACCCTGACGCTGAACGTGAACGATTTTTCGGCGCTGGAGGAACGGATTCTGCGTGCGGTGGAAGTGGTGCGCCGGGAGCGACAGGCTCGCGTGAAGGCGGAAGAACGCGCGGCCCAGGCCGAGGCCCAACTGCGCGAGCAGGCGCCGCTGGTGGAGCAATTGCAGAAGGAACTGAACGCGCTGCACGCCGAGCGGGACCAGGTGCGGGAGCGCGTGGAGCGGCTGCTGGGGCAACTGGACGCGTTGGAACTGTAAGGAAGACGGGGAGATGAGGCATGGCTGAGGAACCCGCCGCGGCGGGCGGCAATACAAGCGGTTATGTGACTGTGGAGATCTACGACCAGGTCTATCACCTGTCGGGCCAGGATGCGGAGCACATTCGCGATCTGGCGGCGCGGGTGGACGCCAAGATGCGCGCCGTGGCCGCGCATGGCCGCACCGTGGACTCGCTGCGGGTGGCGGTGCTGGCCGCCTTGAATCTGGCCGATGAGCTGACCCAGGCCGGCGGGGTCGATGCGCGGCTGGGCCATGCGCGCGCAGCCAGCCTGCGCGGGTTGCTGGACGAAGTGCTTGAGGAAGAGTGGAAGACGGGGTCGTAGGCTCCGCGGGGTTGCCGCTGAGCATCTTTCGAGCACATGGCCGACGCGGATATCGAGGGGAAGCTGAAAAGACTGATTGCGCGGGCGGTGGAGGTGGGCAATCGCAAGCCAGCGCCGGTGGCGGCGGACTCGTCTCCCGGTGGCGGAAATTAGCAGTTGGCGGGCGGTTCCCGTTTTGGGCCTGCTGGACCAAAATCAGGGGGATAAAACGTAGCACATCGCGGCCATCTTGCACAAGACTTGTAATTTCTCGCCGGGACCCATACTATCCGCAATAGAAACCGGCCTGCAAAGCAGGTGAAGCGGTCAACGCTGGTTGAACCAACATTCAATGAACAGGGGCTCGACTCGATAATCGGTTCCGTGTGCCGTGTCCGCCAGTCCGGAATGCCTAACGAACCGCGGAGAGCTCCACCGTCTTAGGACGGGTTCACCAGCGCATTGCTCACGGCCCCGTGGGCCGGATTCTACCTTTCTTCGAAATTGCGGCGGCTGCGACTGAAGTCGAAATGCCGTATGCTGACTCAGGTGCATCCCGTTTTCTTTCACATCGGAGCAATTCTGATCCCGTCCTACGGCGCGCTGTCGGCGCTGGGGGTGTTGCTGGCGCTGTTTCTTGCGCAGCGGACGGCGCGGATTGCGGGCGTGAATGCCGGGCAGGTGTGGAACCTGTGCGTGGTGGCGTTGTTTGCGGCGCTCTTGAGTCAACGTCTGCTGCTGGTGCTGGTCAACTGGAGCGAACTGCGCCGGCATCCAGAATGGATGCTGGGGCTGGCCATGATTCATCATCCCCTGTTGGCGGCCGCGGGGGCGTTGGCGGGCGTGGGGTCGGCTGCCGCGTATGCCCGCTGGCAGAGGATGCCGCTGGCGACGACGGCCGATGCGCTGGCCGCGCCGCTGGCCCTGGGACTGGCGTTCGAGCAACTGGGCGCGTTGCTGGCCGGGTCGGGGTATGGGACGGAAACTCAAGCGCGGTGGGCGGTGACGTACACCAATCCGCTGGCCGCGCGCTGGAGCGGGACCCCGCTGGGCATTCCATTGCATCCGGTGCAGGCCTACGCGGCGCTGGCTTTCCTGACCCTCTCGATTGTTCTGCTGGTGGGTTTGCCGGCGCGGCGGCAGCAGGGCGATGTGGCCGGGTTGTGGCTGCTGGGAGCGGGCGTGGCTATCTACATGACCGAGTTGTGGCGCGATCCGGAGGGCCGCGGCGCGCTGCTGGGCGGCGCGCTGGATGGGCCGCAGGTGGCGGCGATCCTGTTTGTGCTTGCCGGGGCGCTGGTGCTGCGTGAGCGCAGCGGACCGGGCAAGGGTCGAGCTTTCCCACTCTTTCGCCAGGAAAAAGGCGAAAGGATGGGGCACGGGGCATTGGAAGGACGGCGAGAGAAAGAAGAGGCCGCAAATGGCTGAAGTGCGGACCATCGAAGTACCCGCAGAGGCTGCGGGACAGCGGCTCGACCAGTTCCTGGCCGCGCAACTGGAGGGCGTGAGCCGCTCGCGGGTGCAACTGCTCATGGAACAGGGCGATGTGCTGGTCGACGGCGAGCGGGAGAAGGCGTCAATGAAGCTGCGCGGCGGCGAGCGGATTGCTTTGACCGGCGAGCCGCATCCGGCGCCGCTGAAGGCAACGCCGGAGGACATCGCGCTGGATGTGGTTTTCGAGGACGCCGACCTGGCGGTGGTGAACAAGCCGGCGGGGATGATGGTCCACGCGGGGTCGGGGCAGAACGAGGACGCGCGCAGCCGGGGGACGCTGGTGAACGCGCTGCTGTGGCGGTTCAAGGACCTTTCGTCGACCGGAGGCGAACTGCGGCCGGGCATCGTACACCGGCTGGACAAGGACACCAGCGGGCTGATCGTGGTGGCCAAGAACGACCGCACGCACGCGGCGCTGGGAGAGATGTTCGCGAGCCGCCGCATCAAGAAGACCTACATCGCGCTGGTGCAGGGGGCTTTGGAGCGGGACAAGGGAACGATCAACGCCGGCGTGGGCCGCGATCCGGTGCGGCGGACGCGCATGACGGCGCAGCCACAGGAGAACGCGCGCGCGGCGGTTTCGCATTACGAAGTGGTGCGGCGGCTTACGAATCGTTTTGGCAAGTTCACGCTGGTGCGGGTGCGCATCGAGACCGGCCGCACGCACCAGATACGCGTGCACATGGCGTCTATCGGGCACCCGGTGGTGGGAGACACGCTCTATGGCGGCGCGGGCCAACTGACGGACCAGGTGGCGGCGCAGGCTGCGCAGTCCAAGGCCGCGCGGCGCAGGGCGGAGCCGGAAAGGCTGAGGCTGGGGCGGAATTTCCTTCACGCGGCGCGGCTCGAGTTCGCGCACCCCAGGACGGGCAAGCTGCTGGAACTGGAAGCGGCGCTGCCGGAGGAACTGGAGAGGTTTCTGGGACGGTTGGAGGGCGGGGGAACCGGCGCCGGCAGCGACTGACGGGCTAGAGCGGACTCGGACGGATACAGACGGATGCGGTGGGGCGGGCGCGATTGCTAAAATGAGGGAGCTATGAACAGAAAGATCAAAACCACCCCAGCGACAAAGACCCATCGCTGGGGACCCCGGGTATTCGGCCTCGTGCTTGCGGCGGCGTTTTCCTGGGCCGCAGCTTCAGCGCAGCAAACAGCAACTCCGCCAGTGGCACCGCCCGCGCAAACTCCGGCGCCGCAGCCTGCGCAAGCTCGGGCGCCGCAGCCGACGGGGGCACAGTCCACCGAATCGCAGGCCGATGTGAATGCGCCCACAATCGTCCGGCTGGGTGTGAATGAGGTCAACCTCATCTTCACCGTATCGGACAAGCGTGGGCACTACATTGCCAACCTCCAGCAAAGCGACTTTGCGCTGCTCGACGACCAGAAGGCGCCAGCAAAGGTGAACTCCTTCCACCAGCAAATCAATCTGCCGCTACGGGTGGGGATTGTGATCGACGCCAGCACGTCGATTCGCTCCCGGTTCCAGTTCGAGCAGCAGTCCGCGAGCGAGTTTCTGCTGCAGATTCTGAAGGCGCGCAGCGACCGCGCCTTCGTGATGGGATTCGATGTGACGCCCACGGTGACGCAGGACTGGACCAACAACATCGACGCTCTGGAGACGGGCGTGAACCGGCTGCGCCCCGGCGGCGGGACGGCGCTGTTCGACGCGGTCTACACGGCGTGCAGGGACAAGCTGCTTACAGAGCGCGGCCCCGAGCCGGTACGCAAGGCTATTGTGTTGCTCTCCGACGGGGACGACAACCAGAGCCGGGTCCACCCGGACGAGGTCATCAAGGAGTGCGAGCGGGCAGAGACCATCATCTACGCCATCAGCACCAACTGGACGCCCAGCCGCGGCCAGGGCGACAAGGTTCTGACGCAGATGGCAGAGGCCACCGGCGGGCAGGTCTTCTTCCCGCCTTCGGTCGAGGAAATGTCGAACAGCTTCCACGAAATCGAGGAAGAGCTGCGCAGCCAGTACGCGCTGACCTATACGCCCGCCGACTTCAAATACGACGGGGCCTTTCGCACGATCTATCTTTATTGCAACGACCGGCGCTACCAGGCGCGCGCCAAGAAGGGGTACTTCGCGCCACGGCAGTAAATCCAGTGGGCTGCGGAAAAGCTGAGTTGGGCAAGGGATTTCTGAGCACCGGAAGCCTTTCCGGCGCGTTCAGCCGAAGCCACAGCCAGGGCTGGGCGCGGGTATTGAGAGGGCGACCAGTTTCTCCCCCCGTTCTTTCAATCGCATCTGGCTGAGTGTTCCGTTTCAGGACGTTTCCGCTTTCGATTGTTCTGATTTGACCCACCTTCCGATTCTTTCCCCTTCGATCTCACCGATTTCCTCGGAGACGCGATGAAATGGAGGAGGGCGATTCGGAAAGTTCTCCAATAGGGTTGCCCGCGTTGGCTGCGGGTAACCGCCCGTGTCCGCGCGCCGAGGCGGGAAGGGACGATCGGAGTCGGCCAAGCCGCGGGAAGGCTGTGCGGACTGGGGGAAATGCGGTGATCCGGCAGGCGATATCGTGCGACATCTGCGGAACGGAGAAGAAGCAGACGAACCACTGGTTTGTAGCTTATGACCAAGGCGGGGAACTGCGGGTGAGTGGGTGGAATTCGCGCAACCGGCTGCGTCCCGGGATGAAGCATCTGTGCGGGCAGACCTGCCTGCACAAGCTGGTGGACGAATTCATGGCCAGGACGATTGCGGTGCGTGTGCAGCCTGGGGCCGCGGAGGAAAGCGAGGTGGCGGAGCAGACGGTGGCCACCGATTGCAGCCTGACCTCGGACGCGGCATTTGTAGAGGTTGAGTCGTCCTCGCGGCTGCTGACGCCGCCGGTGCCGGTTTTGCCCAAGCGGCTGCCGCTCAGGGCTCAGGCTGAACTGGTTGCCATGCCGGGAAGGCTGCAAGCCGAGGAGCCCGCGGCTGCAGACGAGCCGCCTCGGTATGCGTCGCGCAACTGGCGCGCCGAAGCCTGGGAGCGGGAGCGGGAGCGGGAGCTGCGCGCCGTCGAGCGGCGTCCGGACATCGCCGCTCGCCGCCGGTCCGGTTCCTGAGAGGGGTTGGCCGAGTGGGAGGCTGCCGTGCGGATGGACGTGTTGCTGATTCTCGTGGTCGTGTTTCCGTTGCTGCCCTGGGGCCGGTCTCGCCTGCGGAGCTCCAGAAGCCTTCGTCCCGAGGTGCGTGAGGCGCCGTCTATTCTTCCGCCATTGGGCCTGCCAGCAGTGCAAGAAGTGCGGCCTCGTCGAGCACCGGAACCTTGAGTTCGAGGGCTTTGTCGAGCTTCGAGCCTGCCTCTTCGCCGGCTACCACGTAGCTGGTCTTCTTGCTGACGGAACCTGCGGTCTTGCCGCCTGCGGCCTCGATCCTTCGCTTGGCCTCGTCGCGGGTGAGCGTGGGCAGCGTGCCGGTGAGTACGAAGGTCAATCCCGCCAACTGCGACGAGCGCCGCTTCTTCTCCGCGGTCATATCCACGCCGGCCGTGGCGAGGCTTTCGATTAACGCCTGGTTTGCGGGCTGCGCGAAAAACTCCAGAATGGCCTGGGAGATGCGCGGACCGACCTCTTCCACGCGCTCCAGTTCTTCGGTGGTTGCTCTTTCAAGAACTCCGATGGAGCCGAATTCCCGGGCCAGCAGCTCGGCGGTGCGTTCGCCGACAAAGCGAATACCCAGGCCCATCAGCACACGGGCCAGGCCGGCGCGTTTCGATTTCTTGATCTCTTCGAAGAGAGAGTGTGCGGATTTTTCGGCGAACCGGTCGAGCGCGGCCAGCTGCTCCGTGGTCAGTGCATAGAGATCGGCCACGCTATGCACCAGGCCGCGATCGAGCAGTTGCTGCACCACCGCTTCGCCGAGGCCTTCGATGTTCATGACCTCGCGGCGACCAAAGTGGAGCAGGCTCTCGCGCAGCTTGGCGGGACAGTCGGCGTTGACGCAGCGGTAGTCCACCTCACCTTCGGTGCGGACGACCTCGCTCTGACACTCCGGGCATTGGGTAGGAAACTGAAAGGCCTGCGTACCCCTGGGGTGGCCGGCGTCTGCGATGACTTCGACGACCTTGGGAATCACGTCGCCGCCGCGCTCGACGCGCACCCAGTCGCCCACGAGCAGGCCGAGGCGCTCAATGAAGTCGGCGTTGTGAAGTGTGGCGCGGCTGACGGTGGTGCCGCCGATGAAGACGGGGGCGAGTTCGGCAACAGGGGTGAGCTTGCCGGTGCGGCCTACCTGGACGGTAATCTCGCGGACCTGGGTGATGCCGGATTTGGCGGTGAACTTGTAGGCGATGGCCCAGCGCGGGGCGCGGCCGGTATAGCCGAGGCGCAGCTGAGTGGCGTGGGAGTCGACCTTGAGGACCACGCCATCGATCTCGTAGCCGAGCGTTGCTCGCTCGGTCTCCGCCTGATCGATGAATTGGGTCATTTCCTCGAGCGAGGCGACCAGCTTGCGGTGGGGATTGACGCGGAAGCCGAGAACGGCCAGAGTATCGAGCGTGGCGCGCTGGCCTTGTTCAAGGTAGTCGCCGTTGACGAGAAGGAAATAGGCGAAGAAGACCAGCCTGCGATTAGCAACGATGCCGGGTTCGAGCGTGCGCAGCGTACCGGCGGCGGCGTTGCGGGGGTTGACGGCTGGAGGCAAGCCTTGCTGCTCTCGCTCTTCATTCAGGCGCAGGAAGGCGGCTTCGGGCATGACTACTTCGCCGCGGACTTCGAAGGTGGGCGGCAAGCTGGCCTTCTTCAAGCAGTCCGCGGAGATGGTGAGAGGCACGCTGCGGATGGTGCGGATATTGGAGGTAACATCTTCGCCGGTTTGGCCATCGCCGCGGGTAATGCCACGCGCAAGACGAGCGCCACCACCTTCAATGGCTTCATAGTGCAGGGCCACGCTGAGGCCGTCGAGCTTGAGTTCGGCCATGTATTCGACGGGCAGGCTGCTCACTGACTCGCGCCGGATTTCATCCCAAGCCTGTTCGTCTTCCATCTCGACAATCTCCGAGCCGAAGCCCGCACCAGGTCGTGGCCCCGCTAAGGCTCGCACACGACGGTCCCAGGCGGCCAGCTCCTCGGCTGAGTAGGCGTTGTCCAGGCTGAGCATGGGGCGCGAGTGGCGTACCTTCTGGAAGCCTTCGGCGGGTTTGCCGCCCACGCGCTGGGTAGGCGAGCCGGGGGTGAGCAGCTCAGGGTGCGCGGCCTCGATGCGCTTGAGCTCGTTCATCAGCGCGTCGTAGGCGGCGTCGGTAATCTCCGGGGCATCGAGGACGTAATAGAGGTGTTCGTGGCGGCGGAGTTCGGCGCGCAGTTCTTCGGCGCGTTGAGCCGGGCCTGAGCTTGGGTTGGTGGGGTCGCCCATGGGGTGAATTATAGGAGGCCGCGGGGCACGGTAGTATGGTTGGCAGAACGATATGGAACCTGTCACTCACTTTCTTGTCGGGGCCTGCATTGGCAGAGCGGGACTGAACCGCAAGACGGTCTACGCCACGCTGGCGGCGATACTGGCGGCCGAGGCTGCCGACCTGGACGTGCTGTGGGCGTTTGGCGGGCCGGTGGAGGAGTTGAAGCATCATCGCGGCATTACACACACGTTCCTGGGTGCACCGGTGGTGGCCGGGGTGGTGGTGGGGTTGGTGTGGCTGCTTAACAGATGGGTGGAGGCGCACAGAAGGCGCAAGCTGGCGGCGGCGCCGGCGCGAACGGTGGAGCGAGGCGCGCCTGGTCCAAGACTGCCGCAGCCGGTGCGCTGGGGTTGGCTGTATTCGACGGCGCTGATTTCCGCGCTGAGCCACCTGCTGCTGGACTGGACGAACAACTATGGGCTGCGACCGTTTTTCCCCTTCAATCCGCGCTGGTATGCGGGCAGTTTCGTGTTTATCGCCGAGCCGGTGCTGTGGGCGCTGCTGCTGGCGGGGCTTGTGATTCCGGGGCTGCTGGGGCTGGTGGCCGGGGAGATTGGCGCACGGCGGAAGGAGTTTCGCGGACGAGGGTGGGCGATTTTCGCACTGGCCGGCATGGTGGTGTTGTGGGGCTGGCGCTGGGCGGAGCACGCGCACGCGCAGGCGCTGGTCGAAAACACGCAGATCACAGCGGTGCCGGTGAAGCGCGTTGCACTGGAGCCCTACCCCATCAATCCATTCCGCTGGCACGCGATTCTGGAGACGGCCGATTTTTACCAGACCGCGGAGATCGACACCCGAAGCGGAGAGATCGACAGCGACCCGCGGCGCGACGTGCTTTTCAAGCCGTCCGCGACCGCCGCGACCGAGGCGGCGAAACGGACGCCGCTGGGGCAGGCGTACCTGGACTGGGGGACGTGGGCGGTGGTGCGGGATGTGGGCCAGGAGCCGGTTGCCGGCATGAATGCGCCCGAACTCGGGCCGAACCGGACCTGGACGACTGTCGAGTTCAGCGATCTGCGCTTTGCCTATTCCTATCTCGGCACAGGGAGGGCCACCGGCCGAAGCCCGCTCGGCGGCTGGGTTTATATCGTGGACGGCCACGAGGATGCGGGCGAGGCGATGGGTGGGCGGGAGCAGCGGTAGGCCACTCCCGCTTGTTTTGAAAGGGCACGATTAAGGTCGCACACTTTCAAAGCACATTCCACTTTCGATTTACTCGCTTTCGTTTTAGTTCGTCCCCTGCGCGGGCAAATGAAAGTCGTTGATGGTGAAGCTGGTTTGTGTGCGGCCCGTCTTCTCGTACTCGGTGAATGTGATGGGCAAGCCTGCGCACTCCGTGCGTAGCTGCTTGTCTTCGTCCTCATTCCAAATCGTTGGAAAGGAGCCGCTGAGCATAAATACCAACTCTGCCGGAGCAGGATCGATGGAGCCCGCCCAGGCGCGGCTGCGATCCTCTCTGTCCGGTACACGGGTTGGAATTGGATTTGCGCACGGTGTCGCTGCCGTATGGGCGCTGACGTAGACCAGCGGCTGCGGCATGGCGGAGATGCAAGAGAGATGGTGGTTGTCCCACGGCATAGCGCAAAGCCCGAAGCCTGGAACGGCGAACTCATGATTCGGTGCGGGCAGCGCAATCTGCGTGACCTTACCGGCTTTCATCTGTGTGAGGGCCATCGTCACATGCACGGTCAGCGGTGTGGATTTGTACTCTTCATAGACTGCTTTTGGAATCATGACAATCGGCGTCTCTTCCCTGTGGCTGGCGAAGATCTTCCAATGGAATTGCGAGTCCCACTTGGAAGTCCAGTGTGAGCCGTCGGGAGCAACGATCTCGATCCGGGCGCTATCGCTGATGACTCCAGTGCCATCTGCGATGCCGGAGGCCTGAATGGGAAGTTGCAGAAACATCTGATGGCCACCGCCCATCCCCGTCCAGATGTTGGGTGCGTGGTCTCTGTCTTGTGTGAAAGAAACCTGCAACGTTGTTGTGGCAGTGGACGGATAGTTGCGATTCATCAGCAGGCTGTCGAGGTCGATGAAGTTGATCCCGCAAATCAGGAGCGGAAAGGCAATCAGCAGCAGGATCGAGAGCCGCGTTTTGCGAAGCCAATACTGGAGCAGAATCACCGCAATGGAAATCACCAGCGCGAGGATGAACTCGATACGCGCGTGCAACTCCAGGGCGTACGTCTCTCTCATTACGAGGGGCGGAATGACACTGGCCAGAGTGATCGCGAGCAGCGCGCCGAGCAGGGTGAGCGTCAATCGCGCAAAGTTCGAGGTGACGGTGACCAGGGCTGTCAGCGGCAGAAACAGGCCAGTATAGAGCAGCAGATTGTAGAGCAGGCCGGGCGTATAGGCGAGCGGTGAAAAGCCGGTCTCTGCGAGGATGATGCCATGCGCCACGAGGAGGGGCAGATAGATGAACGCCGCCAGGAAGAGCAGCTTGGCCACCAGCAGCTTGGTCCATTCGTAAGGTCGCGTGATCCAGAACTGCGTGTCGCCCACCAATCTTTCCGCATGGATGACGCGGGAGATCAGGAGCCACCAGCCGATGGGAACCAGAGCCACAAACAGGATGAGTGTCTGTTTGAGATTATTGGCGACATTGATGGCACCGCTGGAACCGAATTTGGCCATTGGATCAATGGTCTCAACGTAAGAGTAGATACCGACACCGGCGGCGATCAGCGCCAGCAGGACGGCAATCTCAATCCAAAAGCGGCGAACGTCTTTGACAAAAATATGCAGGATTTGTTTCATGCGACTTTCTCCTGAGTGGGATTCTGGTTGGCCGCGCCGCGATTTGATTTGGCGATGGCCAGAAAGATTTGGCGCAGAGACATGGGCTCGAAAGAAATGTCGCGTGCGGACGAAAACCGTTCTGACAGTTCGCGCGGAGAGTTGCCTTCGTTGAAGTCGCTGTGGACGAAGCGGAGGACGCAGTCGACGGTCTGCGGTTCGAGCCACGAGGCGAGAAGATTGGCGGCGAGTGGCGCCGGGTTGCTGAGCGTTACGGTGACTTCACGGAAGCGATTGCTGAGGGCTGACATTTATTCGGAAAAGAGCAAGCGGCCCTGTTGCAGATAGCCGATGTGGCTGGAGAAGCTTTCGATCTCCGCCAAATCATGGGAGGAGAGAAAGATTGTGGTTTCCGGAGCGCGCTCGATGAGGCCTTCGATCAATTCATCGCGCACCAGCGGATCGAGGCCGGAGAAAGGCTCGTCGAGGATGATGAGCGACGGACGGTAGGCAAGCGAGCTGGCGAAGGAGATCTTCATGCGCATACCGCGCGACAGATGCTTAAGCTTGCGCTTGAGCGGAAGATCGAACTGGCGGACGAGTTGCTGTTCCAGGGCGCGGTCCCAGTTGGGATAGAATGCGCGGAAGTAATCGAGCATTCCGCCGGCGGTCATTCCGTCGGGCAATTCCTGGTTTTCAGAGACATAGCCGATGCGGTTGAAGGCTTCGCCCGTGAGGCGGTGAGAATCGATGCCGAGCACCTGCGCACTGCCCGCGTTGGGGCGTAGGATATTCATCAATAGCTTGATCAGGGTAGTTTTTCCCGCGCCGTTGGCGCCGACCAGGGCATAGATGGCGCCCTCGGGCACGGCCAGACCGACGTTGTCGACGGCGATGGTACGGCCGAATCGTTTGGAGAGACTCTGTGTACGGATCGTGGGGTTCATCGTTCCTCGCTACCTCCATCTGTGGGCTTGGCGGCGCTGTTGGCGCGCGTTGAATCGCCGCTGAGGCGCTTCCAGTGAGCGGAGATCGAGGAGAGCATCTCCGCAAGTTCGATTCCCAGGCGCTTGGCTTCAACCACCAACTCCTCGATCTCATGACCCAGCAGTTGGGTGCGCTCTTTCCGGGTGGAATCGGGAAGGACGGCGACCACGGTGCCGATGCCGGGACGAGTTTCAAGCAGTCCTTCATTGACCAGATGGGCAACGATCTTGTGGGCCGTGTTGGGATTGATCTTGAGCTCCTTGCTCAAGGCGCGGACGGAGGGAAAGGGGTCGCCGGGGTGCAATTGACCGGAGACCATGGCTTTTATCGACGCGTAGACGACCTGCTCGAAGATCGAGACGCCGGCGCGGAATGTAACTCGGAATGGAACCATGTGTGTACTATAACAGATAGTACACTCGTTGCAAGAGTTTTTTTGCAAGGCCGGTGGAAGGCGCCTGCCTCTCATCCAGGTGCAAATCGAACCCTGCCGGTGGCGCGAGAATCCGTTTTTCTGAGGCTTATCGGTGCTGGCGCGCGTGCGCCCAGCGCGGCTGTTTGTCTCCAATGAAAAGAATTGTTTACCGGGTGAAATAGTATATGTTGACCCGGAGGCGTGCGGACCGCAGAATGAAGAGAGCGCTATCGCCCTGCCGGACCGCTTTCCCTACTCTGTGAAATGCTTCCGGAAATCCTGAGATTGAGGTGTTCATGTCCGCTTATCTGCTTTTGCTGGTTGCCGTGTTGAGCCGTTTGCTGCCCCATGCGGGGTGGTGGAACTTTACCGCGGTGGGCGGAGCGCTGCTGTACTTTGGCGCGCGGCGCCCGTGGCGGGAGATGCTGGCTCCGCTGGCGGTGCTGGTGGCCACCGACTACTACCTGACCGTGTATGCCTACCACTACAGCTTCCGCTGGCAGTGGTATGTGACGACATGGGCGTGGTACCTGATGGCGATGGCGCTGGGGCAGATTCTGCTGCGGAGCCGGACGACGTTTGTGCGCGTGGCGGCGGGAGCGCTGCTGGGGCCGACGTCGTTCTTCGTGCTTTCGAACTATGCGGTCTGGGTGGGCGGCGGAATGTATCCGCGGACGCTGGGCGGATTGGGCGCGTGCTTTGTGGCGGCGTTGCCTTTTTACCGGAACGACCTGCTCTCGACGGCGCTCGTGGCCGGAGTGGCGTTTGGGGTTCCGGTGCTGGTGCGGCGGATGCATGCGGCGCCGGCCGCTGAGGCGATTTTGGGGTCCTGACGCCAGGGAACGGTTCGACGAGCCGTAATCCGCCAGGTTCCGCGGTTGGATGCTTCCGATCGAATTCACGTGGGAGGAGGAGCCATGGCAGCCTCAGCGCAGGTTACGCGCGTGCCGGTCGAAGTCTACCTGAGCAGCTCCTACGAGCCGGACGCGGAGTATGTGGACGGCGTGATCGAGGAAAGGCCCATGGGCGAATTCGACCATTCTTCCTGGCAGCATGCGATTGAGCTTTGGTTTGCACAACACGCAAAGGAGTGGCGGGTTCGAGTTCGCCCCGAGTTGCGCGTGCAGGTGTCTCACGGGAACTTTCGTGTTCCCGATGTTACGGTTCTCGACCGCAACCTTCCCGTAGAGCAGGTGATTACCCATCCGCCCATTGCCGTGTTCGAGATTCTGTCGCCGGAGGATACGGTCTCGCGAATGATGAACAAGCTCGCCGACTATGAACGGATGGGCATTCAGACAATTCTGGTTCTCGACCCCAATGGGACGCATTTCCGTTACAGCGGGGGAGAACTGGGGAAGCTGCCTTCTGCCGCATTCGATCTTCCCGGAAGCGCCTGCCGATTCGATCTGGCGGAGATTGAAAAGTTGCTTGATTGAACTGGATTTGAAGGCTTGCTAGTCTTCGAGCAGCTTGCCGGCGCGTTTTTTTCTGAACCACCACCAGGCAAAACCAACCACAGCAACGGCGCCGACGATGGCGACCAGGGTGAGGGAGTGGTGTTCGACAACCTGCACCGCGCCGGGCCCCAGTTTGAGGACCAGAAGCGAGAGCGCCAGCCAGCGGACCATGCGGCCGCAAAAGACGGCCAGCATGAAGGGCGCAACGCGCATCTCGAAGACGCCGGCGGCAAAGACGAAGGCCTTCCATGGAGTGGGCGGCGGCAGCATGGAAGGAATCATCATGGCCAGGAACTCCTGACGCTCGAAGCGGGTGCGCATCTTCTCGAATCGCTCGCGGTTGACACGCTTGAGGAGGAAGAGTTCGCCGCCGGCGCGGCCCAGGCCGTAGGGGAGGAGGGCGCCCAGCGCAGAGCCGACGGAGGCCAGCAGGCAATAGAGCCAGAAGTGGTTCTTGTCGGCCCACACATAGCCGGCCAGAAAAAAATCCATGGGAATGGGGATGGTGGAGGAGTCCAGCAGAGCGAGCGCGCCGATGCCCCAAAAGCCGAATTTAGCTGCAAACGGCAGGAGCAGGAGCTTCGACTTGGCCATGATGCGAGCAAAAAACGACTTCAAACAGGGTCCCCTTCCGGCAGGTAGTCCGTCTTATGGTCAGGTAACATTGTACGGGGCGGGGCTCAAGCGCACGGATTTCCGTGGAATGAGAGAATAGATAGAAAGGACTCGAAAGGGAGCCGGCAGGGCGCGGGCGCGCCCGTGGAGGCTCCTCAGAAACGAATGCCCACCAGCGAAGCGCCAACCAACGTGAACGAGCCCAAGGGGCCGGCGGAGACGAGCCAGGAGACCGGCAGCGCAGAGCGGGGCAGTCCGGCTCAGGGCGGGGAACCGCGCGAGCCTGCGTCTCCGGTGGCTCGGGGTTCGCGCTGGGTGGACTACGACACGCACGAATTGCTGGAGATGATCAGCGAGCTCGAGGACGAGCGGCGCTGGGCACGGTTGCGCGAGGGGTTCTGGATTGCGATTCTGTTTCACCTGGCGCTGCTCTCGGCGGTAACATGGATTCCGAAGTATGTATTCAAGGTGCCGCAGGTCGTCGATCAGAACGCGATCAAGCAGCACAAGGATTTCACCTATCTGGATTCGCCGCCGGAGGCTTTTCTGAAAGTGCCGCCCAAGGCGACCATCAAGCCGGTTCCGGAACATCAGCCCATGATCGACAAGAAGACGCTGGAGGCGTTGAACCGGGCCACGCCGCCACCCGCGCCGGCGCCAGCGCCGCAGCCAGCCACGCCGGCTCCTGCAGAGCCTCCGGCTCCGCAACCAATTCCGGCGAACCAGCAGCCTCAGGTGGAGGCGCCGCGTCCGGCGGCGGTACCGGCGCGGCCGAACTTTGCCATGGGTTCGCAAAACCCGGCCGACCAGCTACGGGATGCGATGAAGGGCGCCTCGCGCGCTCCTGGCTCGGGCAGCGCGGGCAACCTGGGAGGGGGTGGATTGGCTCGTCATCCTGGGGCCGGCTCAGGCGGCGTCGAGGTTTTGTCGGACACGCAGGGCGTGGATTTTCGGTCCTGGCTGCAGCGCTGGCATTGGGAGACGGAGCACACCTGGGACCCGCTCATTCCCGACGAAGTGAATCCGCCAATTCTGAAGTCGGGGATGGTGGCGATTCGGTTCAAGGTGCTGCCCAACGGGCGGCTGATGGATGGGAGCCTGGTGCTGGAGGGCCGCTCCGGCGACACAGCTCTGGATCGGGCGGCGTGGGGAGCACTGACGGGGTCAGACTATCCGCCGCTGCCCAGGGATTTTCACGGGCCGTACCTGGAGCTGCGGGCGTTCTTCCTTTACAACATGGAGCCGCGGTAGCGGTAAGCCAGCGGAGTTGTCGTTCAGTCGAGCTGGCGAGGAAATGCGAGGGCTGCGAGAGAGTGGCTTGTCCTCCTCCGGTGTGGAACTGCGCCACCTTGCACACAGCTGGCAAGGGCACGGGAATTGGAGACGCGCTAGTGGGCTGCCTCGGCATCGATCACGGGTAGGTAGTCGTTATCGTGCGGGTCAAACGGTCCGCTCCCGTGGGGCAGGTGGATGCCGTCCTGCGCCAGAAGAGCATCGTAGACCGGGATGCGGCGCCAGTAGCGGGCCAGGGCGAAGGCGCTCATGTTGGCGATCATCAGCGGCAGCACCAGGCCGTAGCCGCCGGTCATCTCGAAGACGATGAGCACAGAGGTCATGGGGGCGCGGACGATGCCGGCAAAGACCGCGCCCATGCCGACCACGGCAAAGGCTCCGATGGAGTCGGCGGGGTGATGGAAGACCGAGACATCAAGGTAGCCGACCGCGCCGCCCAGCATGCCGCCCATGAAGAGCGCCGGGGCAAAAATGCCGCCCGAGCCGCCGCTGGAGTAGGAGCTGACCGTGGCAGCGAGTTTGAGCAGGCAAAAGACGGCCATGGCAGTCACCGTCATCTTGCCGGTGAGAGCCATGGTGAGGGTCCTGTAGGGATCGCCGGCGATGCCGTTCAGATGGAAGAGGGCGAGCGCCGCTACGGCCATCCCGCCCGTGGCCGCGCCGCCGATGGCCGGCTGGACCCAGCGGGGCACCGCCGAGAGCCGCTGGAACCAGGCGCGCAGACCGAGCAGCGAATCCGTGAAGGCTACCGAGACAATGGCTGCCAGCAGGCCAAGAAGCGCGTACCAGACGAGGGATGAGGCCTTGCTCAGCGTGTAGTTGGCCTGCACATGAAAGATGGGGGTGGAACCGAGGACGGAGTGCTCGACGACGGCGGCGAGTGCGGCGGCGACTATAACGCCGGAGAGCATGGTCTGGTCCAGGTCGCCGACCAGCTCTTCGAGGGTGAACGTGACGGCGGCGATGGGGGCGTTGAAGGCCGCGGCGATGCCGGCCGCCATGCCCACCGAGGCCATGCGGCGAGAGTTTTTGGGGCTGAGCCGGGCCATGCGGGCCAGCATGCTGCTGACGCCTGCGCAGACCTGCACGGTGGGTCCTTCAAGGCCCAGCGAAGCGCCGGAGCCGATCTGGGTGGCGCAGAGGATGAACTTGCCGATCGTCTCTCGAACAGTGACCAGGCCGTAACGCAGGGTGTAGGCCACCTTGACCTGGGGAATTCCGCTACCCGCTGCGGCGGGGGCAAAGTAGGTGAGCCCAACACCCGCAACCAGGCCGCCGATGGCAGGGGAGAGGATGGTCCACCAGATCCAACTGTGGCCGGGGGCGGCGTTGGCGCGGTCGATGAATAGCGTCTCGAACCACATGATGCTCAGGTGAAAGGCCACGGCGGCCAGGCCGCAGAGCCCGCCGGCCAGGATGGTGACCGCCAGCAGGCGCTGCCGCTCTGTTGGCATGCGGCGTAGCAGCCAGGCGTAAAAACGCGAGTACAGACCCTGGAAACCGACCCAATAGCTGGACTTTGGCGGTTCCTCGCTGGTTGGAGGCATCACAACACCAGTATAGAAGCAGTGCAGTGCGAGGTCTTGCGGTGCGGAAATGCCGATCGGGATTGCAGGGACTCCGGCGCGGGGTTCAATTGCAAGGATCCGGGAGATTCCCGGTCGAGCTACGGTTTGGGCTCTGTGGCGCGCAGGAATTCGATCAGGTAGTCCTTCCATACTGCGGCGGCTGTATGGGTTCCATGGCCCCGGGTGGCGTCGGAGATGGGAAGAAGAATGAAACGCGCGTTGGGCATGCGCTTGACCATCTTTTCGGCAATACCCAACTCCGGCGGGTTGATATAGTCGTCGGCGGAGTTGATCCACAGCACCGGCACGGTGATCCGGTCCAGGTGCGGGCTGGGGTCGTAGTTGCGGCTGGCGTTGACGTAAAGGATCAGGTCGTTTGCATCGGTGGCAGATACAGTGCGCGCCAGGTACTGGTCCACATACTTCTCCGCCAGCTCGCGCGTAGGCGCTTGCTTCTGCATCTGCAGCGGGCTGGAGCCCATCACCAGGAGCATTTCGTTTGCGCTGCGCAGGCCTTGGACGGGCTCTGTCTTGTACTCGCCTTCCATCCATGCGGGGTCCTGCTTGATGGCCTGGATGGCCATATAGCGCATCATGCGGTTGCGGCCGGCGATCTGGACCGGCAGGCAGGCGAACGGCGCCAATGTATCGGCAAAGCCGGGGTAGGTCTCGCCCCAGACGAACGACTCCATGCAGCCCATTGAGGTGCCGAGGATGAGGCGCAGATGGTCGATCTTCATGTCGTCGAGCATCATGCGCTGGCTGCGCACCATATCGTCGTAGTCATAGGCGGGGAAGTGCGCGTGGAGGCCGTCGGAGGGCTTGGAACTCTCGCCGTGGCCGATGTCGTCGGGCAGGATGAGGAAATACTTCGTGATGTCGAGCGGCTGGCCGGGGCCGAAGAGCACATTCGAGAACAGGGGGTTCAACAGCGAGTGGGCACTGCCGCCGGTGCCATGGAGCAGGAGCACGGCATTATCGACGTGGCCGGCGGCGTTGCGGTGGGGCGTGCCGAGGGTGAGGTAGTGCAGCTTGAGTTGCGGCAGCGTCTCTCCGGCGCCGAAGCGGAAGTTTGCCAGCACGACGGCGCCATCGACCGTGGGCCAAGTGTGAGCAGGCGCTTGAGCAGCCGCTGGGGGATTGGCCGGGGAGAGCGACATGGTTTGGCTATAGGCAACGGCGCCGATCAAGAGGGTCGCCGTCAAGTGAATCCAACGTGCGCACAGGTTCATGCCAGGGTTCCTCATGTCTTTGATTTGAGCACAGCCCCACTTGCCCTTTTCGTAAGGATAGCTCATGTCTTGGGCCGGTTCGCCTCCAAGGCTGTTGGCTTTGGTCTCGGCCCCACTCTTACGTAGAGTGGATCGAATCCAGATAAATAGCCGGGGCCATTCGGGGCATGGTGTACAGTAGCGCGATATAGAGTTAAAGTTCAGCGTCTCTTTCCGGAACGAGCAGGTCCAATGGAACGGCGAACATCTCTGCGACTTCTTTGGGATCCACGCCCGAGGCAATCAACTTCTGAGCCATTTCCAACTGCCTGGCTTTGTACTGCTCGCCCGGCACAAACCGCTCGGCGATAAAGTCGTCCTTTCCTCCCAGGCCACGGCGAAAGGGGTTGGCCGATCTCTTCTCCATGCTGCGCCCTCGTCTTCAATGGTAATCGAAATAAGGCGCAGGCTGCGCCGTTGCCCCCTGTTCCCCTGGTTGGCAGTTTCGCGTTAAAATCCAAGTGTCTGCTATGTTCAGCCGTTCCGCAGTCCGAATCTCATCGACGCCGGTGCTGAAGCGCTTTCACCGCGGCCGGCCCGACCGTGGACGGCGTTCTCCCCTCTGAGTAATCTTTTCTGTTGAGAGTTTTTCGGGACGGCCTCGGACTGTGCGCCGAGGTGTCCGGTCGAGTCTCCGTCGCTGGGAGGCTCGCAATGAGATTTCTTCAGATCCGTCCGCGGGTGCGCGGATAGAAAGGTCGTTCCGTTATGAACAGCTTTGACAGCCGGAGCACGCTGACCTCCGGCAATCGGTCTTACACAATGTATCGGCTTCCCGCCCTCGAAGCGCGCGGATTCAACCTGAGCCAGCTGCCTTTCAGCCTGAAGATTTTGCTTGAAAACCTGTTGCGCCGCGAGGATGGCGTGAATGTGACGGCCGGGGACATTGAGTTTCTGGCCAACTGGGACGCCAAGGCCGAGCCCAGCCGGGAGATTGCCTACATGCCGGCGCGGGTGCTGATGCAGGACTTTACCGGCGTGCCCGCAGTGGTGGATCTTGCCGCGATGCGCGACGCCATCAGGACGCTGGGCGGCGACCCGGAGCGCGTGAATCCGCTGGTGCCGGCCGAACTGGTGATCGACCATTCGGTCCAGGTGGATGAGTTCGGCACCGCCGGGGCTTTTGATGCCAATACGCTGCTGGAGTTCCAGCGCAATCGGGAGCGCTATGCGTTTTTGAAGTGGGGACAGACGGCGTTTCGCAACTTCTCGGCGGTTCCGCCGGGGATGGGTATCTGCCATCAGGTGAATCTCGAATATCTTGCGCGCGTGGTGTTTACGACGGAGGATGAAGAGGCGAAACAGGACCAACTGGCCGCCCCAGAATTCCCGACCGAACTGACTGGCTATCCGAGCAACGAATTTGCCAACCTGCGACCAACCCGAGAGCGGTTCGCCTATCCTGATACCGTGGTGGGCACCGATTCGCACACCACCATGATTAACGGGTTGGGCGTGCTGGGCTGGGGCGTGGGCGGCATCGAGGCCGAGGCGGCGATGCTGGGGCAGGCTGTTTCCATGCTGGTTCCGCAGGTGGTGGGCTACAGGCTGACCGGCAAGCTGCGGGAGGGCGCGACGGCGACCGATCTGGTGCTGACCGTGACCCAGGCGCTGCGCAAGCTGGGCGTGGTGGGCAAATTTGTGGAGTTCTACGGGCCCGGGGTTGCGGAGTTGCCGCTGGCCGATCGGGCGACGATCAGCAATATGGCTCCGGAATATGGGGCCACGTGCGGCATTTTCCCGGTGGACGCCGAGACGCTGCGTTACTTGCGGCTCACGGGGCGCAGCGAGGAGCAGATTGCGCTGGTGGAGGCCTACTACAAGGAGCAGCATCTGTTCCACACGGCCAGCTCGGCGGAGGCCGAGTACACGCAGACGCTGGCGCTGGATTTGGCCACCGTGGAACCGAGCGTGGCCGGACCCAGGCGTCCGCAGGACCGCGTGCTGCTGAAGGACGCGGCGGCCAGTTTTCAGCTTCAACTGCCCAGCCTGCTGGCGCCGACGGCCAAGCCGCTGGGGTCGCGCACGGCGGCTGCCTGGCAGCGTGGAGCGGTGACCGATGCGGGCGTTGGAAAAGAAACAGCAGGTCCTTCGACTCCTTCCGCTCGCGCTTCGGTCGCTCAGGATGACAGTGCATTGAGGGTGACGACGACCGTCAAGGAGCGATTCGGCGTCGATCCGGACACGTATCTCGATCACGGCTCGGTGGTGATTGCGGCCATTACCAGCTGCACCAACACTTCCAATCCTTCCGTCATGGTAGCGGCGGGGATTCTGGCCAAGAAGGCAGTCGAAAAGGGGCTGACCGTGCCGCCGTGGGTAAAGACATCTCTGGCGCCCGGTTCGCGCGTGGTGACCGACTACTACGCCAAGGCCGGTTTGCTGCCCTACCTTGAAAAGCTGCGCTTCAACGTGGTGGGCTACGGCTGCACCACCTGTATTGGTAACTCGGGACCGTTGCCCGCCGATGTTTCGAAAAGCATCGACGAACACGGGCTGGTGGCGGTGAGCGTGCTGAGCGGCAACCGCAACTTCGAGGGCCGGGTGAACGTGGACGTGCGTGCCAACTACCTGATGAGCCCGCCGCTGGTGGTGGCGTATGCGCTGGCCGGGAAGATCGGCCATAACTTCGAGACCGATCCGCTGGGCGTCGATGAGGCAGGCCAGCCCGTTTATCTCAAGGACATTTGGCCTACTCAGGCAGAGGTGGCCGAGGCTATTGAGCGGGGGCTGAGCAGCGAGAGCTTCCGCCGGGAGTACGCGGCGGTGAGCCTGGGCGACACGAACTGGCAGGGGCTGAACTTTCCGACCGGCGATGTGTACCAGTGGGAGCCGGACTCGACCTACATCCGCAAGGCTCCGTACTTCGACGGGATTACCAGGACGCCCGCGCCGGTGACGGAAATCTCAAGGGCGCGGGTGCTGGCGGTGCTGGGTGACTCGGTGACCACCGACCACATCTCACCGGCAGGCAACATCAAAGCGAACGGGCCGGCGGGAAAATATCTGGTAGAGCACGGGGTGAAGCCGGCGGACTTCAATAGCTACGGGTCGCGGCGCGGCAATCACGAAGTGATGGTGCGCGGGACCTTTGCCAACGTGCGGCTGAGGAACAGGCTGGCGCCGGGGACCGAGGGCGGCGTTACGCGGCTGCTGCCCGAGGGCGAGGGAATGTCCATCTTCGACGCCAGCGTGAAGTACGCCGAGCGGGGCGTGCCTTTGATTATTCTGGCAGGGAAAGAGTACGGCTCAGGGTCGTCGCGCGACTGGGCGGCCAAGGGGCCGAAGCTGCTCGGGGTGAGGGCGGTGATCGCCGAGAGCTTCGAGCGGATTCACCGGTCGAACCTGGTGGGGATGGGCATTCTGCCGTTGCAGTTTGAGGCGGGCAAGAATGCGGAGTCGCTCGGACTTACCGGCGAAGAGACCTATGACATTTTCGGGTTTCGTGAGCTGCTGGACTCGAAGTTCGAGATCGGGCGCACGGTAGCGGTGGTGGCATCGTCCGCAGACGGGAAGAAAAAGACGTTCGAGGCCAGGATACGCATCGATACGCCGCAGGAAATCCTCTACTTCGAGCACGGGGGCATTCTGCAGTATGTGCTGCGGCAGTTGGCGACGAAGTAACCACCTGCGGCAGGGCAAACGCTCGCTCGCCGCTCGCGGGAGGGTCGTGCTGTTCCAGGTCTCAAAGCCGAGACTTGGGGCACCGAGCAATCCATGAACTGTAAGGAGAACCGGAGTGGAAGACGACGAGCTTGAATGTACAGAACCCGACGGTGCTGGAAACGAAATTGCGCTGATCTGCAAATCTGAAGACCTACGGAAACTTGCCGATTATTATCAAGGCGAGCCCGGCTTCTTAAATATTCCGTACGAACATTTGCAGTTTTGCCATTTTTGCTGGACGAACTATCCGGATGCTGAGTCCAGGATCCGGACCCTCCACGATGTTTTGATCGAAAGAGCGCTGGAACGGATCGAAACGGAATGCGAACGGTTCAAAGCAGAGTTTGGCGATTCCGCGCCTTCAGGAGAGATCAATCAGCATTATGCTAACCGAATTGCAACCTTGGCTTCTCACTATACCGCCCGCTTAACTTGGCATCTCTCCTATCTAACATTTGAATGGCGTTGGAGCGGTTTTTCTGTATTACCATACCGGGCTGGATATGACGAAAAAACTCCAATTGCCGTATTCGGCGAATACCTGAATTCACTTTCCCATGGGGCTCTGGAGTTTCTTTTCCTTGCCTTGCTTGCCGGCGAGTTGCATCGAGCTCTGATTGAGAAGTTCGAGAGGATGGGGATCCCAAGTTCTCTTGAACAAGACCCATCGACGGGCGGTCTTTTCTCCGTCGATAACCCTGACTATCCAACTTATCAGGCCTATGAAATCATGGCGCACGCTTCGTCGCGGAATTCGGATGACTATGAAAAGCCTCCGCTTTACGGGTCTGTGATTCTACTCAATTTTATCCGCGACAATATTCGCACTGCATTGTTAGACACCTGGACAGTGCCAGGTTCT
>PLGM01000200.1:217-14045 GCA_003139795.1 Acidobacteriaceae bacterium | reverse complement strand
CGGCGGCGTACCCCGGCCTCGTTGATCTTTTGCAGCCACTGCTCGCGATGGCGCCGAACATAGACCTGCGTGCCTGTACAGGGAATGCCCCAGCTGCGATACAGCGCCTTGAGCCGGTTCATCACCCGCTTCAAGTCTTTGCTGACCACCTGGTAGGTGCGCGTCAGCTCCTTCAGCGTCCGAAGTCCATTCTCTCCGTGGTAGACCGCGCGCAGAAGTCCGGCGCGAAGCAGTTCCGACAGCTTACGCGCATCCACCCTGTCATTCTTGCTGCCCTCCTTTAATAAGGCATTGCGGCGCGGGTTGCAGACCACGATCTCCTGCACGTGCGGTTTGAGCACGTCATACAGCCACGCCGCCCAAGTCCCTTCCTCCAACGTCACATGCAGCTCTCCCCGCAGCCCATTGAGGAAATCGAGCAGAGTCCTGGCTTTGGTTTCGACGATCGATTCCATTACCAACTTGCCCGCGCCATTGCGAACCGCAACGGTAATCGCTTCCTTGTGAACATCCAGGCCGATATACTTGACATTGCTACTCAGCATGCTGGGTACCTCCTTGGGGGGAAGGTGATTCTTCAGCTGGACCACTTTCCCTCAAGGTTAATTGTCTTCCCTTTAGAGCTCACCGCAAAGTTGCAGCTCGCTTCCCGACGCAGTAAAATCTGGCTCGGACTGAGCGGAGGATAGGGCCATGCTGGGAAGCAACCCGAGCGCCGACTCAGTGGCCTCGACCGATACAGGGGGATGCTACGGCATCCCCCTTTCGCCATCTGCTTGCAGAAACTCCCTATCGGGAGAGGCACCAAAGCGTTAAATCCTGGGGGTGCGGGGGCAAAGCCCCTGCGTTGCTACGCCGGCACCCAAGCTTCCTTCTGAGGCACGGGCGCACTCTCATAATGCATTCCCCATGCCAACAGAGGCTATAGCGGTTCTCCAGTCGCTGCAGAGCGAACCCAATGCAGATGAGTGGCCTTTTCCGACCGGGGTCCCCAGCCATAGGTCTTCGTCGCTGGGGTGGAAGCAAAAGCCACCTTGCATGAGACAAGAAACGTCACACAAACTGGAGAATCGCTCAAATGTGCCCTGTCGGAGTTAACGCGTCAGCGCCTCAATTTGGCCAGTTTTCACCTGGCCGCAAGTGGCCGCCTTTGGTTGGCCGTCACGGTGATTACGGGCGAGATCCGGCAGGTTGCTCGAATGTGCCCTTCGATGATTTGCAGGAGCCGACGCCATGGCGCGCGTACACAAAATCCAGAAGGCTGCGGCGAAGCTGCTCGCGCATGGTTTCCGCATCCGAATCGGGGAGAGCGCAGTAGCACTCGGCGTCGAGGAACTTTCTTCCTTTTCCGGACCAGATCTTCCCTTGGCTGACGTTTGCTTTTTTGGCGACAACAGAGAGGCTAAATTCCGAAATGGGAAGCCTTCGCCAGACGAAAGCAACACCAAGCCTCATCGCGATGCCGTTCTTTGGAGCTTCGAAGTAGCTCAGCTCCAGAAACAACTTCTTGAGCTCCGACTTGAGCTCCTCGACGGCCTGGCGAACCGCATCGGGCCGGGGCGTCTCCACCACAATCACGTCGGCGGCATCGAATGCCGCGCGCTGGATACGGCAAAAGATGCTTTGCGCTACGCTCTTGAGAGCGCCGATCGGGTGACGCGCGATCCAGCGGCCCTGCAATCCCCACAGCGAATAGCGAGCTTCGAGCTGGCCCACGCTGGACGATGCGAGCAGCGAGAAACCAGTCCGTCCTATGACCCCAAGGAGCCACTTGCGGTCAACTTGTTCCGGAATCGCAACCGGCATGGGAAACTCGTCGCCGCCGAAACGGGACAAGTCTCCGCACAGCAATCCACGGACGCACGTCTTGATGAAAATGCCCTCTTTCGATACGCGGAACGGGCCAATGGCGCCGTCGCCTTCGATCAGCCTGCGCATAAGATCGGAGCTCAGCACCTGGATCCATTTGGCCCGCCATAAGCCGACGCAGAAATCCAGAGGCAGCCCTTCCCGCTCGTCTTCGCGGATGAGGCAAAGCTGGTAAATCCCCCAATGCGACCAGCGTGAAATGGCTTTGGGATATCCGCATTGGGCAGCCTTGTCGACAGCTAAACAAATCGCCTTTCTGGCATCTTCCAGAGTGACCACCAGATCGAGGTCGCGGCCGATCTTTTTGGGATAGCCATGCGTTCCGTGCACCACGGCATAATGTATGCCTTCGCGCTCGAAGGCGCCGGCGATTTCCTCAGCCAGGCGTAGCCGGCTCATGGTCTCAGACATTGAACTCCTGGTAGAACTCGCGCATTTTAACGGCCACGGGATCCGGTGAGCATTGCTGCCGCATCCAGCGACGTCCGGCATCCGCTACTTCGGCAATTCTATCGCGGTCTTTAAGGATCGCAGTCAGTATCTCGGCCGCGCGCTCGGGAACCAGCGGGATCTCGAAGGCCGCCTGGCTCTGCCTCAACTCCGGCATAAGGTCGCTGGCCGAGCTCACCAGCGCCGGAACGCCGACCCCCATCGCCTCCACCAGAGAGATGCCGAACAACTCGAACCGCGAGTGCTGAATATAGAAGTCATACTCAGCCATCGCACGGAATTTCTGCTCGCCCAGCACCAGGCCGTGATCGACGATAGGGATCTCGCGGTATTTCGCCAGCAGATCATGGACCGCTGTGGCAAAGCGCCCTTTGATTCCGCCATACAGATGCAACTCCGGCTTCAGTCCCTGCTGTGAGAGCAGGCGCAGTGTTTCCGCCGTAAGGTCGAGTCCCTTGTGCCAGATGTCATAACGGCCAAAGAACGCCAGCCGGGGGGCAGACGTATCGCGCAGGCCTTGCCACCGAATCCCGGACGGTACCTCAACCGCGTTGGGGATCACCGCCGCCCGGCGCGGAGCCCCGAAATCTCGCATGTAGTTGTTGCGCTCCGCCTGGCTGACAAAGTGAATTCCGGCGGCGCGTTGGTGCACGCCGCTTTCCACCAGCTTCCAGTAAATTTTCTTCCTCACGCTTCGACGGCACATCTCGGTCGGGTTCAATCCGCCGTGAGTGGAAATCACGAAAGGGATGCCGTGCCGTTCCAACGCGCGCGCGATGTAGTGAAACTTGGGCACGCGGAGATACAGCAAATGCGCCACATCGGGCCTAAACTGGTCCAGCATCGCCTCGAACACGCCATTAGAATCGGACCAGAAGTTCATCCATCGGTCGCAGGGAAAGCCCACCAGCTTGACTCCGTGGACGGCGGCAAGCTCTCGCTGCTGCTCTGTTACTGGCTTGCCCACGCGAACGATGGCTACCGTTTCACCGGCGGCGGCCTGCGCTTTGGCCAGCGACCAATGGGCGTTGTAGGTGCCGTTGGTCGTCCCAATCTTGAAGGGGCCGATGTGAACGATTCTCATAGGCTGGTCTCGGCCTCGCGCTTCATCCTGCTCATCAGCGCTACGGACACGATGCCCAGCATCAGCAACTGCGACGCGAACCAGGTCCAAGCTACTCCCGTCACTCCGAAATGCGCGATCAGCGGAAAGATGGTACCAACCGTCAACACACCGGCGGCCACCTGTGCCGCGAACAGCGGCCTGGTGTCTTCAAGAACGCGCAGACCAAAGCGCGCCGGAAGGGCGGCGGAGGTCACAAAGAATGTGGCCATCATAATGGCCAGCACTCCGGCGAAGCTGCCGTACGCACGTCCATACAGGAACGTCAGCAGCAAGCGTCCACTCAGCGCAATGGTCAGACAAAGCACCGCGGCGACAGACATCAGAGTTTTCCTGCAGGTCCGCAGATAGGACCGCAGGGCGCCGATTCCATGGCTGTGAAATCTCCTCGATGCTTCGTTCGGCAGGTAATTCTCCAGACTGTTGAACAGGACAAACAGAACCTGGCCCAGGGTCTGTGCGGCGCGTACTCCGCCCGCGGCCGCAGGTCCCAGAACGATGGCGACCGCCGGCAGGAAGAAGTTTCCGGAACTCCACTGCACCACGGCCGAGCCCACAAGCCATTTGGAAGACAGCCAGTGCCGCGATGCCGCAGCCCGCACAGCGCCCCATTCGATTTTGTAGCTTCCGAAGGTCAGGAGTCCGAGGACAAATCCTGCCAGCGAAGTCAGCCCCATGACCCACAGCGCGATCCGCGAATCCACGTCGTGCGCCAGAAAAAGGACGGCGAGAATCAGGAGCTGCGGCAGAAAACTCACGGCATCGTTCAGCAAGCCCATCTTCTCGCGGCGCGTCGCGAAGAAGTAGCGCCGCATGAAATCCTGCATCTGATAGGCAAAGACGGATACGGCAAGCGGCAGTGCCAGAGGTCGGATACCCCATGCCGGCCAGAAATGCGACGACAGAACGACGCCCGCTTCCACCAACAGCGAGGTCGCACAGGAAAACGCAGTCTGCTGTAACAGCACCGCGGCGTAGTAGCAGGGACCAATTTGCGTCTCAAGAATCGGGCCGACGCTTACCATGGGCGCTGTGATCAACGCGCTCTGAATGCCGTTCACAAAAAGCACCGAGGCCCAGGCCAGCGAGAAAACGCCAAATTCGCGTAAGCCAACCAGGCGCGCCACCAGGATCCCGGAGAGAAAGTTGGCGACGCTTACCATCGCCTGATCGGCAAGCGCCCAGGACTCGCGGCGCGACAAAAGCGCGACGAGTCGGCGATATATTCCCTTCGGAACCGCCGTATCTGCGCGCGCATCGCATTCGGCCGCCGTTGCTTCCCGCACCCTAGCCTCCACTGTTTTCCCTCAGCGCTAAAAAGTATACTGCCTGGCTGGACGCCGGCAGAGGTGTGCGCTGTGATCTCGCCCGTTCGTCCTGTCACATTTTATAGATTGCCACTGGGGATGCAAAGGAAATTGTCTCGCCTCAGCGTCACACCCTGAACCCGCGCCGCTAGATTTGAAACACGGATGTAGCTTTCAAGAGGCCACGTACGCCGCGTGGGCGCCAGCCGCCAGATTTCCAACGCCCACTGTCAACCCGTTTCCAGTTCAAAGCCTCCTCCCGCCTCGCAGGCATATGCGGAAAGCAGAACCTTCCACTTACCCGGCCTGCCCTTCTTGCCTCTAGGCTCAGCCGGCTATCCAGCTTCCGCTTTAATGTAATCTTCTGCCTCTGACGGTCTCAACAATTCTGCGTCCTCGATTCGAGGTCCATCAAGGGTGACTTTTGGCTTTAAAAGGTCGACGGAGCTTGCGACCACAGGAGCCCAGGTTCTCACGAGCGAATTCTAGAGCCCTCTGGCAAACCTGAATAGTGAATATAGATCGCGCCACTCTTGTATGCAAACAATTCTTCTGAGTTACACCCAGAGAACTCCAATACCCATCGCTGCTTTGCCTGTTTCATGCACGAATTCCGTATGCGTGTAATCCTTCTTGATCTCATTCCAAAACTTATCCACTCCTTGCATATGCGCTTCTTCCGGCGGCACAATAAGGGTTATGTCATGGAACGCTACCAAGCCGCCGCTTCGCACCAGGGGGGCATACATGTTGAAATCTTCTCGTACGCCTTCATAGCGGTGGTCGCCGTCGATGAAGAGGAAATCCAGCTTGTGTCCCTTTAAGACTTTCTGTACCAACGCAAGCGTCTCGGGACTGTGGGAGTTTCTGTGCATCATGAATAAAGATTGCCCGCGGCGAACCAATCTTCTACTGAGCGCGTTCCGGGCTATGCGCAGCACTCTTCCTACAAGGCCGAAAGAGTAATCGACACTGATGAGAGTGGCGTTGGCATCCGAGAGCCGGGAGAAAAGGAAGAGCGTACCACCCCTGTAAGTACCGATCTCAAGCACATACTTGCAATTCTGCCTCTTCACTAGTTCCGCGAGTTCGAGAAACTCCGAGTACACTTGAACGGGCCTGATTGCCTGGAATTGCATTGAGAACTGAACAAGTTGTGCTGGAGTCGAAGATTCATCCAGCTTCCTAACCTGCTTCAACAAGGGAATTACCGAGAGCCCGCCCCGAAAGACCGAAGACGATTTCACAGGGACCTCCATTTTTAACAAGATTTCACGATAGGGGCGGCACAGCCATTTCCTCTGTCACGGCACTCGCATGAACGTCATGCGAGTCGTAGAAGTCGTACCTGGATGATTGCATCATGCGCAGATCAGCCGGGCAAGTCCGCCCCCGGCCAAACGGCCAGGACTTTCCCACTCGATCCTTTGCCATCTCTGAATTCGCGTTGAGGTTCCGGGAGCCGGAAAGGCGATTTCGACAGATTGATCCGGCGAAAATCGCCGTTTCGGATGTCGGAGTTGAACCACACGCTTTTGTCGCTGGTCAGCAATACATATTTGAATCCCGCGGCCTTGATATTGCGCAACAACTGCAGCCCATCTCGAAATGACAGATGGAAAAGGACTTCCCGACAAATGGCGACATCGCCCGGACTGATCGCCGACCGAGTTGCATCCATGCAAATAAATCGGCGCCTGTCGTTTGCATATGCGGCATTATGCGCATCGATGAGCTGCGGAACCACATCGATCCCCAGATAGTCGAATTCACCCTCAATGTTTCGCATCCAGTTGAAATCGCCACAGCCGATATCAACCAACTGCCTACAGCCGACATCCCTGAGGAAATCCGACAATCGAACGACAAGTTCGCTAGTCGCTGCTTTTGTCGAACCGGGACCAGACAGGCTATCCTGCTTTTCATTAAAGACCCAGACATTGTTCGCATATATTTTCGAAAAGACGTCGGTCATGTCATGCGTGTGCAAATGCCCGGAATATCGCGCGTACCGGCGCCGAAGCTTGTCATGCGTGCCGGCGAGGCCACAACGGAACAATAAATGACGGATCACCTCTATGACCGATTGCTTATGGTCATACATCTGTCTGGGAATCTCCTTTCTCAGATCTGATTTGCCCGCATCCTACGCCTCGCGGCCGAACTTCGAAGAATATTGTCCGACCTCAGTGCGACACCCTGAACCTGCGCCGCCGGATCTGATGGACGGAGCGTGCCTTTCAAGATGACACACACGGCGCGAGGGCACCAGAAATATCATTTCTGGATTTCATGCAACGTTTTCAATATAACAGATTAAACTATAGTTCTTACGGAAATCATGCCCCATGATCCTCCCACCGATCGACTTCTTTGCTGCCTTTTCGGAGGACTTTTTTGAGTGAACTTCCTGCAAGTGCCGCTTCACCGTCGTGGCCCCGAAGCATCAGGAACTGGATCAGCCCGCCTGCCCTCTTCGTGGCGGTCATGGGCCCGGACGGGAGTGGAAAGTCCAGCATGATTGCGGAGTACTTGCGCGCTGTCGGCCCTGCCTTCGCAGGAACTGCCTGTTTTCATTTGCGGCCTAACCTGCTCCGCGGCTCATCTGTGGGACAAACGAACAAGACGAATCCCCATGGGCAGACGCCGCGTGGGGCGCTGATGTCGGTTGCGAAGTTGCTGTTCCTGTGGGTCGATTATGTGCTGGGATATTACCTCTGCGTACGCCCGCTCCTGGTGCGCTCCACTCTGGTCGTCTTCGACCGCTATTATCAGGATCTGCTCATCGATGCGCGGCGCTTTCGCTATGGCGGGTCGCCGTGGCTGGCGCGCCTTGTTGCCGCACTGATTCCCATGCCGGATCTGATGCTGGTCCTGGATGCGCCGGCTGATGTGCTCCAGGCCAGAAAACAGGAGGTCTCCGCGGAAGAATCCGCGCGTCAGGCCGAGGCCTATCGAACCGTTTTCAGTTCCGCGGCGCTTCGCGGACGCGCCTTGCTGGTCGATGCGACCCGCCCTCTGGAGCAGGTGGTCAATCAATGCGTGGAGCGGACACTGGCTTTGCTGGCAACGCGCACAGCAAAGCGGCTCCATCTGACCTGAGAGCGGACCAGGAGAGCATCGCAGCCGGAAGGCGCTTCAGTACTAAAGTTAGGTTAATAAACTATTGCAGGAACACAACTTGGTATGTTAAAGTCGCGTTACAATGTTGGGAAAGAATCATTCTGGTTTCCCCCTCAGCCGCTAATGTTGAATCAGTTCCGGTCGGAACTCTTCCCCGCAATCGATTCGCAGCAGCGCCTTGGACAAGGACTCTATTACTTACTGCGGTCAGGAGGGAGGCCAAGATGGAAAGATCAGAGATGGCGCGTTTTCGCCTTTTAGGTGCACAAATCGCTGGAACGAATCTGCCATCGGCTATCCGGGCGGTCAGTTCCTGGATCGAGCAAGGCGAAAAGGGGAAAATGGTCACTTTCAGCACCGTACACATGTTGGTGGAAGGGATCAGAAATCCGGAATTTGCCCGGCTGTTGCAGCAGTCGGACCTGAATTGCCCGGATGGCATGCCTCTGGTCTGGTACGGCAGGAAAAAGGCCGGCAAGGATGTACAGCGCGTGTGCGGTCCTGAATTCATGCCCGCATTCTGCGCGGCAACGGCGAAGATGAACCTCCGCCACTTCTTCTATGGAGGAGGCGCCGGTGTAGCGGCCCAAGCCGCTGGGGAACTGCAGCGAAGAAATCCGGGGATGTACATCGCCGGATTTTACAGCCCGCCTTTCCGCCCGCTGACGCAAGAGGAAGATGAAGAGGTTGTTCGTCTCATCAATGCCGCCAAGCCGGATGTGGTCTGGGTAGGGCTCGGATGTCCAAAGCAGGAAATCTGGATCGACGAGCACAGGAACAGACTGAACGTGCCGGTCCTGCTTGCGGTGGGCCAGGCCATTGATATTGTTGCGGGCACGAAAAGGCGTGCTCCTCGCCTCTTGTGCACCTTTGGCCTGGAATGGCTTTACCGCTTATACCAGGAGCCTCGGCGTCTATGGAGGCGCTACATAGTCTATAACAGCATTTTTCTGGTCAAGTTACTGCTGGAAGCGTTGCAAACTCCCCGGAGGACAGAAACGGAAGCTTAGTGCAATTTTCATTTTCTCTGTGATGAAGCTACCCCCTTGAGGGTACGCCGCCACGGGAGAAAAGAAGTTTCATGCAAGATTGCTCCCGGCTCGCCGGCCCGCTCCTTGCTGTGCAGATAACTCATGGGAGGGCTGTTCCCGAGTTCACTGAGTAACAAGGACTTTTTCAACCTGCTCATACGCATGGCGCACCACCGCTTGCCAGGTTTGTCGCCGCGCCGCTGCCAGTGCATTTGCGGCAAGTTTGCGTCGTAGCTCCTTATCGCAGGCAAGCTGTTTCATGGCTTCGGCCAATAAGTGGACTACCTGCTCCTCGGTGCGGCCCTGAACGGCGATCTTGAAGCCGCAGTCTTCAGGCAAAATGGCGCCCGGACCTGCTATGTCCAGACAGACCACCGGAAGCCCTTGCGACAGGGCCTCCATCACCACCGTCCCTCCTGAGTCGTGCAGGCTTGGAAAGACAAAAGCCGTGTAGCTTGCGTAGATTCCAAGCACCTCTTTCCGCGGGAGTTGGCCCCGCCAGTCCACAGCTTCGTCGATACCCAGTTGCCGTGCCAAGCCGTGCAGCCAGACACGGTCTCTGCCATCCCCCACGATAGTTAGTATTGCCTCTGGAACGGATTGACGCATTTCCGCCATCGCGCGCAATGCCAAGTGGATCCCTTTCCAGTAGAGTAGGCGTCCGGCAAACAGGAACCGTGGCTTGTCCGCCGCCGCGGGCATCCCTGCCAAATCATCTTTGTCTGTGGCCACATCCTGTACACAAATGCACTTCTGATGAAAACGTACAGGGATCTGCTCCAGGGTCTCTGGTGTCTTGTAGAAAACCAGTGTTGCCTGACGGAAGGTGGCGCGAAGCAGCGGGTCGAGGGACGCCGCGCTATTCGCGGTTGAGCGCAGCCACTCGGCAACCCGCGCACGCCTGGGCAGGGAACGAAGCAGCGCCGGCGGCGAGTACTCGCCCCCGCCGGTCGGCCCGAAAATAAACGGTATCCCTAGGCGGCCCATGAAGGATGGGTGCCGGTAAACAGCAAACGTAATGTGGTGCACCAGGTCGAAGCGCAAAGCCGCATGCAGTTTGCGCGCCCGGCGATAGGCGCCCCACTGCCACAGCAGATAGTAGAGATGCACCCCCCGCGGGCCTTTCTTCCACCATCGGGCCCAGCGCGGCAGGTCGTAGCCGTGAATGTTGCATCGCAATCCGTCAAGCTCCGCCAAACCGCGCTCGATGGCGGCGACGTTGTTGGCGCGCGTCAGGACGTGGACCTCGTACCCGAGGCGCGCGATTTCCTGCGCCCAGTGCCAGCCCATTCCCGGTTCGGAGCCTTTGCCTGGCTCGCAGGCATATGCGGAAAGAAGAACCTTCAACTTAACCGGCCTCCTTATCTCAATCTCTATACCCAATGAGTTGCCCAGTCTTGAGTTTATTTTAGAGATTGGCGCTGGAGATCCAAAGGATATTATCTGACCTTAGCGTAACACCCTGGACCTGCGCCACCGGATTGGATGGACGGAAAGAGGCTTTCAAGATGACACAAAGGGCGCGAGGGCGCCAGCCGCGTGATTACCAACGCCCAATGCCAGCCCGTTCCCAGTTCGGAGCCTTCGCCTGGCTCGGACGATGAAGGCTCTCAATTGCGCGGGCGAGTCCAGGACGGCACGGAACCGCTCGGTTTTTCGACTGCAAATGCAGCATTGGTCTTGCAATACCCTTCAGGAGCGCTGCGATTCAAGCGAATCGGATCCGAAAAAGGAGATTCCGATTGACATCCCCCCTGGATGCGTATTTGATAAAGTTATGGATATCAAACTCGTTGCCTACACGTCCATTAATCGAGTGCTTTCGGCATTCGGAATGTGCCTGAACCCAATCGTATTGGATTTCAAAAAGTATCCATTGAATGAGACCATTCAGAACGCGCTCTTTCGCGAGTTTGCAGTGTGTGCGGATGAATGGCTCAGGAGGCAGGATTGCTTCCAGCCGGTAAGCTTCGACGTCGAAGCAACGGTGAGAGAGTTCTTCTTTTCCTACCTGGAATCTCCGTTTCGTGTGCCGGTCGGAGGGAGCCGGTTTAACAATCTGCTATGGCTTTCCCTTCTTGCGCGCGCGTTCGACCCAGCCGTCATCATAGAGAGTGGAACATTCAAGGGTGGGAGTTCCTGGGCGCTCAAGTTCGGAGCACCGAACGCAGAGGTATGGAGCTTCGATATCGTCCATTCGCAAATCAAACTGCGGACGCCGGGTGTGCAGTATCGTAAACAGGACTGGTCAACATTCGATTTCGGCGAGCGCCTAGGCAAACGAGCGCTGGCATACTTTGACGATCATATGGACCAGGCGCGCCGCTTGTTGGAGGCGCACGAGAGAAATATCCCACTGGCTATATTCGACGACGATTGTCCGGTAGTTCCGGCGCTATTGAGGGCCCGTAGAGGAATGACGTTCCCAAAGATCGAGTTCGTATTGAACGAGGAACTCCGGCGTGAAAAGGAGATCGTCTGGAAGTCAGGCAGCCGCACGTTGCGATGGTCTGTCGATGCTGGCTATCTGGATCGCGCGCGCCAAGTGATTGCAGTCACAGAGCGCCTTCCCGACACCTCGTTGATGACCGGAATCCACCAGGCGCCTTATCGTGTCGTGAAAATAAAGCCGCATTCCTAAATCCAGGGATGGTGGCGCACGTATGTGGGGGACTCTCGATATTCCTTATGAATTCCACTCAACTTTTTGTTCCTTTTACCGATAACTCCATTGCCTGCGCAATCCGGCAGGAGAAGGTCAGTGGCCCTATTGACTTGGAGTCATAAGTACTCAGTGGGCGTGAAGACCCTGGACAATCAACATGCGGCCTTTGACTGGATCGCGGAGGATGAGATTGAGTGTGATGTGCTTGATCAGGGCTAGAGTATGGGCCACAAAGCCGGATCAGGCGTGCATCTGCTCGTCCTGAAAGGGTAGTGTCTGAAAAGTGCGTTGGCACCAGATTTCCAATCTTCAACTTGAATCCGGCGCATTCTGACCTCGTCAGATGCCGCCGAACGCTGTGTTGACGGGCTCGCGGCGCATGCTGTAGAGTTTCACCAATTTCTAATCAACGGTTAGGAAGTCGTGAAATGCGATATTTGCTACGAAATATTAGAATCGCCTGTAATCGTGCGGGTCTGACGCACTACGGCGGTGCTTACTTCATCCACGGATTTCTGCGAGTGCTGCGGTTGCGCCATTTCCTGGCCACGCACCTGACCTACCCCAGACGCAACAGCCGATACCACTTATCCCAGATGATATTGGCCCTGATGTACCCCATCGTCCTGGGGTTGGATCGCTTGGAAACCGCGTCATTCTTACGTTCCAACGGCACCTTCCAATACCTGACCGGCTTGCCACCTGAATTATGCGTAGTTTGAGCACACGACAGGTGCCTGACCTGTTGAGCAGCGGTGTTTTGCCAGCAGCTTGAGCCTCTGAATTTCTCCTTGTTTTCGATTTCCCAGAACCAATGCGGTAAGTGCTTGAAACGGTTGATCTGCGAGTGCATAAAACGCTATGCGCGACTCTCGATGTCGAATCAGGTACATAGCGGCGCGTGGAGGACGGGAGCAAATCCATCCGGTCCGCGAACGACTTTGCGCAGACGGTCCATGAGCTGATGAAACGCGCCTTTCTCCTGGTAATGGTCGCTGTAGCTGACGCCCACCCTGCAGGCGTGGCGCCAGATCCGGGCGGCCAGGAACAGAAAGCGCAGCCGTGCCGTGGCCAGCGTGGTGTGCTTCATGGTTTCCACCGAGACGTTCTCCTCGCGGCTGAACAGTTGCAGCCAGCAGTTCAGGTTGTAGGCCAGCATGGCGATCTGGAACCAGTTGGCGTTCATCATCCAGCGGTTCGACGGATGCGCCGCCAGGCCGGCATCGTTGTTGGCCTCTTTAATGAGGTTCTCGGCTCCGGCGCGCTGGTTATAGAACCACACCAACGCATCCAGCGGCCCGTCCATGTCGGTCACGAAGACTCTGTATGTGTACTCCGGCGTGTCGAACAGTTGATATTGCTCTGGCTGCTCGGCCTCCTTGGTTTCAGGCGGCTTCTCGTAGCGCAACGCCAGGAACCGGCAGGCGTTGCCCCACCCCTCCGGCTGATAGGTGAACTCGCATTGGCCGTCGGCATCGGTCAGCGGAGAGCGCTTCCACTTTGCCATCTGCAACTGTTCCACCAGACGCGCGGTCTTGCGCGCCACCACGATGTACCGCCTCTTCCTCTTCTCGTAGGCTTCGATCGCCTGCCAGCAGTAGAAGCCCGAATCGGCCCGCGCGTAGACGATCTTCACTCCTGCGGGCAGTCCCTTGGCAACATTCTCCAGATGCTCGGCGATCTCCCGTCCGTCGGGGCGGTCGCCGGTGCGCAACGCCCCCGCCGCGTACTCCCGCGTCTCGGCGATGAAGCTCAAAATGGGCTGGTAACTCTTCTTCCCCTTGTTCTTCGGGTTATAGCCCTTGCGCGCGCCCATCTGGTTGCCGAACAGCGTATGCACCGTGGTGTCGGTATCCACCGTGACCTCGTCAAGTTGAACGTTGGCCGCCGCCCAGACCCGTTCCCGCATACGCCACTGCACCGTCAGCAGTTGCCGCGCCACGCCCAGATGCAGCGAGGCAAGAAAGCGCCAGAAGGTGCACTGCGGAGGCAGTTGGGCAACGCGCAGAATGCCGGTCAACATCGGTTCGCGCTTCAGAAAGCGAAGATGATTCAGCCGCGAGAACCCCACATAGCAGGTCAGAATCATCTTCAGGATGAACCCGAAGATCGGCATCGAGCGCGTCTGCTGCTTTACCGTCAGGGTTTCCTCGACCAACTGCTGGAATCCGAGCTTCTCCAGCATCGTGGCTACCGGAAGCAGCCCGCCGTAAGCCGTCAGATTCCGCGCCTCGAAGTCATAGAGCCTGTTATTAACTTT
>PLGM01000200.1:0-170 GCA_003139795.1 Acidobacteriaceae bacterium | reverse complement strand
TGGAAGCCCCGATTTTATTAGGCCCCAGAATATCTGCCCCTAATCCGTGGATAATTTGGCGCGGCAGAGGGGAGGGTTTCTGAAAAGCCGCGTGGAGTGCTTGGATGCGGGGTGAATCAGGAGTTTCTGGTGTCTGTTTTTCCTCACCTTGGGAACCTCTGCGCAGGTGC
>PLGM01000319.1 GCA_003139795.1 Acidobacteriaceae bacterium | reverse complement strand
CCGACAGCGCCGCTGGCGTTCTCACTGTAACCATCCGCGCCGATCTCTTTGGCATACCGCGATGTGACTGGAGCGCCGCCGACCAGCACCTTCACCCTGGTTCGCAGGCCAGCGGTCTGCAGCGCGTCGATGGTGGTCTTCATGGCCGGCATGGTCACGGTCAGCAGCGCCGACATACAGACAAACTGCGGCTTCCGCTCCTCGACCGCGGCCACAAACGCTTCNNACCACCCGTGCAGACAGCTTCTGGCCGGAAGCGACCATCAACGGGCGCAGCAGTTCCATTGCGCTCTTCATGGCGCGGCCTGCAAGCAGCAGTTCGGGGACGAAGTATTCTTCCTCCTCGAACAGCCGGCCAACTTCGTCCATGGCCGGAACCATGGACTCCGAGATCAGGGTCATCGGCTCCGTTCCAGCTTCAATCGCGGCTTGCGTAACGGCGTGCGCCTTCTTTGCGTCGCCGTTGAGAATTGCTTCGTAAAGTTCCTTTGACTGCGCCATGATTCCTGCCTGCAAAGATCGATTCACGCCATCGCGATTGCTGCGTGTGTTTGGGCGAACTCCACCATGGCACGCACGTTTTCGTGGGGGGTATCGCGGACCACCTCACAACCCGCGGCCACGATCCATCGCGCGCCGGCCTGTTGTTGCAACGCTTCAAGCGACTGCGCAATCGTCTCCGGGGAACCATCGCGCAGCTCCCGCACCGGATCAATGTTCGCTGCCAGCGTCTGTTGCGGCCCGGTTTGGGTTCGCGCCTGGTCCATGGGGACAGGATAGTCGATGTCCATCATGTCGCAACCCAGTGTGCCCATGCCGTCCAGGATTCGACGCGTATTCCCGCAGATGTGGAGACGGACTCTTCCGCCGTTTGCGTGGATGGAATCCACCAGCCTCTTCTCCCATGGCCACACGAACTCTTTGTAGATGCGCGGTCCCACCAGCGATGCGGCCGCATCTCCGACGCCAATAATGTCTGCCCCGGCTTGAATCTGCGCAGCGGCGAAGCGGATCGCTACTTGCAACGTGAAGTCGAACAGATCGTGAACGAACGCCGGGTCATCGGAAAAGTCCATCATCAGGCGATTGATGCCACGCAGGTCGGCGCCCTCGGCGCATGGACCTTCGACCCATCCCTCGACGAACAGTCCCTTTCCCGCACGTTCGCGCAGCAACTCGATGCCCCGGACACGATCTTCCATGCGTCCGCCGGCGATCGTATCCGGAGCTTCCACCCCGGCTAAGACGGACTTATCCGCAAACAGCGCCTCGTCCTCGAGGATTGCCGGTGGCCGGTCCTCATACCACTGGATATGGGCTCCCAGATCAGCGGCTTCGCGGGTGGGATCGGAGATTGTGGAGACATAGTCAAAGCCGAACATAGCGGCTGTCTTGACCTGCGCATCCGCCATGACCCTGTGGTCGCGTACATACTGCAAGTACTTTACCCCCAGGATATCGGCGGCAAATGTCATGGTGATGGGCATGCACGGAATGTGGTCGGCCTTGTGTCCGGCAAGAACCGCAAGAATTCGTTCACGACCCGTCATAGCGTACACATTC
This sequence comes from Acidobacteriaceae bacterium, assembly GCA_003139795.1. Classification (GTDB taxonomy): domain Bacteria; phylum Acidobacteriota; class Terriglobia; order Terriglobales; family Acidobacteriaceae; genus Telmatobacter. The sequence goes on along the minus strand of PLGM01000319.1, from coordinate 20,983 downwards.
TTTCCTTAAACTGCGTTGTACTCCAACCTGGGGGCGCAAGAAAGCCGAGAGCTGCATCGCACAGAGTCTAAGTCCGTGAGCGGTAATTGTCCAGCAAACTGCCGGGGATTTCTGTTCGCAGGATGTTCGCTGTTTTCACCTCAGCAGCCGGGCTGACCTCTCGACCGCCAGGCAGACATCGCCCCCAGCTACATGCGGAACGGGATGAAGAGACTGGCTGCATTCTCACGTTCGATCACTTCCGTCCGGCAGCAGTTGCCGCCGGGGTCGGCACCACCCGGTCCCGCGTGAGCTTCTTCATGAATGGATTTCGCAAGCTCGGCCTTATTGAATACAATGACGGCATCCGGGTCCATAAGTGGCTGCTCAATGTGGTTCTGCACGATCAATTCACCGAGCGCAACCCCGTGAGACCTCCTGGTTCGGCCACTCCACGCATTCGATCAAAGGCGACCGACTAGCGGTTAGGAGTGTGTCCGAGAATTCATTTTGCGAGGCACATATTGTGGTCAGGGAAGACCTTGACCACAATTACTTGAGATCAAGGCGGGCAATTTTCGAATCCTCACCGCAAATCCGCATTGACCCGCAGCCCGGTTTCCCGTAAACTAGGGAATTGCGAGGGATGCGGCTCGAGTTGCATTCTGACCCCGCATCATCCCGCCTGAAATCAGGGCCTGAGATTAAGGAAGAATAATGGCAAACCATGTATCGGCGCTGAAGCGCGCCCGCCAGACCGTAACCCGCAGCGAAGTCAATCGCGCCAACCGCAGCCGCGTGCGCACCAGCCTGCGGACCCTGCGCGAGGTTCTCGCCAAGGGCGACGTGAAGGCCGCCCAGGCCCAGTATCGCGAGACCGTCTCCACCCTCGACAAGAGCGTGCAGAAGGGCATACTCCACGACAACACCGTCTCCCGCTACAAGAGCCGCCTGAACGCGCGCCTGAAGGCCCTGGTTCTGGCCAAGGCTTAGTGCGGCAGAGCAAAGCAAGGCTAGAACATTCCAAAATCAGCATGGGCGGTCGGGAGCAATCCTGGCCGCTTCTGTTTTTGCGCACCTGAAGAGCCTCAGAGCCCCTGCGTCAATCCAGCAGCTCGAAGATCCCCGCCGCGCCCATGCCTCCGCCGACGCACATCGTCACCATGCCGTAGCGGACCTGGCGGCGGCGCATCTCGCTGAGCAGCGTGGCCGTCAGTTTGGCGCCGGTGCAGCCCAGCGGATGACCGAGGGCGATGGCGCCTCCGTTCACGTTGATCCGCTCCGGATCGAGGCCCAGCACGCGGATGACGGCCAGAGCCTGCGCGGCAAAGGCCTCGTTGAATTCGATCAGGCCGATCTCGTCCAAGGTGAGGCCGGCCTGGCTGAGAGCCTTGGGAATGGCGGTGATGGGGCCGATGCCCATTTCCTCCGGCAGGCAGCCGGTGGCGGCGTAGGCCACCAGGCGGGCGAGCGGGCGAATCCCCAACTCCCGCGCCCGGCCTGCTTCCATCAAGACTGCCGCGGCGGCTCCGTCAGAGGTCTGCGAAGAGTTGCCGGCGGTGACCGTTCCCTGCGCGTGAAACGCCGGCTTGAGCTTGGCCAGCGCCTCGGCGGAGGTGTCCGCGCGCGGGCCTTCATCGGCGGCAAAGACTCTTTCCGCGACCACAGGCTTGCCGGCTTTCGCGCCCGGAACCGCGGTCGTCACCGGCACCGGGATCAGCTCATCGGCGAACCGTCCCTCGGCCTGCGCGGCCACGGCTTTCTGGTGGCTGGCCAGCGCAAAGGCGTCCTGATCCTCGCGGGAGACGCCGTAGTGGCGAGCGACCCGCTCGGCGGTCAGGCCCATGGTCAGCAGCGCGGCCGGGTAGTGCGCGGCCAGCCACGGATTGGGGCTGGGCTTGAGGCCGCCAAAGGGGAGCAGGCTCATGGATTCCGCGCCGCCCGCCACCACCACGCGGTCGCCGCCGGAGCGGATGCGCAGATCGGCCAGCGCAATGGCCTCGAGGCCCGAGGAGCAAAGCCGGTTGACGGTGACGCCGGGAACCTCCACCGGCAAGCCCGCACGGAGCGCGGAAAAGCGGGCGATGTTCCAGCCCTGCTCGCCCTCCGGCTGGGCGCAGCCCAGGATCACGTCGTCGATTTCGGCGCGGTCGAGGCTTGGAACCCGCTCCAAAGCTCCATTCAACGCGGTTGCGGCAAGGTCGTCGGGGCGGGTGGTGGACAGAGCGCCTTTGGGGGCGCGGCCAACGGGGGTGCGAACGGCGCTTACTAGAACGGCTTCCGGCATGAGGGCGATGCTCCTTGGCGATCGTTTGAGCCCGGCACGGCAAACGGTTACTCCGGCATTTCCAGCATGATCCAGGCATTTTTCAAATAGAAGTGGTAGACGGTGCGGTGGTCGATGAGCGAATCGGCCAGGGCGTCGTGGTCCAGCCGCGCCGGGGGATGCAGCAAGCCGATCTGTGCCGTGCGAATCTGCTCGGGCGAGGCCGGGTCAATGCCCCAATTGAAGCCGAGAACGCCGGTCGGGTCGTGGGCTTGCAGGCGTTCTGTTTCAGGCGCGGCGGCCAGCACCAGCAGGTTGGCTGGGGCGCTGGAAAAGTAGACCAGCAGCGAGACCGTTCCCTGCGCCGAGCACAGGACCGCCCAGTCTGAGGAGCCGGCGCGTTCCAGGCTGGCGTGGATGACGTTCTCCGGATGATGCGCCTCGTAGGTTTGCGGAATGAGGCAACCGCGGCGGTTAAGCAGGTCTTGAACTGCGGCCGGCAGCTCTGGAAACGAACTGACCGGCAGATGGCGGATAAGGTATGGGGTCGAGTGACCGGCGACGACGATCTGACCGGATTCGTCGAGTTGGGCCGGGGCCTGGGCGGGGAGTAGAGTGCAGGACAGGAGCAAACCGCTCAGCAACCAACCACCCTTTCTCAGGCCAGCGCAAACCATGGAGATTGCATTTCCTCAGGGGCTAAAGCCCGCATTGATTCTGTTGCATTTGCGGCACGACTAAAGTCGTGCCCTGACACTTCAAGCGCCTCAGACGCATCCCGAAGCTTGTAATACCCTCACCCTTCATCTGAGGCGACATCGCCAATTAACGCCTCCGCCCATTCCTCTGCTTCCGTCTCTCGTTCCCGGTCGCGCGCCATCTGGCGGTAGCCCTTAGCCAAGGCAGCGTGGCTTGTCTGTCTCGTCTCTTGGGCAGCAGTGTCGGAATCCATCGAAATTCTCCCTCTGTTCATCATCGTCTCATCAAGCATCCCCTACAAAATCAATTCCGCAGCGGCTTGCCGGTCTTCAGAGTGAAGGCAATCCGCTCCTGCGTCTTGCGCTCGCCGCAGAGCGACAGAAACGCCTCCAGTTCCAGGTCCAGCAGGTACTGCTCGCTGACCAGAGAACCCGCCGTCACCCTTCCGCCGGCCAGAATGTACGCGGCCCAGCGGGCGACCTTCTGGTCGTGTTCCGAGGCGTAGCCGGCTTCGCCCATGAGAAAAGCGCCGGTCTCGAGCGTGGCCAGCGCCGCCGTCCCGGGCGCGGGAATCTGCGTCCGGGGCTGCGGAGCGGTGTAGCCGACCCCGGCCAGCGCCGCAGCCTGCGCCTTGGCGTCCAGCAGCAGCCGTTCGCGGTTCATGGTGATGCGGTCCGCCGGCGCCAGCATCCCCAGCGGCCGGGCCTCGGCAGCCGAGGTAGAGACTTTGGCCAGGGCGATGGTTTCAAACGCCCGCCGCAGCGCCGTGGCCATCTCCGCCGACTGGGCAAAGCGCGAGGGCGGATCGCGAGGGTCGGGCGGCGCCAGCGCAGTGGCCTGGTCCACGGCCCGCAGCAGCATCTCCTTGGTCCCGCCTCCGGCTGGAATCAGGCCCACCCCGGCCTCGACCAGGCCAATGTACGTCTCCGCATGGGGCTGCCGCCGCGCGGCGTGCAGGCAGATCTCCGCGCCTCCGCCCAGCGTGAGGCCAAACGGGGCAGCCACCACCGGGCGCGGGCAGAACTTGATGGCCGCCGTCATCTGCTGGAAGCCGTGAATGACCGCGGCCAACTCCTCCCACTCGCCCTCCTGAGCGGCCAGCAGCAGTTGCATCAGGTTGGCGCCCACGCTGAAGTTTTCGCGGTCGCTCGCAATCACGAAACCGGCAAAATCGCGCACCGCATCGGAGCCGAGGTTCAGCACCGCGGAAATCAGCGCCAGCACATCGCCGCCGATGGCGTTCTTCAGCGAGTGCAGCTCGATGCAGCCGATGCCGTCGCCCAGATCCACCAGCGAAGCGCCCGCGTTCGAGCGGACCACCCCGTGCGAGCGCCGGAAGTCCGCCACTCGGGCATGACCGGGAACGGCGGCAACCGGCTCCAGCTTGCCCTTCTCCGGCTGGAAGCACTCCCGCCCGTCGCGCGCATACCAGCTCGACTGCCCGGCCGACAGGTCGCCGCGGCGACCCAGCAGAGCCTCAACGCGCTCGCTCACCGCCAAGCCCAGCGCCTTCATGCGCTCAACGGTCGAAGCCACCCCGGCCGCATCCCACATCTCAAACGGACCCAGCTCCCAGTTGAAGCCGGCGCGCATGGCGCGGTCGATGGAGGCCGCGTCGCTGGCCACTTCGCCAATGCGGTCGGCGGCAAAGTTCCACAGCGAAGCCAGGAATGGCCACAGAAACTTCGCGGCCTTGTCTTTGGCCGGATCATTGGCCAGCAACAGCCGCAGCCGCTCCGGCGCCGTGGCCGCGTTTTTGGCCACCTCAAGCGCCGGCAGCGCGGGTTTGGCCGAAGGCCGGTATTCGAAACTGGCCAGATCGAGCACCAGGCGCAGATCTTTTCCATCGGCGCCGCGGCTCTTCTTGTAGAAGCCCTGGCCGGCCTTGTCGCCCAGCCAGCCCCGCTTCACAATCTCTTCCAAAACGGCGGAAAAACCGCCCGGCGTCACGCCCTGGGGAAAATTCGCAGCCACATGGGCCAGGATGTCGATGCCCACCATGTCGGCCAGCCGGAAGGTGCCGGTGCGGGGCCAGCCGATGGCCTGCCCGGTCAGCGCGTCCACCTCTTCGATGGTGAGCCGCTGCTCCAGCATCAGCGTAGCCGCCGTAAACATCACGGCGATGCCGATGCGATTGGCGATGAAGTTGGGGGTATCGCAAGCAAACACCACCTGCTTGCCCAGGGCGCGGTCGGCGAAGGCGGCAAAGGCAGCCACCACGCCCGCATCGGTCTCGGCGGTGGGAATCACCTCCAGCAGTTGCATATAGCGCGGCGGATTGAAGAAGTGCGTCCCGAAGAACCGGTCGCAGCGCGCCCCCGGAGTGTTCGAGAGCCCGGCGGCGATCTGGTTCACCGGCAGTCCGGAGGTATTCGTGGTGAGCACGGCATGGGGCGCAAGATAGGGCACAACCCGCTTGAGCAGCGCCGTCTTGATGGGCAGATTTTCGGCCACCGCCTCAATCACCCAGTCGCATTGGGCCAGCCTGGGCAGGTCGTCTTCGAAGTTGCCGGGGGTAACCAGCGCGGCCAGCGAAGGCTCATAGAAAGCGGCCGGCTTGGCCTTGCCGAGGGCTTCCATCGCCGCCAGGGCGAGTCGGTTTCGGGCGCCCTCGCCGGCCGGAACCAAATCCAGCAGCAAGACAGGGATTCCAGCGTTGGCCAGGTGGGCAGCAATGCGGGAGCCCATGGTTCCGGCGCCCAGCACCGCGGCGCGGCGAACCAGAAACGGCTGGGCGGCAAGGCTGAAAACGGGAGTTGCGGCCGGAGAAGTCGTGCTCACGCGGGTTCTCCCCGCGCGGGTTGGAGTTCGACGCCGTCCACCGCGCGGAATCCATCGCAGCATACGGAAGTGAACGGCTCGGGGTCAAGGACAGTGAAGGATCGCCCCAGCCGCCCGGCGCTAAAGTTTCTTGCGCAGATACTCAAACACCACATACCCGATCAACGCGGCGATCATGGCGATGACGAGATTTGTCCCGGTCAAGATGTCGTGCAGGGCAAACGCCAGGCTCTTCCCCTGTCCATTGGCCGCGGTAAACTCGCCCATCAATAAATTGGAGTAAAACAGAAAGACGATAAACGCAATTTCAATCACTGCCCGCCAGAGCGGGATAAGGCGGCGGTCTCTTTGGTCTCGCTCCATGGAGTCTTAAGAGTATCAAGAATCAATCGATGCCCAGCATTCCGCCGCCGCTTGGCGGAGATTGCCAGCATTCGCCGAGCCGATCGGAGACTGACTCAGGCCCCATCGCCGGGCCGCCCGGTTTGACCCCCTCCGGTCGCGGGCACTAGCTTGGAAGAGTGCGGGGTTGCGGTTTCGCAGTTCTCGAACAAGGAGATTGGATGCAAAGCAGAATGCGAACCGCGGCCCTAATGCTTGGGCTGGCGGCAATGGCCTTGGCCGGCGCGCGGGCCCCACAGGCTCAGGATCTGAAGAGTTTCGAGCAGCGGATCACCGTCAAGGTGCTGCCCAACGGGCTCACGCTCATCCTCTGCGAGCGGCCGGAGGCGCCGGTCTTCAGCTATTCCACCTTCGTCGACGCCGGCGACGTGAACGACCCCTCGGGCCAGAGCGGCCTGGCGCACATGTTCGAGCACCTGGCCTTCAAGGGAACCAGCGAGATCGGCACCACGGATTACGCGGCCGAGAAGGTTGCGCTGGCCAAGGTGGAGGCGGCCAACGACGCCTACGAGGCCGAGTACTTGAAGGCCGTCGGGCGCGATGAGCACAAGCTCGCCGAGCTGGAAAAGGCCTTCAAAGAGGCCGAAGCCGAGGCGCACAAGTTCGTCATCCCCAACCAATTCACCGATATTGCCGAGCGCAACGGAGCCGAGGGCCTGAACGCCTCCACCGGGCTCGACGAGACCGTGTTCTTCTGGTCGATGCCGGAGAACCGGCTCGAATTGTGGGCCTATCTTGAGAGCAGCCGCCTGGCCGACACCGTTCCGCGTGAATTCTACCAGGAGCGCAAGGTGGTTATCGAAGAGCGGCGCATGCGCACCGATTCCAACCCCGAGGGCCGTCTCTTTGAGCAGTTCGCCGCCACCGCCTACGTGGCCCATAACTACGGCCGCAGCTCCATCGGCTGGACCAGCGAGGTGAGCCAGGTCAATGCCACCGAGGCCATGGCATTCCACAAGAAGTTCTACATAGGTTCCAACATCGTGGTGGCCGTGGTGGGCGACGTGAAGGCCTCTAAAGCGATGCCGGTGCTGGAAAGATACTTCAGCCGTGTTCCCGCCGGTCCCAAGCCGGAGGAGATGACCACCGTCGAGCCCAAACAGTTTGCTGAGAAAACAGTAGCGATTCGCGACCCCAGCCAGCCCATCTACATTGAGGGTTACCACAGGCCGGACTATCGCGACCCCGATGACGCGGTTTACGAGGCCATCAGCGACATTCTGTCGAATGGGCGCGTCTCACGGCTCTATCGCAGCCTGGTCCGGGACCAGCAGATTGCCGCCGGAGCCGAGGGCTTCAGCCCCTATCCCGGCGACAAGTATCCCAGCCTGTTCGTCTTCGGCGCGGTCCCCCTGCCGGACCACAATACGGCGGAGATGCGCGACGCCATTCATAAAGAGATTGAAAAACTGAGGACGGCGGACGTCAGCGACGAAGAGCTGGCCATGTTCAAGACCCGTACCCGCGCCGACCTGTTGCGCGGCCTGGCCGACAACCAGGGGCTGGCCAACAACCTGGCCGAGTACCAGACCCGCTATGGCGATTGGCGCGAGTTGTTCCTGCAACTGGACAAGGTGGACAAGGTGACCAAGGCCGACATCCGCCGCGTAGCCAACCAGGTGTTTGTTCCCAGCAATCGCACCGATGCGTGGATTGAGACCGAGGCTCCCGCAGCCACAGACCGGAAAGCTGTCCCAGCAGATAAAGATGGAGGCGCGCAATGAAGAGCCTCTCCGTGAAGACCCTTTTCAGGAAGAATTCTCCCGCAATCCTTCTCGCAGGTGCGATTGCTGCAGCTTTATTTGCGCCCATCGCCCTCAACGCGCAGCAGAACAAGCCATGGGAGAAGATACCCATCCCCAAACTGCATGATTTCAAGCCCCAGCAGCCAAAGAGAATTGTCCTGAAGAACGGCATCGTTCTCTTTCTGCAGGAGGATCACGAACTCCCCTTCGTCTCCGGATCGGTCCTCATTCCGGGCGGCTCGCGCGACGAAGACCCGGCCAAGGCGGGCCTGGTGGGTCTCTACAGCCAGGCCTGGCGGACCTGCGGCACTGCCAAACTGGACGGCGACGCCCTGGACGATCTGCTGGAGGCCAAGGCTGCCCACATCGAGACCGAGGGCGACGAGGACTCCACCGCGCTTGCGTGGGATTCGCTCAAAGGCGACGCGGACCAGGTGTTTTCGCTGGCTTTGGACCTGCTGTTGCACCCCAAATTCAATGCCGAAAAGCTCCAACTGGCCCAGCAGCTGGAAGCCACGGGGATCGTCCGGCGCAACGATGACGAATCCGGGATCGCCGAACGCGAATCGGACAAGCTGGTGTACGGCGCCAACAGCCCTTATACGCGCCAGCCCGAGCTGGCCACCGTGGGCGCGGTCACCCTGGACGATCTGAAGGCCTGGCACGATCGCACCATTGGCGGCAAGCTGATCGTTGGCATTGCCGGCGACTTCGATGCGGTGGCCATGGAGGCCAAACTGCGCGCGGCCTTTGAGGGGCTGCCAACGGTGAAACCCGAGCCGCCCCGCCACGACGTTTTTGCCGGACCCCAACCGGGCATCTCTTTCATCGACAAAGAGGACGTGAACCAGTCCGACGTGGAGATCGTGGGCCTGGGAACGGACCGCCGCAATCCCGACGTGCCCGCGCTGGCGGTGATGAACGAAATCCTGGGCGGCGGCTTTGCCAGCCGGCTCTTCCAGAAAGTGCGCACCGAGCTGGGACTGGCCTACGAGGTTAACGGGGGAATCGCCTTCGCCTATGACCATCCGGCCACCTTCCGCGTGGTCGCGCTCACCAAGAGCGCCTCCACCGTGGACGCCACCAGGGCCGCAATGGCTGAGATCGCGGGACTCAACACCAGGCCCTTCACCGAGGAAGAACTGGCGCGGGCCAAGGACAACATTCTCAACTCCTTCCTCTTCCGCTACGACACCAGGGACAAAGTGCTCGCCGAGCGGGAGCGGCTCGAATTCTACGGCTATCCGGCCGATTATCTTGAAACCTACAAGGCCGCACTGGAAAAAGTGACTCTTGCCGATCTGGGTGCGGCGGCAAAGAAGTACATTCACCCCGGCAAACTGGCCGTGCTGGTAGTCGGCAACGGGCCTGAGATCAAGCCGGGGCTCGATGAGCTGAAGCTGGGCCCGGTGCATGCCATCGACATCACCATTCCGCAACCAGGCAAGCAATCAGGGAAGCAATCGGGCCAGCCAGGCCCGGCGGAGAACGAACAGTGAGCCAGGAACGAGAAAGCAAAGTGGAACCGGATTCGGGATCGGCCTCGAAGCTGGCCGTGGTTATCATGGCGGCCGGCAAGGGAACCCGGCTCAAATCGCGCCGCCCCAAGGTGCTGCACGAGATCGGCGGCAAACCCTTGCTTGCCCATGTGATTGCCGCCGCCAGCCAGGTTGTGGCTCCGGGCGACATCTACGCCGTCGTCGGCCACCAAGCGGAGCGCGTAAAGGCAGCGGTCGCCGAGACTGGCATTCGTTTCGTCGAGCAGACTGACCAGCGCGGCACCGGCCACGCCGTCCAGTGCGCAGGCAATGCCATCGCCGGCTACGAAAACATCCTGGTGCTGTCGGGCGACGCGCCCCTCATCCGTCCGGAAACCATCTCCGGGCTTTGGCGTTTTCATCAGGACCAGCAGGCTGCGATGACCCTCGTCTCAGCCGAACCGGAAGACCCTACCGGCTACGGACGCGTCCTGCACCCTGCGCCCGACTCCCACCCCAGCGACGAAGTGGGTGCCGGGGCACCCTCCAGGGTCGGGGCATCGCCGGGGACCCAGGATGCGCCTGAGGTCGTCGCCGTCGTCGAGCAAGATATGCTCACGCCTGAGCAGGTGTCATTGCGCGAGGCCAACATGGGCATGTATGCCTTCCGCACCGCGCCCCTGCTCGCGCACCTTGGCAAGCTCGCCAACAACAACCCCCACGGCGAGCTTTACCTCACCGATATGGCCCAGGTGCTGCATGACGCCGGGGAGCGGGTTGTCGCCTTCCGGACCAGCGACCCGGACCAACTTCTGGGCGCCAACACCATTGCTGAGCTGGTGGCCCTGGATGCAACCCTCCGCGCCGCCACCGCCAGCCGCCTGATGGCCGCGGGCGTCACCATCTTCCGACCGGAAACCTGTGTCATCGACGCCGAAGTCGAAGTGGCTCCCGACACTGTCATCGAGCCCTTTGTGCAGTTGCTCGGCCGCACGCGCATCGGCGCGGATTGCCTCATCCGCTCCTATACGGTGGTCGAGAATTGCACTCTGGGCAACTGCGTGGTGCTGCGCCAGAACTGTGTGTTGACCGGCAGCACGGTTGCCGATGGAGCCCTCATCGGCCCCTTCGCTCATCTGCGTCCGGGCTGTGAGATCGGCGAAGAAGTCCACATAGGCAACTTTGTCGAGACCAAGAAGGCCAGGATAGGCAAAGGCTCCAAGGCCAGCCACCTCACCTACCTCGGCGATACCGTGGTGGGCCAGCGAACCAACATCGGCGCCGGCGTCATTACCTGCAACTACGACGGCGCCCATAAACACCTCACACGGATCGGTGACGGCGTTTTCGTGGGCAGCGATTCCACCCTGGTCGCCCCGGTCACCGTGGAAGACAGGGCCTACATTGGCGCCGGATCCTGCATCACCAAGGACGTGCCGGCCGGATCTCTGGCCGTCGGCCGGGCTCGCCAGATCGCCAAGGAGGGTTGGGCCGACGCCCGGCGCGCCCGCCTGAAGGCAAAGGAATAGACCGGAACCAGTCTGGATAATGGTCCCGCGCTCCGGAATGGCCAATGCCCCGCCGGAACGTCTGTCGGCCAAAACAGGGCAAAATGCGGAGTGTTCCGCCTGAACGCCAGGCCTCATAGAGAACGCATCCCATTCGTTATCTTCAATTAAATCTATTTCTTGGAAGAAATCCGCCTGCCTCTCCAGCAGTGCGCCTCGCTCTGTCGTATCAAGAAATTCGCGCAAAATTTTGATTGTGCGAGGCCAAAATGCCGGTTCCCGCATTTGATACTTGGTGGCCGTTCGGAGACATGTTTCGCTTGACAACCTCTTGAAAGAACCTTTCCATATAATTACCAAGTAATTACTATGGAAATGACGGGCTAGGCAACGATCGACACGACCAGCCACTTCCGCTTTTGAGTTCGGGGCAGATAGTCGACCCTTTTTCCCCTTGTTTGATCCGCGTTAAACGCTTTCCAGGCCTTGTGGATTGTGGATGGAGGATTGAATGCGTCGCAGGGCTTGCGAAAAGAGCCTTTTGATTGCTGCGCCAACCTCCACCGGGAATACCTCCGCTGTTTCGGTGCGTATTCGTTGCGGATTCAGGCAAGACACACATCGGTGAAGCGGGACTGTCCGCCGCATGTTGCGATCCGTTCGGATGCCGGCAAGCGGACAGCAGAGAAGTGATCGCTTCAGGAAAAATCGTTTTCCGGCCATTCCCGCGACCGGCGAAGAGCATCGGAGGATCCGGGCTTGGCATTGAACCTGGCACGACTGCACGTGCTCAACCCCGCGGCCGATTCGCCCGCGGAGGCGGAAGCGCGCGCGGCCGCAAGACTGCGCAGGACGCCGCGGATTCTGGTCGTGGATGACGAGAACCACGTCCGGTCGATGATCGGCTCCACGCTGGAACGCCAGGGATATGATGTGCAGTTGGCCGCCAGCGGTCACGAAGCGTTGGAGATCCTGGAACGGAACGCCTTTGACCTGGTTCTGACCGACATTGTGATGCAGGATGGCAACGGCATTACCCTGCTGGACAGCATCCACGCGCAGCAACCGCAGCTTCCCGTGGTCATGGTGACCGCCATTCACGACATCGGCGTGGCCATCGACTCCATGCGCCGCGGCGCCTACGACTATCTGCTCAAGCCCTTCGAGCGCGAGCATCTTGTCAACACCGTGCAGCGCGCCCTTGACCACCGCCAGGCCCTGCAGGAGAGCCACAACTACCAGCAGAACCTGGAGCAGGTGGTGCGCGCCCGCACCGAGATGCTCCGCCAGGCCATGGAAAATCTGGAGCACTCCTACGACGTTACGCTCGAGGCGCTGGGCGACGCGCTGGACCTGAAGGACTCCGAAACCGAAGGACACTCCAAACGGGTGACCGCTTATACCATCGCCCTGGCCCGGGCCATCGGCATCAACCCGGCGCAGATCAAGGTGATTGCACGCGGCGCCTTTCTCCACGACATCGGCAAGATGGCGATTCCCGACGAGATCCTGCGCAAAGCCGGCAAGCTGGCCTTGGAAGAGCAGGAACTCATGCGCGAGCATTGCGCGCGCGGTTACAACATGTTGCGCAAGATCCCCTTTCTCTCCGAATCGGCCGAGATCGTCTTCTCCCATCAGGAGCACTTCGATGGAAGCGGCTATCCAAGGGGAGTGCGCGGCACCGAAATTCCCATTGGCGCTCGTATCTTCGCCGTCGCCGACACCCTCGACGCCATCACCAGCGACCGCCCCTACCGCAAGGCCGGCAGCTACGACGCAGCTCGCGAAGAGATTCTGCGCTGCTCCGGGTCGCAATTCGATCCCGGCGTTGTCGAGGCCTTTCTCAAAGTCCCCAACGAGCTTTGGCACGAACTGCGCTCGGAAATCACCGGCCAGAGCAGGCGACTCTCCACCTTCGACATTGCGCCCGTCCCTCCGGCAAGCTGAAGCGTATTCGCCTCTGCCGGGTACAGTAGTTCGCATCCCTCACCGGGGAGATCATCCTCGGAATCTCTCTCTGGAGCTGAAACCATGCCCCCACTCTCCGCTCAGCAAGTCGCTTCCCATCTCAGCACCGTGCCGGCCTGGCAGGTCGAGGCCGGTGAACTGGTGCGAACCTTTCAATTCAAGGATTTCCGCGCCGCGCTGCGCTTCGTCAACCAGCTGGCTGAACTGGCGGAAGAGGCCGGCCACCATCCCGATATCGATATCCGCTACAACCGGGTACGCCTGGCCCTGGTCACCCACGACGCCGGAGGCCTGACAAGCAAGGATTTCGATCTCGCAGCCCGGACAGACAAGCTGACCTGATGGTCTGACCAGCCCATCCCGGCCTCTCGCGATCAGGCTTCGTCCTCCGGATCGTCCCCTGGAATCCCAAAATGTGGATTCGGAGCACTTTCGTCAGCCTGACGGAGCTTGATGAGGGTCTTTCGGTACCACCATGCGGCAGCCAGACCCCCGGCAAGCGCCGAAACTGCTGCCAGTGCCCCGAGCTTGAGCCAGCCTGACGGTTGAGCGGCTTCCGTTTCTGAGTTGAATGAAGTTGAAGATTCCAAAGAGTTTGTCATAGCTTGCAAGACCTGCGTCTTTGACCTTTGCTGCTATCTGCACCAAAAACGGGGCTGTGGTTTAGATGCCGGACAGAGAAAAGCGATTGCCTTTCGAGAACGAAAAAATAATTTCGATTTTTGTATTTGCTTTCTACCGAATCTATGCTATGGTGTATATATTCCAGTGAAGGACGCGGTAGAGCTTGCCGCTCTGGAGCTGGAAGTAAGTTGCGTCACTGGCCTCCCGGCACGAACAGCTAGACCGTTCGTGCCGTCTTTTTTTGTACCAGCCAATCCGCTCCGTATCCTGGGACCCTCTGCCTTGCCACGCATTGGTTCCTTCTGATCCAGCTTCCAGTTAAAATGCGAAATAGAGAGTGCTTCCATGAAAAACCTGATCCAGCGCCGTTGGCTCCTGGGCTTGGCCGTCTTCGCCCTCACCGCGGCCAGCTATGCCCAGTGGTCCAACCCCGCCGACGATGTTCCCGCCTATCACCCCTCCGCGCCCCTCAAAGTCAACGCCCTGCCGCCCATCCTTGCCGGCGCCCAGTTGACCGGCGAAAACTTCCGCTATCCCTGGCAGGTGCATATCTACCAGCAGGCGGTCAAAATCGGAAATGTGCTCTACCAGCTTCCCTGTAATTGCCGCTGCGACCGCGCCCTCGGTCACACCAGCCTGCGCAGTTGCTATGAGAATGCGCACGGCACCGAATGCTCCACCTGCGCCAAAGAGGAGATCTTCGCCTACCGGCAGACCAAGGCCGGCAAGACCCCGGCCGAGATTCGCGCCGCTATTGCTCGCCACGAGTACGAGTCTATCGACCTCGAGAATCAGTAGAAGCTGGCTAAAGAGCCTTCGCTGCAAGAACAGACCCGGATTCCCGCCGAGTCCAGGCTCAGCGGCTGATTCCAAGCCAGTATTGGAATATTTCCGCCCCGAATCCCGTCGCCATCTCGGTAACCTCCGGGCCGGGATCCCCATAAACCTCAAAGCCGCTCACGGTGCAGACCGCCGCGAGCTTCGGCACCAGTTCCTGCACCACCGCCCCTGTGAAGTGCGCCAGCACAGCATCGGCATTCACGTAGGTCTCCACCAGCCGGAACCGCTTGCTGTCCCCGCTCGAAAACCATTCGTACCCCAGCGTGCCCGGCTCGTTCCGGCTGCCCGCCGTCATGGTCTCGGCAATGCTCTTGAACTCCTCCAATTGCCTCTCGTTGACCGTCAGGTCAACCGTAAGCCGCACTACCTGCTCAACCATTCCCATCTCCTTCTTCGTTCTTGCGTCAACTCCTACCCTGCCACCCTATCACCAATGCTCCTACGTTGAAATCGGAATTGGCGTAGAATCAATCCATGCAGCACGAGCCAGTTGGCCCGGCTCGCACCCAAGTGGGGGCGTCACGGTTTCGACGGGATCGATTGCGGCTTGGGAGGCATGTCAGGGTGTGGGCACCTGTAATCGCCTGCAAAACAAAAGTTGCCAACGACAATCTGGCACTTGCAGCTTAATTAAATAAGCTGCCGTCTTCCACGGCTTTACCTACGGGCTGTGAGCGGACGTCATACAGTGGGCTGGCGGTTGCTTCTCGGTCCGTGTTGTAGCCGCGAGATCATCGGACTAGTTTTCGGCGCATCTTGTCCGTTCTGAGTGCCGAGAATGAAAACACAAGGAAGCGGACAAAGCATGAACTCTCCTGGCTGACAGCGATTTCGGACGCGGGTTCGACTCCCGCCGCCTCCACCAATATTATGTTATTGATTTCATCTGCCTTAAATGGCGACCAAGAGCGTCTGTGCACTTGTGGCGTACTTCGATTCTTCCATCTATCTGAATGCAAAATGTTTACGATGATTCGCTCACTAAGAGCGGGATATGGCATCTGCACCCATACTACCTAAGTGTTGCTCTGGGGTACCATCTATTCGCATTGCGGCCACATGGTATACGAGTCCCGCCCTCAAAGAACGAACCCATTTCACTAAAGCACATCCGTCTGGGATTGCAAGCCAGGTGTGTGGGGATAAGTCGTCATACAGAAAAAGTCGATCTACCGCCAATTTAATGATTCAATGCGCAGCGGGAGGATCAAACGACGGAGAATCAGGAACTCTATACAAAGTGGCTACGCGAATGTCCGGGCGCGGATCGGCTCTAAATTGAACTGTCGGGGCGATTTCCCTACGAATGGAAAGTAAGCTCGTGGAGTTCAGAGCGTTTCGACTATGTGATATTCAGAAGAGCAAAGATAAACGGCACATCTGCCCAGATAAGAGAAGAACTCTGTCGCCAATTCAAAAACTTGCTCGCGAAAATATGATTGTCGCGCCGAGCGGGCTATGCATCCGGGATGCGGTGACTCTCGAACGGCATCGCCTAAATGGCGAAAGCCTTCTGCTCTATCAAGCAAAGACCGGGACACCTGTCTACGTGCCGCTCCCCCCGCACGTCGTGGGGGCGCTTTGAATTCTCTCTCGCCCGAGTCGTGCTACGCGGGGCCGGCTCCACAAAACCAGGCCTGCGTCGGTGGCAGAAAGGCGAAGGGATTCCGGGCCAGCGGACCTGAGGCGGGTCCTTTCCGAGCAGCCTGAACGGAAGCCGCGGCCGGGCAAGTTGGAGCTGGCTCCCAGGGGAGGTATCATAAGAATTCAGAAACCTGCCGGCAGGACCATCCTTCAGCAAGGACACTTTCACAATCGGAAACAGGGACAGATGAAGAAAACTGGAACTGGACAAGTCGAGCTGTTTGAAACCAGTCTTCGGGATGGGATGCAACAGCCAAACATCGATATTTCCGTGCCGAATGCCGTCAGCCTTCTTGAGCGTATGGCCGCCTTTGGCGTCCACTATGCTGAAATCGGCTTTGCCGGTGCAAACCGATTTGTAGGAGATTTAACAAGCGCTCTTTATCCTGTCGATACACGAGCCATGAAACTGGCTTTATTCGGCCGCACGCGCGGTCGCGGCGCCAAGGTGCTGGAATGGCCCGACGTACACTTCATGCTCAGTCACAAAAAGCGCGTTCCCGTGGCTGTCGTGGTAGTCAAATCCAGGCTGCTCGATGTGCGGAGGTCTTTGGAAACCACACCGGAAGAGAACCTGCTGATGGCCTACGAAACCATTGCGTGCCTTCACGACAACGGTCTTGAGGTCATTGTGGACTTTGAACACGCCATGGATGCCAATTGCGGCCGGCGTGAAAACGGCAATCGTTGCGACACCGACTTCAACAAACGCAGTTTGGACTACTTCCACCAGATGACCGCGCAATGCGTGGACCAGAAAGCAAGCCGGATAGTTATTTGCGATACCACCGGCGGCGCCAGCCCTGAGGAGGTAACTCAGGTCATTGGAGATTTGACACGGACTTACCCCGATGCCAGATTCGGATTTCACGGACACACGGATCGCGGTCTTGGAGTTGCCAATACGCGAGCAGCAATTCTTGCCGGCGCCATTCAAGTTCAAGGCACTCTACTGGGAACGGGTGAACGCTGCGGCAACGTGAACCTTACTTCAGTCATCGGCGGCATGCAACTCAGGGGCGAAGCTGAATTTGTCACGCCTGAATCGCTCACCGGGCTTACCAGACTCGCACATTCGGCTTGCGCGGCTTTTTCGCTTGAGGTGCCCCACGGTTCGCCTATTGTCGGCACAGGCGCTTTTGGCACATGGGCCGGGATGCATGGCAGCAGCGAACGCAAAAACCCGGGGGCTTACCTCTGGTGCGATCCCGCCAAAGTCGGCGCCAACCCTGTGATCGGGGTAAGCGGTCAATCGGGAAAGGCCAACATCATTCTCCTGTCCAAAGCGCTTGGCGTTCCTCTCGATTCAACACAGGCGCAGACTTTCATGGACGCCAACCAGTCGATGATTGAAGGCGGCGGTTTCACGGCCAGTGAAGTCTCGTTCAAACTGGCCTGCATGAAGGTACTCGCAACCCTGCGCAATCGCTTCAGCGTCAAGAGTTGGAGAGTTTTGGACGAATCCGACGAAACCAGGAACAGATACGTTCAGGCCTCGATGTTGTTGTCGATCGGCGACTCCACCGTGGCTACAACCCGAGCAGAGGGCGCCGGTCCGGTCGATGCGCTTACTAAAGCAATGCGGCGCGAATTGGAAAAATGGTACCCGTCTATCGCAGAGATGCATTTGGGCACCTTCAGCGTCACAGCGCTGGACGTATCCGCCCATGACACAGCGGCCCACGTCCGCGTGACTGTAAGCTTCAACGCCGACGGTCACGAACCGTGGACAACCGCGGGAGTAAGTAGCGATTTGAACCAGGCGGCGCTGATGGCCATAGTGGATGGCTTCCATTTTTGGCTGCTGCAAAGCCCTGACTAACCCCGTCAGGTTACCCGCGATTCCAGTAACTCCATTTACAGATTACGGTCGCGCACGACCTTGCCGTGAGGTGTGTACGGCCCTCATTCCCGGACGGGGCGGGGTGTACCCGTTCTGGTGCAGAGACAAATGCAAGCCGCTCCCGCCGCGGGAAGCATCCTCGCGGACAAAGGGCCGGAAACCGGGTTAATCTGTAGTCGAATAGCCGATCTCCAGGCCGATACGCTTCTGGTCTTCGTCGACAGCGGACTACCCAAGCCGGGTGGAGATCAGTTATTCTTTTTGCAAGAGAAAAGATGGTTGACTCGTCGCACGGGCGGTGGGAGGAGTGGAAATCCCGCCGCACCTGCGGGATTCCAAGCGCGGCAGGGAAGTCCTCCTCCTGGACTTCTCTAAACAGCGGCTTCTTCTACCGCCCTTTTCACCCACGATTTCGACCATGGAGCCGATCATTGCGGCGTACCGAGCAAGTTTATTTACCCGTAAACCCCTTTATCCAAGCGGAGAAATCCTGTGACTGATAAGGCAGCGATCATCATCGGAGCAGGCCCCGCAGGACTGACTGCCGCAATCGAACTCCAGCGGCGCTCGGCGATCAGGCCCATCGTGATCGAGGCCAGCCACGAGATCGGCGGCATTTCACGCACCGTGCGCTACAAGGGCAACCGCATGGATATCGGCGGCCATCGCTTCTTTTCCAAGTCGGACCGGGTGATGCGCTGGTGGCTCGATATGATGCCTGTCGAAGGGGGCACAAGCGAGGAGGGCCAGTTCCGCTTCCAGGGCCAGCAGCGCGATCTGCCGGAGGCAACCTCGGCCCCCGATCCGCAAACTGAAGACCTGGTGATGCTGGTGCGGCGGCGCAAGAGCCGGATTTATTTCCTGCGCCGCTTCTTCGACTATCCCATCAGCCTGACCGCGGCAACCTTCAGGAATCTGGGCCTTGTCCGTACCTTTCATTGCGGCGTCAGTTACATGCGCTCGGCGCTGCTGCCTCAGCGCGAGGAGAAGTCCCTGGAGGATTTCATCGTCAACCGCTTCGGCAAACAGCTTTACCTCACCTTTTTCAAGTCGTATACCGAGAAAGTCTGGGGCGTGCCGTGCAATCAGATCAGCGCCGAATGGGGCGCGCAGCGCATCAAGGGCCTGTCGCTGAAGGGCGTGGTGGCGCATTTCCTCAAGAAGACCTTCGGCCCCAGGCCCTCCGGCGACATTGGTCAAAAGAAGACGGAAACCTCACTGATCGAGAAGTTCCTCTACCCCAAGCTCGGCCCCGGCCAGCTTTGGGAACATGCGGCCGACCTTATCCGTGCCGCCGGCGGAGAGATTCACTTCGGTATTCCAATCGACCAGATCCATGTGGACGGCAACCGCGTCGTTTCCGTCGCAGGCGTCGACCAGGCCGGTGAACGGGTGACCTTTGCCGGCAATTACTTCTTCTCCACCATGCCCGTCAGCGATCTGGTGCGCGGCCTCTCCGCGCCGCCCGCGGAGAAAGTTCCCGCCGAAGTCGCCGAGGTGGCCGAGGGCCTCATGTATCGCGACTTCATCACCGTCGGCTTGCTCGCAAGCAAGCTCGCCGTCACGGAAAGGGACGGCTCTCCGCTCAAAGACAATTGGATCTATATTCAGGAGCCCGATGTGCTCGTCGGCCGTCTGCAGATATTCAACAACTGGAGCCCCTGGCTGGTCGCCAGCCCGGACAAGTTCTGGATTGGACTGGAATATTTTTGCAACGACACCGACCCTTTGTGGAAACTTTCCGATGAGGAGATGACCAGGCTGGCCATCGAGGAAGTGGCCAAGATCGGCATCCTCAAGGCCGGGAATGTGGAAGACTCCCACGTCGTCCGCGTGCCCAAGACCTATCCTGCCTACTTTGGCAGTTACGACCGTTTCGACGTCATTCGCAATTATCTGGACAGCTTCCAGAATCTCTTCCTGGTAGGCCGCAACGGCATGCACAAGTACAACAACCAGGACCACTCGATGCTGACCGCCATGACCGCAGTCGAGAACATCGTAAACGGCGTCGCCACGAAGGACAACATTTGGGCCATCAATACCGAGATGGAGTATCACGAGGAAAAGACGGGAAAATAGGCCGGAATATCAAATATTTGAATGCTGTGCAATGCCCGTACCGCCGTTCATGCAAGGGCCCATCCGGTTTTTGCCGGAGCGGCTATCGTTACTCTCTGACTCAGGCCGGCGCTGAGCAACTGGTTCGAACTCAGCTTTGGAGAATAACTGGACAGATAGAAGACTTCGGTCTTCCCGGCGTTCTTGCCGATAACGCCACTCTTCGTACATTTCGTTACGGCAGGCGGACTGGCAGGGTCGAGCGAGGCTGGTTGAGTACAGGGATCATGCCACCATCCCGGCTGGGACCCCGCATCGCGCGCAGAATGCGCAATCCGTCGCTGGACGGAAGCGGCAGGAGATTCACGACGCACAGCAGCAGGTTGCAAAGCGCGAGTTTAGCCCCGATCACGGGCAAAAACAGGAGCGGGAGTACCAGACATAGATTCACCACGGGCCCGGCGGCGGAGATGAGGATCTCATCCCGGCGGCGACCGGAGCAGGCCCTTCGGTTGTACGCACCACTCAGACAGAGCCCGAACTCACGCACCGGAATTCCAAGCATGATCGCAGCCAGCATGTGACCCACTTCGTGCAGCAGCAGGCTAGCTACGAGCAAGGCTCCTACGGCGAGGCCAAGCCACCCCCTGAAAAACGCGAAGCCAATGAGGATGCAAAAGGCAAGCAGAAGCCACCCTGCGGAGTGTAAGCGGAACGGAACCATGAATCTGTACATGCATACACCCTTGCTCAACCGTACATTGGTGCGATGCGCTGCTTCGCTCATTTGGCCAGTTACATTACCAAAGATGTGCAAAGCCTTGAATGACCGGTTACCGGTAACTTCCAACCTCACTTGATGCGGACAAGGCAGGTCGCCCGATATCCCCAAGAAGTTCTGAAGGGACGGATGGGGTCACCTGTAGCAGTCTGTGGTGAAAGTCAATTTCCGCTAAAGTTAAGTTTTTAAGTAGCCTGTAATCAATGGCTTACGAGCAGAGATTCGCAGAATTCGGACCTTAACCACAGGCTGGTTGGGTGCTGAAAGCAAGTATCTTTAATGAATGGTCGGGACTAATACTGCGACTACTGCGACCGTGTGATTGGGTAAATGGTCGTGCCCATTGTGTCACTTCGGAACCGGA
>PLGM01000101.1 GCA_003139795.1 Acidobacteriaceae bacterium | reverse complement strand
CATTTGCTTCCGGCCGATACTGATCGGGGGCGAATCATGTATAAAGGGTCCCAGAGCACTTCAGAGTGCTCGAATGATGAAACCAGATTGGGAAGTGTGGAAAGATGCTGAGAAGTGAGCAGGGTCCGAGTTGAACCCATTTTGTGACCGGATTGTGCCAAGATCTGAAAATGATGACAATCATGACAGATTTGCACTTCACAGAGTCAATAAGTTACGTGGATTGAGGTACCGGAGTCCGACCGACTCCCGCCGCCTCCCCAAAAAACTGAACCCCAAGGTATACGACCGTTGCGGTCACCAACCCGTGATCACGGCTGCTGGGTACTCGTCACAAGCCAATCAGTTCCAAATCGGAGGATGCCTCCCGCGGGTGGCACAGGCCAGCCCCGTTTGCTCGTCACGATCTTCAGAGTCTGCAGTTCCTGGCGAGGCCAACTTGCGAATCGGCTTGAAGAGCTCGGAAGCAGCTCGGAAGTAGATCGCTTCAGAGTTCAAATCCGGGGATTGGTGCTGACTGCGGCAAAGAGAATAGGGGCTGATCCCACACGATCAGCCCTGTGGCCCGCTGCTGAAAAGTTTGTCGCATTTTTGTCGCAAATAGCGCCGATTGTGCCGGTTTTGCCGACTCAGCCGACTCGTAAGTGCTGTGCCGTCTGTATTTTGCGGTTTGACCTATTCCATGGGATGGAAGAAGTCATCGGTTCGATCTCGATTAGTTCCGGAACCTTCTGCCACGTTACCCAGAGATTTTGAAATTCACGATTTCCGTTACCCAATCAGGTATGTTTTGGGCTATGGTGGTTTCAGGCGGATTCATGCTCGTTCATGCCGATCCGCGTGGTACTCCTTGATTTTGCTGGGGTTGCGCTTCTGGAAAGCCGTGTAGCGATTAGGCTTAGAAGACAATGGCGGAGGGAGAGGGATTCGAACCCCCGGTACCCTTTCAGGCACAACGGTTTTCAAGACCGCCGGTATCAACCGCTCACCCATCCCTCCGCAGGGGCGTGGAGCTGCCTTTGATTGTACGGCCAAAAGAGCATTTTCAGGCAGGGTTTGGCGGGGAACGGCCTGGATGGTGGCGCCTGGGGGGCCAGGAGGAACAGGCTGACAGGGTTGACCTAGATTGGGTCCCCAATTCACGTGCCCCTGTCGACTCTGTGCAAGGTGGTTTTTACTTCCGCCCCAGCGACCTATCGCTGGGGGCCCCGGTAAAGGAAAAAGCCACTCAGCGGTCGTGGTTTCGGAGTACAGCAATTGGAGAACCGCTGTCGCCGGCGGAGGTCTGCCGGAGGGCGCACCGCCGAAAGATCGGAAAGCCGTTGAAATCACGGCGCATAAGGCATGAAGGGTGTTACAAAGATTGTACATGGTCACGCGAGCAAAAACAGGAGCCGAGCCGCAGCCGGGGCAACCCATCAGCCTGCGCACGCTGGGGGAGTATTTGAACCTTTCACCGGCCACTATCTCGCTGGTGCTGAACAATGCCCCCGGTGTGCGCTCGATTCCGCAGGAGACCCGGGACCGGGTGACCGGGGCGGCAGCCAAGTTCGACTACCGGCCCAGCTTCTATGCGCGTTCGCTTCGCAAGCGGCAGACATTTTCGATAGGCGTGCTGGTGCCGGACCTGAACGACCACTATGTCACGCAGGTGCTGTCGGGCATGGAGGAGTTGCTGATCGAGGAAGGCTACTTCTACCTGACCGCCAGCCATCGGCGCAAGCCCGACCTGATCGAGGAGTACCCGCGCCTGCTGCTGGACCGCTGCGTGGAAGGGTTCATCCTGATCGACACGGTGCTTGAGCACAGCATGAAGCTGCCGGTGGTGGCGGTGGCGGGACATCGCAAGATTGAGGGCGTGACCAACGTGGTTCTGGATCAGCGGCGGGCGGCGGAGCTGGCGTTGCGCCACCTGGTCCAGTTGGGGCACCGCAAGATCGCCTTCATGCGCGGCGGCAAATGGAGTTCCGACGCCGATGAGCGCTGGGAGTGCCAGATGACGGTGGCCAGGGAGTTGAAGCTGGAAGTTCCGCCCGAGTTGACCGCGCAAATCGAGTTGCGGGAGTCGACGCCGGCGATGGGTTTTGGGCCGGCCAATGAACTGGTCAACCGCGGCGCCGACTTTACCGCGCTGGTGTGCTACAACGATGTGTCCGCGTTTGGAGCTATCCGGGCGCTTGTGGATCATGGCCTGCGCGCGCCGCAGGACGTTTCCGTGGTGGGCTTCGACGATATCCAGAGCGCGGCCTACCACAACCCGAGCCTGACCACCATTCGCCAACCGCTGTATCACATGGGAATGGTGGCCGCGCGCATTCTGCTGCAACGGATTCGCGGTCAGGCGACTTTTCCGGCTACGGTGCCGATTCTGCCGGAACTGGTGATTCGGGAGTCGACCTGTCCGCCCAATTTGCGGCGCGGGCGCGGGAAGCGGAACTGAAGACCAGTTGCCGGCGGCCCTCCGATGGGTGCGAAATCGCCCTGACCGCCGATCCGGCGAGGGATCCTACACACAGATTGGAGGAATGAGCAAGGGGAGCCTGCGCGGCTCCCCTTCGAGTTAGTGGCAAGTCAGTCGAGTTACTTTTTGCCTTCGAGTTCATCGGCCAGGGCGCCGGCTCCGTAGAGCTTGCGCAGGCCTTCGATCATGCCGGACGAGTGGACGGCGACGGCGCGGTTCTTGGTTCCGTCATAGACAAAATCACCGGCCATGGACTCGATGTTGCCGTCGAAGATCAGGCCCACGAGTTCGCCGTCGCGGTTAACGACGGGCGAGCCGGAGTTGCCGCCGATGATGTCGCCGGTGCAGACGAAATCGAGGGGCGTGGAGAGGTCGAGCTTGTTAAGGCCGGCCGCTTCCTTAGGCGTCAGGTCGAAGGGCGGCTTGTTGCTGAAGCTGGCGGCGCGGTCGTAGAGGCCGTAGAAGGTGGTGAAGGGCGGGGCAATCGTGCCGTTGTAGGGGTAGCCTGTGACCGTGCCATAGCTGAGGCGGAGGGTGAAGGTGGCGTCGGGATAGGCGTCCTTGCCATAGACCAGGAAGCGGGCCTTGCCGAGCTTTTCGCCGGCCGGGGTGAGCACGCTGGCTATGGTGTCTCTCATGCGGCGGTTGGTCTCGCGCACGATGGGGTCGACGCGGCGCGCGGCCACGATCATGGGATCGGTGGAAGCGGCCACGGCGGCCTCGCCGCCATCCAGAAGCGCCTTGCGGACGGCCGGGTCGGCCAGTTTGGTGCCGTCCACCAGGGAGTTCACCACCGTATCCACGTCGCCGCCCTGTAAGATGGCCTGGAAGTACGCGTCGTCCTTGCCCAGCTTTGCCTGGCCCAGCTTGATCGCGTCTGCCATATAAAGCTTCTCCGTCGCCACGGGAATCTTGGCCGGCGACTTCAACCGGTAATTGAGCGTATCCAGCGCGGCGTCGTGGAACTGCGGCAGGCGCTCGCCGTCGGGCTTCTTGATCTCGGCCACGTATTGCACGATGGTGAGCGCCAGGCCGAAGAGTTGGCTGTCGGCGCGGCGGAAGAGCTGGCCCTTGATCTCCGGCTTCACCTTCTCTTCAGCGCGGGCAATGGTGTCCCAGGCGTCGCCATAGGCTTTTTGCCACTCGGGATTGGCGGCCACCTTGGCGCGGAAGTCAGCCTCTTCGGCCTCTTTTTTGGCCAGAATGGCCGGGTCGGCCAGCGCTTCTTTACGGCCAATGTAGACCTTGAGGCTGTTTTGCAGCCCGAAGATGAGGCTGCCCACCAGGCGAGCCTGCTCCGGTCCCTGCGCGGCAAAGGCCTGGGCGGTGGCGATGCGGTGCTGCAAATACTCCGTCACGGCCGGCCCGATCATATCGCGCTGGATGAGCAATTGGGCTACGGTGTCATCGCGTTCCGTGGAGCCTGGGTGGCCAGAGATGAAGACCAGCTCGCCGGGCGCGGCGCCCTTGGCGCTCCACTTGAGGAAGTTATCGGTGTGCAGCGGCTTGCTGTTGTCGTCGTAAACGCGGAACAGGGCCATGTCCAGGTCGTAGCGCGGATAGGTGAAGTTGTCCGGATCGCCGCCGTAGAAGGCCGCCTGCTGCTCCGGCGCGAAGACCAGGCGCACGTCGGTGTAGACCTTGTACTGGTAGAGCCAGTACTCGCCGCCCTGGTAGAACCCAACCACGTCGGAGCGATAGCCGGTCTTGACGTTATGCGCTTTGTTGAGAGCTTCGGTGCTTTCCTTGGTGATGGCGGCGATCTCGGCGTCGCGGGCCTTCAGGGCCTTGGCCTCGTCGGTAATGCCCTTGGCCGCGCCCTGCACCCGCGCGGTCACATCCTGCATGGCTATCAGCACGTTGATTTCCAGATCGGGAGACTTCATCTCCTGGTCCGCCGTGGCGGCATAGAAACCGTTGAGGAGATAGTCGTGCTCGGCTGTCGAGTTCTTCTGCAACTGGCCGCGCGCCACGTGATGATTGGTGAGCAGCAGGCCGTCGGAGCTGACAAAGGAGCCCGATCCGCCGTCGTTGAGCCGGACGCTGGAGAGGCGCAGGTGGTCGAGCCAGGCCTGCGTGGGCGTGAAGTTGTATTTTGCCTTGAGCAGTTTCAGCGGTGGGTTGTCGAAGGTCCACATGCCTTCTTCGGCATGGATCACAGGCGAAGCGGCCAGCAGAAGCGCGGCCGGCAGCAGAAGCAGGGTGCGAAAATTGCGAGTGCGCATTGGAGTCCTCATGGGTTAGCAAGTTAGCGGAGTTACCGGAGTTAGCGGGTTTGGCGGAGCAAGCGGGGCTAGCAACGCTAACTCCGCTAACCACGTAAGCCCCGCTGCAATTTCGGTTACGGCAGTACCAGAACTTCAACGCCGGAAGCTGCGTCTTTCTGGCGGAAAATCTGTTCGGTGGCCTTCTGGAACTCCTCCGGTTTGGCGTTGGGAATGTCGGTGAAGGTTTGCGGATTGCGGTCGGTGAGCGGGAACCAGGAGCTCTCGACCTGGACCATGATGCGATGGCCGCGGCGGAAGGTGTGAAACAGGTCGGGCATCGTGAAGTTGACGTCGGCCTCTTTGCCTGGCGTCAGCGGCTCGGGCTTCTCCCAACTGTTACGGAATTTGGCGCGGAAGGGTTCCCCGCGCAGAAGTTGTTGGTAGCCGCCCATGTGCAGCGGCGGCGCGTCCTGGATGCGCTTGTTGCCGTTGAGTGAGTCGTCCGGGTCGGGGTAGTTCTCCGGATAGACGTCGATGAGTTTTACATCAAAATCCGAGTCGGTGCCGGTGCTGGCGATTTTGAGTTTGGGCGAGATGGGGCCGGCGATGGTCACGTCCTCGTCGAGCGGATCGGTTTCGTAGACCAGCACGTCGGGCCGGTAGCTGGCGAAGCGCTGGTCGTCCACCATGTAGCGCTGGGGCACGGTGTCGGTGGTGTAGCCCACAAAGGGAACGGGATGGTTGGGGTCGCTGATGTACTCGTCGAATCCTTTGGTTTCGGCAGGCGGGTCGAAGCTGAGCTTGCCGCCGGAGTGGAAGTAGAGGGTTTTGGCCGTCGCGGCCTTGGGCGGCCAGGCGTCAAAGGTGCGCCAGACGTTGGTTCCGGTCTCAAAGACCACAGCTTTGGGCTGGACCGCGCCCTTGCCCTTGAGGTAATGCTCGAAGAAAGGGAACTGGATGTTGGCGCGGAAGTATTCGCTGGTTTTGGCGTTGAACTGCACATCGCCCAGGTGGGTGCCGTCGCCGTGCGCCCAGCCGCCGTGGACCCAGGGGCCCTCGACCAGCGTGGTGGGTGTGCCGGGGTTGAATTTGTTGATGGCGTAGAAGGTGCGGTAGGGGCCGGAGAGGTCTTCGGCGTCGTACCAGCCGCCCACCACCAGCACCGCGCAATGCACGTTCTTCATGTGGCGGGAGAGATCGCGCGCCTGCCAGTAAGCATCGTAGGTGTCGTGCTTTGCCTGGTCGTTGAAGAGCCAGTTGGAGCCCTTCAGGTAGAGCTTGTCGAGGTTGGCGATGTTACCGGCCTGGAGATAGAACTGGTACCTGTCCGGGGTGCCGAAGTCGAAGCCGACGGTGGGCTTGGGGGTCTCCGGGTTCTGGTTGGGCTTGAAGAAGGCATAGAAACCAAAGTTGGCCGAGAGCATGAAAGCTCCGCCATGATAGGCGTCGTCGCCCAGGAAGAGGTCGGTCATGGGCGCCTGCGGGCTCGCCGCGGCGAGGGCGGGGTGGGAATCGATGATGGAGGCCGAGGTGTAGAAGCCGGGGTAGGAGATGCCCCAGATGCCGGCCTTGCCGTTGTTGCCGGCCACGTGCTTGAGCAGGAACTCGATGGTGTCGTAGGTGTCGGAGGCGTCGTCGACGTCCTGGGGGGACTTCTTTTCGTCGATGTGGGGACGCATTTCCTGGAATTCGCCTTCGCTCATCCAGCGCCCGCGCACGTCCTGGTAGACGAAGATATAGCCGCTCTTCTCAAACTCTTCGGAGGGGCCGAGGTGCTTTGGGTACTGGTCCTCGCCGTATGGACCGACGCTGTAAGGGGTGCGGTCCATCAGGAACGGATAGGGGCCGCCGGCGGGGTCCTTGGGCACGTAGACGGCGGTGAAGAGCCGCTTGCCGTCGCGCATGGGGATGCGGAACTCGTACTTGGTGTAGTGGGCGCGAACGTAGTCCTCAATGGGTGCGGGGGGCGCCGGTTGCTGGGCGTGGACGAGGGTGAGAGCAAGAGTAAAAACGGCCAGAACGGCAAAGGCGAGGCGGTGCGGGTTGGGCATCGGATGCAAGAATCTCCTGAGCAACCAGAGTACTCCAGGGGAGCGGCGGTCCGGCAGGGGCAGCGGCCGGATGGGAGCGCCAGGATTCCATTTGTCAACGGTTTTCCACGCCTCTTCGCTTTCCCAGGCTCCAAGGAGATGATTTTCTTATGCGCGGCGGGCCGAGCCGCGTTACCCTATGGTCACAAGACCTGCAACAGCCTCCAGCGCCATCAAACGCCGGGACTGCACCTTTTTTCCGCCCAAAGGAGAACCATGCCTACTGAATACCGCAATTTTCTAGCCCTCCCGTATGCGGAGCTGGAAGAGCTCAACCTGGCCGCCAAGGCCGACCGCGTCAACCGCGTTGGCGCCGACGAAATCCGCGAAAAGCGGCTGAAATATCTGACCGACGAGAAGCGTATCAAGGCCGTGACCGTGCTGTTCAGCGACCTCGAAGGCCGGTTGCACCTGCTCGACTACGACAAGAAATTCCTGCTCGGCGCTTACGAGAACCTGACCTTCGACGGCTCGTCGATCCGCGGATTTACCGCGCAGAAGGAGAGCGACCTTCGTCTTGGAATTGACTGGAGCGCCTTCTACTGGGTTCCGGCCGACGTCTTCGGCAACGGCAAGGTGCTGGTCTTCGGCGTGGTCATCGACAAGGACGGCACCCTCTACTCCGGCGATCTGCGCGGGGTGCTCAAGAACTACTCCGACAAGCTGTACGCGGAGAAGGGCTACACGCTGAACGCGGCCAACGAGATCGAGGGCTTCCTGTTCGCCGGCAAGGACGCCGAGCAGCGGTACCACGAGACGGGCAAGTTCGAGTTCATCTCGACCGGCGGCTATTACCACTCACTGCCGCTGGACCCGCTGCGCCAGTTCATCGATATTTCGGCCGAGGTGCAGCGGGCCATGGGTTTCCAGAACGAGAAGGACCACCCCGAGGTGGCGCCCAGCCAGTTCGAGATCAACTACGGTTACTCCGAGGTGGTGGCCGCGGCGGACCAGATTCAGCTCTACAAGCTGCTGACTCGGCAGATCGCCAATACCCTCGGCTACACGGCCTGCTTCCTGCCCAAGCCGGTGGTGGGCGTGAACGGCAGCGGCATGCACACCAACGTCTCGGTCTCCAAGGGCAAGACCAACCTGTTCTGGGACGAAAAGGGCGAGGAACAGCTCTCGAAGTTCGGCTGGGACTTCCTGGACCGCATTCTGACCCATGCGCTGGACCTTTGCCTGGTGTTCAACCCCAGCGTGAACGCGTACCGGCGGCTGGATCCGCACTTCGAGGCGCCCAACCAGATCCGGGCCTCGGCGGTCGATCGCGGCGCCATGGTCCGGGTGCCCATCGGTAACCACCGCTCCATGCGCACCGAGGTGCGCGCCGTGGCGCCGGACGCCAACCCCTACCTGACGATGTACGGCATCTTCAAGACCGGCATCGACGGGGTAATCTCCACCGCGGACAATCTGCGCGCGGGCGGGCGCTACCTGCCGGACAACATCCAGAAAGCGATCGAAGACTTCCAGTCGTCGGCCTGGATTGCGGAGATTCTGGGCTCCGACGTGCAGGGCCGTTATGCGGAGCTCAAGCAGGCCGTGGCCAACCGTTCGCCGCGGGAGCTCGGAAGCATCGTCAAGGGCTCCGAGGTGCAGTTCCACCACGCGGTGTACAACCAGTCGCTATGGAACTTGTTCTAGAGCGAACTATTCAAAGCGGGTCTGGACGCATGGTCCGGGCAAGAACAGAGGGCGGCGCGGCCACGAATGGTTCGCCGTCCCTAATCAACACTGTCTTTTTCGAAAGCTGCATTTCAGCTTATTCCGCGATCTTTTTTTCAGGATATCCGACCGACTGAGCGAACAGCACCCGCTGTTCCGGCCGCAAACCGAGCGATTTCGCGAGGCCGGCCTTATCGCAGTTGTGGAACCATGCCGCCAATCCCTGCGCCGCGGCGAACAGATGCACGTTGCCCGCAATGAGGCCGGTATCTACGTAGTAGTACGACTTCTGAACTTCAGGGTCGTGCAACCCAGGCTCCTGAAAGCCCGCCGTGTGGGTCAGCCGATGAACGTCAACGACGTAGATCAGTTGAACGGGCGCTTTCGCATCGATGCCTCGCTGGCCGGGAGTCATCGCGGAGGCGCGCAGATCGCCGGCGGCGATGGGCGCTAACAGGTTGTTGAATGCGTCGTATAGATAGACGCCCTCCTTGACGGCGACATAAAGGTCAATTTCCTGCGAGTTGCTGGCCGAGGCGGCTGTCCTGCCAGGGACTCCAAACGGGCCGGCGGTGCGATTTACCCCGCAGGCGGCCCACAGGAGATTCGAAAGCAACTGCATGGGCAGTGGGGTGGCGCCGATCTCCCGCGTGGTCTTTCGCTGTTGCAGCGCGGAAAAAACCGAGGCGCCTGGGTCGTTCGTTGGCAAGGGAAGTTGAACGGCTCGCAAGGCCTCAGGATTTGTCATGTTCTTACCCTCTTTTTCATCATAGCCCCCACCTGGCCCGCTTCGTGGCTGGCCGTGGCGGGCTGGTCCGGCTGCTCGAAATAGGGAAGCTCGAAAACGTGGTCAGGCCAGGAAACAGGAAGGCTGCCGTCGGCGTCTCCCGAGGCTCACCCTATGCGGCCCACGCCGCTTTTCTCCGTCCTTCACCCTTTCCTGATGGCTCCTTTATACCCTGTGTGTTACAAGCTAAAGAATAGGGTTCAGGCGGGATGGGGTTGGACGCTGGAGCGGGGCGGGTGCGGCGCACCTGGCCTGGGAGGCTGCATCTCATTCGCCGCCGGAGCCTGAATTTGCGGCACGGAAAGCCCACTGCCCCTCATGAGCGCTGGACCTACAGTGGAACTGGGGACGCTCCTCGGAGACTATCCTCTCGACCAGGCATTCGACGAGATGCGCGAGCGGAACGGGGAGGTGCGCCCGCAGTACCGGGCGCTGGCCGAGACCTTGGCGCGGCTGCCCAAGGAGGAGTTGCAGCGGCGCAAGCAGTCGGCGGACCTGTCGTTTCTGAACCAGGGCATTACCTTCACCGTCTACGGGCGCGACGAGGGCACGGAGCGCATCTTTCCCTATGACCTGCTGCCGAGGCTGGTTACGGCCGAGGAGTGGGACCGGATCGAGCGCGGCCTGACCCAGCGCATCACCGCGCTCAACCACTTTCTGCACGACGTCTACTTCGACGCCAAGATCCTGAACGACCGGGTGGTGCCGCGCGAACTGGTTTACAGTTGCAAGCACTACCGGCGGCAGATGCGAGGCTTGCAGGTGCCGCGGAATGTCTACATCGCGGTGGTGGGCTCCGACCTGCTGCGGCTGACTACCGGCGAGTTTGTGGTGCTCGAAGACAACCTCCGGGTGCCCTCCGGGGTGAGCTACATGCTGACCAACCGCCGGGTAATGAAGCGGACCTTCCCGAAGCTCTTCCACAGCTACGGGGTGCGGCCCATCGAGCACTATCCGCAACTGCTGCTGGCCACGCTGCGCTCGCTGGCGCCGGAGGGCCGGCCGGAGCCGAATATCGTGCTGCTGACGCCGGGAGTCTTCAACTCCGCATACTTTGAGCACACCTATCTGGCCCGGCAGATGGGCATCGACCTGGTCGAGGGCCGCGACCTGGTGACCCACGACAACATCGTCTACATGCGCACCACCGACGGGCTCAAGCGCGTGGACGTGATCTACCGCCGCGTGGACGACGACTTCAGCGATCCGTTGATCTTTCTCTCGGACTCGTCGCTGGGCTGCGCGGGTCTGTTCAACGCCTACCACGCCGGCAACGTGACGGTGACCAACGCCTTCGGCACGGGGCTGGCCGACGACAAGGCAGTTTATGCGTATGTGCCGCGCATCATCCGCTACTATCTGGACGAGGAACCGATTCTGGCCAACGTGGAGACTTACCTGCTGACGGAAGCTGATCAGCGCCGGCACGTGCTGGCCAACCTGGACAAGCTGGTGGTGAAGGCGGTCGGTGAGAGCGGCGGCTATGGAATGTTGATCGGTCCGCAATCGACGGCGCTCCAGCGGGAGGAGTTTGCCCGCCAGATCGAAGCCAACCCGCGCAACTACATTGCGCAGCCCACGCTGGATTTTTCCCGCGCTCCATGCCTGATCGGCAACCATCTGGAGCCGCGCCACGTGGACCTGCGGCCCTACGTGCTGTTTGGCGACAAGGTGAACATCGTACCTGGAGGGCTGACGCGGGTGGCTCTGGAAAAAGGGTCGCTGGTGGTGAACTCCTCGCAAGGCGGCGGCAGCAAAGACACATGGGTTCTGGAACAATAGTCCAACACAGGGTTGGGGAAGGTACTTGCGATGCTATCGCGCGTTGCCGACAATCTCTTCTGGATGAGCCGCTATCTGGAGCGGGCGGAGAACACCGTGCGCCAGCTTGACGTGACCATGAGCCTGATGCTGGACACCAGCGACACCAGCGCGGAGACGCGCTGGCAGCGCATGATGGCTTCGCTGGGCAATCCGGTGGGCATGGAGTGGAACGGCGATCTGGATGCGATGGCCAGCAAGCTGATATTCGACAGCCTCAGCCCGGCCAGCGTTACCTTTTGCGTGAACGGAGCCCGGGAAAACGCGGGCCAGGTGCGCGAGGAGATTTCGAGCGAGCAGTGGCAGCGGCTGAACCGGCTTTTCCACCAGATGCACGCGCCGCTCGCGCAGATCCAGGTCCGCACCAGCATCAACGATTTGCTGGCGTCGGTGGTGGATGGCATTCACCTGTTCAAGGGTGTGAGCGACACAACCATGATCCATGGCCAGGGCTGGCAGTTCATCCGCCTGGGCCGCTACCTGGAACGGGCCTACGCCACCGCCACGCTGCTCGAGGTCTACCAGCCGGATCTGTTTCAGGTGCATGAGCGCGAGGACTCCGGCTACCAGTACCTTGAACTGGTGGGGCTGCTGCGCTGTTGTACCTCCTTCGAGGCGTACTGCCAGGTCTACACCGCCGATCTCTCGCCCGGCCGCATTCTGGAATTCCTGCTTCTCAACCGCGACTTTCCCCATACCATCCGCTACACCGTCGACGGCATCCGGCACGCTGTCGAATCCATCCAGCGCACCGGCGGGCGCCGTCCTCCGGACGAGTTGACTGCGGTCATCGGCCGGCTGCACGCCATGCTCGGCTACACCACCATCGGGGAGATCGTGGCGGGCGATACGGCGAGCTTCCTGCACACCATCCGGGAGCAATGCATGCGCATTCATGAACTCATCTACCATTACTATGTGCAGTACTCCATCCAGTCCGCACTGGCGGTTTAGCAAGAAACGGAGAGCGAAGATGAATTTTTATTCCATTCGGCACCTTACGCGCTTCCGCTACTCGGACCCCATCAGCGAGAGCGTCATGGAGGCGCGCATGAATCCGCGCACGGACTCGAACCAGCACTGTCTCATGTTTTCGCTGTCGGTGAGCCCGCGGTGCCGCGTCTTCAGCTATCGCGACCACCTGGGCAACAACGTGCAGCACTTCGATATTCCAGGCGAGCACAACCAACTGGTGATCGTGGCCGAGTCGGTGGTGGAGCAGCAGGTGCTGCCCGATGTGCCCCGTTTCCTGTCGCCCGATGCCTGGGAGGCGCTCGACGACCTGGTCGAGGCCGGCGACTACCAGGAGATGCTGCTGCCCTCGACCTTTGCCGTCGAGACTCCGGCGCTGACGCTGCTGGCCAAGCAGATGGGCGTCACCCGGCGGGACGATCCGCTGATGCTGGTGCAGGAACTGAACCAGCGGCTCTTCGACTACTTCGAGTATGTGCCCCGCTCGACGCGCGTGGACTCGCCGATCGACGAAGCCATCGTCAGCGGCAAGGGCGTCTGCCAGGACTTTGCCCACACCATGATCGCGCTTTTGCGCCACGTGCGGATTCCGGCCCGCTATGTTTCCGGCTACTTGTACCGGAGCCGCGAGGACCACGATCGCTCCACGCCGGACGCCACCCACGCCTGGGTCGATGTGCTGCTGCCGTATCTGGGTTGGGTGGGATTCGATCCCACCAACAACCTGGTGGCCCACCACCGGCACATCCGCACGGCCGTGGGCCGCGATTACGCCGATGTGCCTCCGACGCACGGCATCTTCCGCGGCAAGGCCGACAGCGAGCTCTATGTGGCCGTGCATGTGGAGGCCAGCGACCGGCCGCCGGCCCTGGACCGCAAGCTGCCCATCCCGAACGACTGGACCGTGCTGGTGGAGCGCGCCCAACAGCCTCCGCAGCCCATTTTGCCCTTCATTGATTTGCAGCAGATGCAGCAACAGCAATAGCTTTACCCGGCTGCAATGGCGCAGCTGGCGAGTTTTTTGGGAGGAGAAAACGGATTTTTGTTGAATCCGGGGTGAATCTCGGACAAGATAAAAGTCAATTCATTCTTGGCGCTTCTCCCCGAAGACGCTTTTTCAAGGTGACTCACTGCAAAGCCGCTCTTTGAGCTCCGTGGACATAAGTCACTTTTTTTGAGAGCAGACCATTACCCGGCAACCCTTCATCCACCGCGGGCCTTCACCGGGTCCGCACCTCATAAACCTGCTCAACGCCATACCGCCATCACAGGCAGCGGAAGGCAAGACCTTTGGAGGAAGACGTGAAACGATCCCTATGGGGATGGATGCTGTGCTGCATCCTTTCCGCCGCCACTCTCGCATCTGCCCAGAACGCAACCACCTCTCTCCGCGGCGTCGTGAAGGACCCCAGCGGCGCGCTGGTTCCGGGCGCGAAGATCACCCTCGTGGACGAGGCCAACGACAAGACGCTCAGCGCCACCGCCAACAGCGCCGGGTTCTATGTCTTCCCTCTGATTCAGCCCGCTCGGTACACCATCACGGTGTCGGCCAGCGGCTTCAGCGACCAGGCCAAGACCGCCGAACTGCTGGTTGATCAGCCGGCCACTGTCGACTTCACCCTCTCGGTCCATGCCAGCCCGGTCACGGTCGACGTGAGCGCTACGGCGCAGACCCTGAACACCTCCGACGCCACCCTGGGAGACTCGGTGGGCAACGTCACCATCGAGGCGCTGCCCATGGAGGGCCGCGACCCGGTGGCGCTGCTTACCCTCCAGCCCGGCGTGCTCTTCCTGGGCAATCCCGAGGAGAACGACACCATGGACAGCCGCAGCGGCTCGGTCAGCGGCGGCCGCTCCGACCAGGGCAACGTCACCCTCGACGGCATGGACGACAACGACCAGATCGCCGGAACCGCCTTCACCGGCGTACTGCGTGCCACCCTCGACTCCACCGAGGAGTTCCGCGTCACCACCTCCAACGGCACGGCCGACTCCGGCCGCAGTTCCGGGGCGCAGGTTTCGATTGTTACCAAAAGCGGTACCAACAGCTTCCATGGCGCGCTCTATGAGTACTATCGCCCCACCAACACGGTGGCCAACCAGTGGTTCAACAAGTACCAGGAACTTTCGCTCGGTGAGCCGAATACGCCGCAGAAATATGTGATGAACACCTTTGGCGGCGACGTCGGCGGACCCATCAGGAAAGACAAGCTCTTCTTCTTCGCCAACTTCGAGGGGCAGCGCAAGGCCATCAACGATGTGGTCACCCGCATCTTCCCCACGCAGCAGTTCTATAGCGGGCAACTGGGCTACCAGAATGGCAGCGGCGCGACAGAATGGCTGAATTCCACGCAGGTAGGGGCATTGGACGCCGACTGCAGCACCAATGTCGCCTGCGGCGTGAATCCCAACGTGCTGGCCTACTACCAACCCCTGGCGGCCAAAGGCTTCTATGGCACAGCGCCCACCGCCGGCGACGGCGTCAACAACGCCGGCTTCATCTTTGCCTCGCCCGCTCCGTCCACGCTGAACACCAGCATCGCCAAGATCGACTACAGCATCAGCAGCAAGCAGCACATCTTCTTCCGCGGCAACCTGCAGAAGGACACCTCGGCCGGAGACGAAAACGTTCCCGGCCAGCCCCCCGCCTACACGCATGAGGACAACACCAAGGGCTTGGCCTTCGGCCACACCTGGACCCCCACTTCCAACATCGTCAACGATGCGCGCTATGGCTTCATCCGCCAGGGGTATTCGACCCGCGGAGTCGGCTCCGGCACCGGCGATTGGGTCACCTTCCGCTTCCTCGCCCAGCCGATCTCGCATGCCCTGTCCACCATCGTCAACGTGCCGGTCCAGAACATCACCGACAACTTCACCTGGACCAGGGGCGCCCATACGATGAGCCTTGGCGCCAACTGGCGCGGCATCCAGAACAATCGCGGCAGCGACGCAAACTCCTACTCCGGCGCCAGCACCAACCCCTACTGGATGTCCGGCTTCCCGAATTCCCCCGACGATCTCGGCACCGGTTTCGATAACTCCTACCAGATTGCCTATTCCACGCTGGTGGGAACGGTGCCGTCGACGACCCAGCAATACAACTATTCGGTCACCAGCCCCACCAGCGGCACGCTCTTTGCCGACGGCGCCTTCATCAACCGCCATTTCAAGGCCAACGAGTTCGAGTACTTCCTGCAGGACTCCTGGCGCGTCACGCCCACCCTGACGGTGACCTACGGTCTTCGCCACTCCATTCTTCAGGCGCCCTACGAAACCAAGGGCCAGCAGATCTCGCCCACCGTCGACACCCACGAGTGGTTCCTCAAGCGCGGCGCGGCGGCGGCCCAGGGGAATGTCTTCGAGGACCCGCTCAGTTTCACGCCCAGCGGCAAGGCCAATCATCTTCCCGGTTACTGGGCCAAGCAGAAGACCAACCTCGCCCCGCGTCTCTCCCTCGTATACGCGCCCAATCCGAGAACCAGCATCCGCGCCGGCGCCGGCATGTACTACGACCACTTCGGCCAGGGCATCGTGAACTCCTTTGACCAGGAAGGATCCTTTGGCCTGAGCAGCGCGGTCCAAAGCCCGGCCGGCAACTACACCATACAGAGCAGCCCGCGCTTCACCGGCCCGCAGGTAATTCCCCCGCTGGCCGGCTGCCCCAATGCCGCCTCCACCATCACCTATCCCTTCACGCCTTCCACCACGGCCGGGTGCGACTTTGCCATTACCTGGGGCATCGACAACCACCTCAAGACGCCCTATTCCTACGCCATTGACTTTTCGTTCCAGCACGAGCTGCCCGGCGGATTTATCTTCGAGGAGAATTACGTGGGCCGTCTTGGGCGTCACCTGCTGGAACAGCTCGATCTGGCCGAGCCGGTCAATCTGGTCGATAACAAGGGAGGCGGAGATTATTTTCATGCCGGCGCCGCACTCTCCAAGATCTCCGACCAAAACGGCGGTTGCAATCCCTATTCCTCGAACCCGTGCACGGTGCCCAACGTGCCTACCATTCAGTACTTCGAGGATGTCTTCCCGCAGATGCAGGGCTACGATTACGGCGGTGAGAGCGCGACACAGGCCATCTATAACAACGAATGGGCTCCCTACCGCTACGATTATGGCGAGACCACATCCCTGGCCGACCTCGACTTCTACTGCTACTACACTTGCCCGAATGGTACCCAGTTCTGGCAGAGCCAGTTCTCCTCCCTCTATGCCTGGTCTTCCATCGGCACCAGCTCCTATCATGCCCTCCAGGTCACCTTGCGCCACCCCTCCAGCCACGGCTTCACCGCCGACCTCAACTACACCTTGTCCAAGTCCATCGACATGGGCTCGGGCGCAGAGCGCTCCAACGAGTTCTCCTCCGATTCGTTCGGCGGCGCCGGAATCCAGAACTCGTGGAACCCCAAGTTGAACAAAGGCGTTTCGGACTTCGATACCCGCCATCTGATCACGGTTGACTGGGTTTATGCGGTTCCCGTGGGCCGCGGCAAGGCCGTGCTCGGCGGCGCAAATCACGTCGTGGACGCCTTGCTCGGCGACTGGCAGTTCTCCGGCCTGAGCCGCTGGGCCAGCGGCCTGCCTTTCTCCGTTACGGAGCCCGGCTGGTCTACCAACTGGCAGCAAGAGGGCTTCGGCGTCGTCACGGCGCCGGTCAAGGTGCAACGCCACATCGTCGGCGGTGTTCCGCAAGTCTTTGCGGGGGACACGGCCACGGCCATCAACAACGGCGTTACCAACGGCACGCCCATCCGCCTGCCCTATCCCGGTGAAGCGGGCCAGCGCAACAACTTTCGCGGCGATGGCTATCTGGACCTCGACTCCTCGCTGGCCAAGACCTGGAAGCTGCACGAACAAGTCAAGCTGAAGTTTGCCGGCGAAGTCTACAACGTCGCCAACAACGTCCGCTTCGACGACAGCCCGCTCAACCTCAACGGCGGCCTGACCAGTGGCACCTTCGGCGCCTACGGCGGCATGCTCACCACCTACCGCCGGATGCAATTCGGGCTTCGGGTGGACTTCTAGCTCTCTCGCGAAAGCCCGCATGAAACAACAGGCCGGAGCGGAAGCTCCGGCCTGTTGCGTGAATGCAGGTTATTCGTTTCCCGCTAACTCAACTGGACCTCAATCTTCACCACCGAAGCGGGCGGGAAGGTGAAGCTCAGCGAGCCGGAGCGCAGGCTGACCTCGGCGGCGCGGGTCTTCACCTGGTCGGGTTGTTCGAGAGTGTTGTGGGCGTGGATGTCGCTCTCGGCGACCACCCAGGCTTTGGCGCCGGCCGTACTTGCGCCGCGCAGGACGATTTCGGTCTCGCGCGGCTGGCTTACGTCGGGGTTGACCGCGGTGACGATCAGCGTCTTGTCCTTGAGCGAGGCCGATCCCTTCAGGCCCCAGAAGCTGGCCGGCTTGCCGTCGCGGTCATAGCGGACCTCAGGGGCTGAGAACTCGGAGCGCAGCGCCGTCCCGCCCTGGTGCGCCGCGTAGAGCTCGAAGACGTTGAAAACCGGCGTGGTGGCGAACTTGTCTCCGTGCGTGAGGAAGAGCGCATTGAGATTGTTGACCAGTTGCGCGCAGGCGGCCATGCCCACCTTGTCGGCATTGCGGTTGAAGGTGTCGAGCGAAATGGCGGTCATTACGGCGTCGCGGACGGTGATCATCTGGCCCAGCAACTGTTCAGGAGAGTTTTCGGTGCCGGGGCGATACCAGGGGCCGTACTCATCCACGACAAGCTTCACCTTGTGATCGAGATCGAACTCGCCGAGCGCGGTCCAGTGATCGAGGATAATGCCCTCCATGCGATCGGTCTCCTTGCCCAACTCGTACCAGTCGATGGGGTCGAACTTGAGCGCGTCGCCCTTGCCTGCGTCCCAGTCCTGGGTCTTGCCGCGGGAGAGATTCCACGCGTAGTGATGGACGCTCAGGCCCCACACGCTGTGAGGATCGTGGCTGGGTTGGCCGTGATAGAGCTTGTTGAAGAAACCGCGCGTCCAGGCCTGCTCGTCGCTGTTCGGTCCTGAGGCGACAAAGCGCAGCGGCACGCCGTAGCTGGGAACCCAGGTGGTGTAGCGCTTGAACTCGATGGCGTAGTCTTCGGGATCGAAGTTACCGCCGCAACCCCAGCTCTCGTTGCCCACACCCCAATAGCGCACGTTGTATGGATCGCGAGAGCCGTCGGCCGCGCGGGTCTCGGCCAGCGTCGTGGTTCCGCGCGGCGAGTTGCAGTACTCCACCCAGTGATCGAAGTCGAGCGGCGTCAGGCTGCGCACATTGGCGGCGATGTAGGGCTCGGCGCCGCACAGCTTGCAGAAGCGGGCAAAATCGTCGGTGCCGAACTCGTTTGGCTCGTAAATTTGCGGAATATTCTGCTTCTGTTGCGCGGCGGTGAAGTTATCGGTCCAGAAGTTGGTGCGGCGAGGGCGCTTGTTTCTGGGGCCGATGCCGTCGCGCCAGTCGTAACTGTCGGCAAAGCAGCCGCCCGGCCAGCGCACGACGGGAGCCTTGATGGCGCGCATCTTCTCAATGATTGTGGAGCGCAAGCCGTGCTGGTTGGGGATCTTCGAATCCTCGCCGACGTAGATGCCGTCGTAGATGACCGAGCCGAGGTGCTCGGTAAAGTGCCCGTATATTTCGGGCGCGATGGTGGCGATAGGCTCGTCCACCAGGATTTCAATGTGGCTGTCCGTCTGCTGGGCCAAGGCTCGGCGCCGGCCAAAGACCAGCGCTGCGGCTGTAGATGCCGCTGCCGCTTTCAGGAAATTTCGCCGTTCCATTTCTTTGCTCCTTGCTGATGAATCAATTCCTGTCGTAGTTCTAAGCCTGTATCCGAGCCGACTGGTCAGATTGGCCTTAATCCGCCTTCCGCACCTCAGCCGCAATCTTTCTCAGCTCCGGCAAAACCCGGCCGAGAGCGATTGGCGCTGCATCGCGGAGGCCCAAGGCAAAGTACACATTGCGATAATGCCGGTAGAGCTGTTCGTGAACCGCGGCGGATTTGGGGTCGGGCTCGACCGTGCGCAGAGGCAGACAGACCGCGGCTTGCGCTTCTTCAATGGTCTTGTAGGCGCCCGCGGCCAGCAATGCAAAGATCCCCGACCCGAGGCTGGTGGGAATGCCCGCGGGTACCAGCACCGGCTTGTTCAGCACGTTGGCATAAACCTGGTTGAGCACTTCACTCTTCTGCGGAATGCCGCCGGCGTTGATGACGCGATCGACGCGGACGCCGTATTCGGCCATGCGCTCCAGGATGATGCGGGTGTGGAAAGCAGTGCCCTCGATGGCGGCGAAGAGCTCATCCTGCGCGGTGCTCACCAGGTTCCAACCCAGCGTGACGCCGCCCAACTCCGGATTCACGAGCACCGTACGGTCGCCGTTGTCCCAACTCAGGCGCAAGAGGCCGGTCTGGCCCGCCTTGTACGCTTCCAGGCCTTCCGAGAGCGCGGAGACCGTTGTGCCGGCGCGGCGGGCGATGCCGTCAAAGATGTCTCCCACGGCCGAGAGGCCGGCCTCGATGCCGGTATAAGCGGGATGCACACTGCCCGGCACCACGCCGCAGACGCCGGGAACCAGTTGCGCCTCGCGGGCCATGGCGATGATGCAGGTGGAGGTGCCCACCACGTTCACCGCGTCGCCTTCGCGGATGTTGGAGCCGATGGCGTCCCAATGGGCGTCGAATGCGCCCACGGGGATGGGGATTCCGGCGCGCAGGCCCAACGCCTCAGCCCATTGGGGCGAAAGATGGCCGGCGAGGTGATCGCTGGTCAGGAATTCGCCGCCCATTTTGGCGCGCACGCCGGCGAAAAGCGGGTCGACGGCCACCAGAAACTCTTCCGGCGGCAGCCCGCCCCACCTGGGGTTCCACATCCACTTGTGGCCCATGGCGCAGACGCTGCGTTTCAGCTCGCTGACGGTAGTGATGCCGCTCAAAGTTGCGGCCACCATGTCGCAATGCTCGAGAGCGGTGACCAAACGGGAACGCTTCTCCGGGTTGTGACGCAGCCAGTGCAGCAGCTTGGCGAATCCCCACTCGTGGGAGTAGACGCCGCCGCACCACTCGATGCCTTCAAAGCCCATTTCATGCGCTTTTGCCGTAATCTCCTCGGCCTCGGCAAAGGCGCGATGATCGCACCAGAGGTAGTATTCGTCCAGTGGTTCCAGGCCCTCGCCGACGGGAATCACGCTGGAGCCGGTGGTATCGAGCGCAATGGCGGCTACGAGATCGCCGTGTACGCCGGTTGTCTGGAGCGCGTCGCGGGTGGCGGTGGCCAGAGACGCCATCTGGTCGGCGTGAGACTGGGTGGCAAAGTTTGGGTCCTCGCGGCGGCGATGAAGCGGATAAGAGGCCGACGCGGTTCCGATCGGGCCCTTGTGGCTGTCGACGAGAGTAACGCGAACGCTAAGTGTGCCGAAGTCAACGCCGGCGACGATGGTCATGGAAAGAAGGCCCTCCGGGTAAACGCTTTCTCTTGCGCACACCAGAGTACACCATTTCAGTGGTCAGTGGTCAGTTTTCAGTGGTCAGTTTTCAGATATTGATTTATGAGAGCCCACCCTCAATCCGTGAGCCATCCCCGGTTGTTGCCCTGGGGCAACCGCCTTCTGGGCGACATCGCGGGCGGAAACGACTTCCGGTGAATGCGCCCTTGCGGGTTTATCAGCCGGCTACTTCTTGGCGCCCGGCAACATGCTTTTCAGTTTGTCCATCAAGCCGGGCTTGGCTGCAGGAGTGCCTGCCGAAGGCTTGGCCGGAGCTGGAGCCGGGGGCGGGGTTGGCGCCTGAGCCGCGGGACCGGGCGCAGGTTTCCCAGCCGGTGGAGCGCTCTGTGGCTTGGCTGCGCCTGTTGCCGGCGCGGTTGCCGTCGCGGATCCCGGCAACGGCGCAGAGCCGTCCAGAATCTTGGCCGCAGTGATGGTCGGCACAGTTTCAGTGTCGTTCTTTACCAGGATCGAGACCCTGCGGTTGGAGGGGTCGGTGGGATTGTCTTTTACGCGCAACATCTGGTCGGCATAGCCGCGCACCTGGGTGACCTGATCGCTGCGAACGCCGTTCTGTTGCAGCAGGCGACGCGCGGAGTTGGCGCGGTCGGCGGAAAGATCCCAGTTGCTGTAGCTGTTGTCATTCGAGTAGGGCGTGGCGTCTGTGTGGCCCTCGATCAGCAGCGAATTGGGCAGAGTCTTCAACTCCGCGGCCAACAGCGCCAGCAACTCCTGTCCGCTGGCGCTCAGTTTCGCGCTCCCCATCTCGTAAAAGGTTCCGTTCTTGCCCTCGATCAGCTCAATGCGCAGCCCCTCGGGCGTGATGGTCATCTCAATCTGCTTGGAAAGCTGCTCCAACTCCTTCTTTGCCTTGATCTCCTCTTCGAGCTTTTCTTTCACCTTCTTCATGTTGTCTGAGGTTTTGGTGGTCACGGCTACGCCGTCCCCGGCCATGGTGGTGCCCAGCAGGTTGGCGGTGCCTTTGGGGTCGTTGAAGTAGCCGGCCACGGCCTTCTTGACCTTTTCGCTGGAGCCCATCAGCCAAAGAACGATGAACAGCGCCATCATGGCGGTGACAAAGTCGGCATAGGCCACCTTCCACGCGCCGCCGTGGTGGCCGCCGTGGCCGCCCTTCTTCTTGATGACGATGATGGGTTGAGTCTTGGCCGTCATGATGCCCCATTTCTTCCAGCAGTGATCGGCAGGATCTAGGCCGCGGCCGCTTCAGCGCCCGCAGCCTGTGCCTTGCAGTTCTTTTCCATCTCGTCGAAGCCGGGCCGCACATGGGCGGGAATCGCGCGCCGGCCCATCTCGATGGCGATCATGGGCGCCGAGCCCTTGAGAAAGGAAAGCAGAAGCACCCGCAGCACATGCAGGTACTCGTTGTGCGCATCTGCCGTTTTGCTCATGTTCGAACTCAAGGGACCCACCACGCCATAGCACGCCAGAATGCCCAGAAAAGTTCCCACCAGCGCCGCCGCCACATGGGCGCCGATCTCTTCCGGCGGGCCGCCCAGCGAGCCCATGGTGATCACGACGCCCAGCACCGCCGCCACAATCCCTAACCCCGGCAGCGCGTCGGCTACCGTGCTCAGCGAAGCGATCGGCTGCGTCGCCTCGTGGTGATGCACCTCCATGTCCAGCTCCATCATCTGGTCCATGTCGAACGGCTCCACGCCTCCGGTGATGGCCGTGCGCAGCGTGTCGCACACAAAGTCCCTGGCATGATGGTCGTTGAGGAAATCGGGATAGTTCTTGAAGATCGAGCTCTCACTGGGCTTCTCGACGTCCATCTCGACGCTCAGCAGTCCCTCCTTGCGCACCTTGTTCAAGAACTGGTACATCATCTTGAGCGTGCTCAGGTAACGCGGCTTGTCGAACGGGGAGCCTTTCATCACGCCCAGCAGACCTGCCACGACCCCTTTGA
This sequence comes from Acidobacteriaceae bacterium, assembly GCA_003139795.1. Lineage (GTDB taxonomy): Bacteria > Acidobacteriota > Terriglobia > Terriglobales > Acidobacteriaceae > Telmatobacter. The sequence goes on along the minus strand of PLGM01000101.1, from coordinate 115,054 downwards.
TGATGTGGATCGGATTGGCCACCAGCAGCGTGCCGACGGCCGCGCCGCCCAGAATCAGCAGCTCGGCCGGCTGGACCAGAACGGAGATGTGGCCCTTTTCCATCAGGAAGCCGCCGATGACCGCTCCAAAGACAACGACAATGCCTATGATGGCAAACATGACCGCCCCTCCGGCGCGGATGTTATCTGATTTCCGCCCGCATGAAAGCTGGATAACATAGCGGCTTTCGCCCTTTCGAGCAGATCCGCCAAGGTCCCGGTCTGTTCCGCCTGGGCAGCGCCGATACTCACGGTGAGCGATACCCGGTCGCCCCACCAGCGGAAGTCCGCCGTTCTGGCCAACCCAGCCAGGACCTGGGCATGAACCGCCAGCATCGCCGGCGTCCGCTCATGCGAGATTACGAGGAATTCGTCCTTGCCCCAACGCCCCAGATTCTCGGCCGGCCGCAACCCTTGCGCCAGGGCCCGTTCCACTTTTTCGAGCATGGTCTCGCAGGCGCCGGCGCCGTGAGTCTTGCGCAACTCGTGGGCCTGGTCGACGGTGATCCACAGCACGCCGAACGGCAGCTCACCGTGCGTAAAGTCCTCAAACAGCGCCTCCAGCCGGTTCTTGAGATCCGTCTGGCTGGTCTCGACTCCTTGGTCTTCGCCCGTCTCGCCGCGCGGCAGCGCATCCAGGCATTCCGCGGGATGAAACAGAACTGCCGTGCCGATGCGCCCCCCCATTCCGTCGCGCAGCACCAGAATTCGCACCATCGCCGGCACTTCGTGTCCTAGTTTGTGGCGCGCGTGAACCAGGAATCCGTGCCCTGGTTGGGGGCCGGAATTGGGCTCTGGATCTCCAGGCGGAGCACACCGGTCCAACAGCGGCTTCAGCGTCTCAGGCACAGGCCGGCCCATCAGGTCCATGGCGGCGTGCCCGGTAACGGCCTCCGCGGCCTTGTTCCAGAACACCACACGGCACTCTTCGCCGAGCAGGGCGATGCCTTCTGGAAGATTGTCCAGCGCGGCCTCAAGGAATTCCGAGCGATCCATCATCCAAGCCTCATAATCTCCTCCATCGGCACGGGACGGACCAACTTCATTGTCTAGCCGTGTTGAAAAAGAGATTGGAGATTGCTAACGGAAACAATTGTCCTGCTGCCGTCGCCAAACAGAACTAGGCCTTTGACCGCATGATTTTGTACCAAAACTGGGTGCCCCACCTGGGTGCCGGGGTACCCTCAGGGTCGGGGCAGCGCGTGTCGCCGCGGCGACTTTTTTGCGCCTAGGGTGGGAGGCCGCGACACTCAATCACACGTACGAAATCACACGGTCGGAGACCCAGGCGGCCGTTACGGATCGACTTGGCGCTTCTTCAGCAGATTCAAGGCATCCTCGTTGCCGGCAACATCCAGCCGGCGCAGGGCATGTGGTTGCGGGAGTGAAAGCTGCGTCCCAGGCGGTCCTTGAGCGGCCAGCGGCGCCCGATCGCATGAGGCCCTCAAAAAGGTGGCTGTTAGCCTGCCTGTCCGGCATGCGCTGGTCGCCGGTCAGCAGCGCCACCGGCTCCTGGCGGGTTTTCAGTTGGGCCAGCATGTAAAGCGCGGCCTCGCCGCCAGCCGCGCGCATCACCCCGTAAATGGTTCCATATTCCCGCCGCGGGTTCTGCTCCGCGGCTTCCAGCGCGTTTGCGTCGTCATCCACCGCCAGCAGCGTCGGCCTCGCCGTATGCCCGGTTCAGGGCCTGCCTTCCCCTAAAAGTATCAAAGGCATCAAACGGATTTTCGCGATGCACTGGGTCAGCAGGTTGTAACCTGACTAGTAGGAAAACCTGCGGAGGAAGAATGATTTTCACCTCCGGCAGGCGAGGAAAGGACTCCGGGCAATTCGCAGTGTCGCATTTGCGGGCATTTGCAAGAGTTTTTGCTCTTCTGCCGATAGTGCCGCAAGGGGCAGGAACAGATACCTGAGCCCAAGCCGGTTCCGGTTTTTCCGGGGGGGAAGAATGGAGCCGGCTGAAAGTTTTTCAATCGGGAATACGAGGCAGATGAGGCGCACATCATGAACAAGATCATCCTGGCCGATTCGCAGGCAATCTTTCGCGTAGGCACCGCCAAGGTGCTGGCTATGGACGAAGATATGCGCATCATTGCTCAGTGTACAGACCTGGATCGCATGCACCATGCCATCACCACTTTCCCTGGATCCATTGTCCTGGTTGCGGCGTCGTTGCGGCCGGACCTGATCCGGCTGCGCATTCTTCTTGATTCCACGGGCAGCCGGGGCATCGTGATTGCGGAGAACAACGACACTGCGGGGATGTATCTGCAACAGGGCTTTCGGGGGGTGGTTTTTCGCAACGTCAACGGGCCGGCGCTGGTGGAGTGTGTTCGCCGGGTCGCCAGCGGCGACACCTGGGCGCCTCCCCAGCTGGTGCAACCCGAATCCGCCGAAGAGGATATGGTGGGAACGCGGGTCCGGGACCGGCTCACCCCCAAGGAGATGCGGATCGTGGCGCTCATCGTCCAGGGCTGCAAGAACCGCGAGATCGCCTTCCGGCTCAAGACTACCGAGCAGGTGATCAAGAACTATTTGCGGTCAATCTACGACAAGACCGGAGTGAGCGACCGGCTGGAACTTGCCCTGTTCACCATCCATCACCGGGTGCTGGCGCAGGCCGCCGCCGAAGTAGGCAGCAAGATCGAAGTCGAGGAGCAGGCCGCGCCGACGGCCGTGGCGTAGCGCATTCATCAAGGCCCGTTTGAAGGTCAATGAACTGAAGGGGGGATGGGCATGAGCCTGTCCCCCTTCGAGCATCGGAGGGTTTCCGATCGGAGCTACGAGACGCGGATCACCACCTTGCCCACCTGCTGGTTCGACTCCAGGAATTGATATGCCGCGACCGTCTGCGCGAAAGGGAACGTCCGGGCGATCTTGGGCACGAAGCGCTCGTCGGCCAACCGGTCGAAGACATACTTCTTCGCCGTCGCGGCAGTAGCCGGATCGCGTGTGACCTGCATCAATGTGTAGCCGTGGACGCTCAAGGCGCCGACCATTGCCGCGATCAGCGGGAACGGTGTCGGCGCTCCGGCCAGCGCCCCGTATTCGATGAGGACGCCGCCATGGGCCGCCGCCGCAGCCAGCTTTTCAACGCCCGGGCCGGCCACCGGATCGAAGGTGATGCGAGCGCCCTGGCCGCCGCTGATCTCCCGCACACGCGACACGTAATCTTCTTCGTCGCCGACGATCACGTGGTGGGCGCCCAGAGCCAGCAACTCCGCGCGCTTGGCTGCCGTGCGCGTTACCGCAATCGCCGTGGCGCCCTGCTCGCGCACAATCTGGATGGCGGCCAGCCCCACGCTCGATGAGGCCGCGGGAATGGAGACGAAATCCCCGCCCTTCACGCCGCCCACCAGCACCAGCGCTCCATAGGCCGTCAGGTACTGCATCCAGATGGCCGCTGCCTGGACCGGCGTCAGATTCTTCGGGTACTCGCCCAGCACCTCGACTGGAACAATGGCCTCTTCGCCCAGAGTGCCGTAGCGATTCTGCGAAAACCCTGGAATCGTGGCCACCGGCTTGCCGATCCAGCCTGGATCGACTCCCTCGCCCACCGCTTCCACCACTCCAGCTACCTCGTAGCCGATGCGAGACGGAAGCTGCGGCGTCTCAAAGTACCTGCCGTGGTAGTAAACCGACTCGGCCCGATTCAGGCCTGCTGCCTCAACGCGCAGCCTTACCTCGCCCTTGCCGGGCTGTTGCGATGGATCCTCCTCGATCCGGAGGTGTTCCGGTCCGCCAAGCTGGTGAAAACGAACAATTCTGGGCATTTGCTCTCCTTTATGCCATTGGATGGCAGCAAGGAGAGGAAGATGCGAGCCAAAAATCGGGAATTGGCGGCTATGGCAATTTCAGGGTTGCTGGAATGGGAGCCCATGCATTCAAGTGGCTTTTTCCCCAAGAAAAAGCCACACTGTTGGAACTTCGCTGCGGCACATTTAACCCTGAAATTGCTCTAGCAGGTTTCGGAAAAACTCGACCCGGAGGGAGGCGGGGGTTTCAACCCCCGCATAAGGCCAACAGGATCAACGCGGGCTTTAGCCCCGGAGGGACGCTTTTCGCCGATTTCGCACGAATTCCCGAGTTTTTCCGCAGCCTTCTAGAGCTTCTCGGCTACGCTTTTGGCTTGAGTGAAGAGCAGCAGGTAGTCGGGGCCACCGGCCTTCGAATCCGTTCCGCTCATGTTGAACCCGCCAAACGGGTGCGCTCCCACCATCGCGCCGGTACACTTGCGGTTAATATACAGGTTGCCAACATGGAACTCGCGGCGGGCCTGCGCCTTGCTAGCGGAATCCGTGGTGTAGATGGAGCCGGTAAGGCCGTACTCAGTGTTGTTGCCCACGGCCAGGCCCTCTTCAAAGCTGTCCACTTTGATGAGCGCCAGGACCGGTCCGAATATCTCCTCCTGGGCGAGAACTGCGTCCGGCGCAATGTCGGCAAACACTGTCGGCTCAAGGAAATAGCCGCCGTCCCCGGTGGCGGGGGCGTGGCCGCCGGCAATCAGGCGGCCTTCCTGCTTGCCGATCTCGATGTAGGCCAGCATGGAGCTGAGTGCGGCCTCGTTGATGACCGGGCCCAGACTGGGGTTGGCCGCTGGGTCGCCGAAGGTAAGCTGAGCGACGCGTTCCCGGATGCGCTCGACAAACACGTCATACACCGGGGCTTCAACGATGGCGCGGGAACAGGCGGAACATTTTTGGCCACTGAAGCCAAAGGCGGAGGCGACGACCCCTTCAACGGCGGAGTCCAGATCTGCGTCGGCGCAGACGAGGATGGAATTCTTGCCTCCCATTTCAAGAATTGTCCGCTTGATCCAGATCTGGCTGGGCTGGGGATGGGCGGCGCGCTCGTGGATTTCCAATCCAACTGTCTTGGAGCCGGTAAAGGCGATGAAGCGGGTTTTGGGATGCGCGACGATGGCGTTGCCGAAGGAGGCGCCGGAGCCGGGGCAGAAGTTGACGACTCCGCCGGGAAGTCCCGCTTCCTCAAGGACTTCAACAAACTTGGCGGCGATGGTGGGGGCATCGGACGAGGGCTTCAGAATCACCGTGTTGCCGGTGACGATGGAGGCGGCGGTCATGCCGGCCATGATGGCGAAGGGGAAGTTCCAGGGGGAAATGACCGCGCCGACGCCGAGGGGGATGTAGAAGAGTTCGCAGCGCTCGCCGGGGTACTGGATGGAGGTGGTGGCAGCGGCCAGGCGGAGGGCTTCGCGTGCGTAGAACTCCAGAAAATCGATCGTCTCGCCCACGTCGGCGTCGGCTTCGGCCCAGTTCTTGCCCGCTTCATAGGTGAGCCAGGCGCAGAACTCGAACTTGCGGGTGCGGATGATGTCTGCCGCATCGAGGAGCAGGGAAACTCTTGTTTCTACGGGGGTTCGGCTCCAGGGCTCGAAGGCGCGGAAAGCCGCGGCCATGGCTTGTTCGGCGTGTTCCGCGCCGGCTTTCTGGTGGACGCCGACGACCTGGGCGGGGCGAGCGGGATTGAGGGAGCGGATCTTGCCCTCGGTGCGGAGGCTGCGGCCGCCGATGATGAGGTCGTACTCGAGGCCGAGCTGGCCGGCGACCAGGTCCAATGCATTCAGCATGGCGCGGGTGTTTTCAGGGGTCTTGAAGTCGACGAAGGGCTCATTGACGAAGCCGCCCTGGGGCGAGCGCGGCTGAATCTGGGTGGAAAGCGATGCGGTAGCCATGACAGCTTACAGCTTACAGCGAACAGCTCACGGTTAACAGCCCGCAGCTGTCGGTTTTTCAGTTGTAAGCGGGCAGGGTGGGGGTTACCAAGTAGTTAAATTGGCGTGGCGGTTCCAGGGGGCGGGGAGCGGGGTTGGGGGTGAAAATGGGCGAAAGCAGTGGCCTGAAGCACTGCGGTTTTTGCAAAATGGGGTGCTGCAGGACGCCTGTTTGATGCGAAATGATGAGTTCCAGGTCGCCCGTTTGATGCGAAATGAGGAGTTCCAGGTCGCCGGAATGGAGCAATCGGAGATATAGAACTCTCCGGAAAATGCAAGAAAAAGGCGATAAATGCGCCAAAATCCGCATCAATTGGCGCTGTTTTGGCGCCTGGATATTGGGTTATTAGTGTAGTTCGGGCGTCGGCTCTGCTCGGCCTGGTCACGATTGGGAGGCGGCCCTGGGGGGGCTTCTTTATTCCGGAGGTTGGAGCGGGAGGGTCAGGTTGGAGGGCGGTGTCGGGGCGGCTGCGGGGGGCCCTCTTGAAGGTGGCGTCGCGGCGGTGGAGCGGGTTACTCGGACTGCCAGCCCGTGCGGCGGCAAAGCAGGAGCTGTGGTCGCTGCGCAGGGGGGCGGGCTACTTCCGCGAGGTTTTGGGGCGGGGGCTCTTGGCGACGCTCAAGTAGATGGAACGGGCGGAGCGGGGATCGATGAGCCACTGCAAGAGGGGCGGATGGCGGTCCATGTCGATGCGGGCGATGGAGCCCTTTCTCATGCGGATGGCGGCGCCGCCGTTGCCGCTGACGAGGCGGCCGAGGAACTGGAAGACGTTGGGATTGTGGCCGACGGCCAGGACGCCTTCGCGGTCGGCATATTTGGCGAGCATCTGCTGGAAGTCGGCGTAGTCGGCGCCGAGGGCGAGGGCGGGGCTGATTTCGACTTTGGCTTCGTAGCCCAGCTCGGTGCCGACAAACTGCGCGGTCTGCAGGGCGCGCTTGAGGGGGCTGGAGACGATGACGTCGATCTGCACCTTGAGGGCGCCCAGGACGCGGGCCATCAACATGCACTGGTCTTTTCCTTCCTTGATGAGGGCCCGCTTGGCGTCGAGAGCCGGGTTCCCGCGGGGCATTCCGGCATTGGCGTGGCGCATGAGGTAGAGGTTCATGGGAACTGGTCGGGCAGGGGAGGGAGAATTCCGGGTCTCTTCGCTCCTGTCTTCGCTCCTGGAGAAACGATATTAGCACGTTCATAACAACGCGCGGGGGGGCAAGACGGGATTGGAGTTGGGTTGAGGGTCGGCTCAGTCGGCTGCGCTGGCTTTTTTGGCAGGAGCTTTCGCGGGCGGTTTGGCGGCGCGGGGTTTGGGAAAGGCGGGTTTGGGGACGGGGGGGGTGGGGATGGCGTCGAGGCCGGCCTTGCCTTCGGCCAGTTGCATGAGGAAGTCTTGGCTGGCGAAGGGCGGGGCATCGTTGAGCAGCTTGCTGGCGCGGAGGTAGGAGCCGTCGGGTTGCTGCAGGCGGGCCTTCACGGTGTCGGCGAGATAGGCGGGGAGGATTTCGTCGTGGATGCGGGCCAGGGCGGCGAGGTCGCGGACGGGGAAGGCGACTTCGCAACGCTCGAAGAGGTTGCGGGGCATCCAGTCGGCTGAGCCCAGGTAGATTTCGTCGTTGCCGCCGTTGGCGAAGTGGAAGATGCGGGAGTGTTCGAGGAAGCGGCCGACGATGGAGCGGACGCGAATGCGGTCAGAGAGGCCCTTCAGCCCCGGACGCAGGATGGAGAGGCCGCGGACGATGAGGTCGATTTCGACGCCGTCCCTGGAGGCCTGGTAGAGGGCTTCAATGACGCTGGGTTCGAGCAGGGCGTTCATTTTGGCGACGATGTGAGCGGGACGGCCGGCCTGGGCGTGCTCCTGCTCGCGGCGGATGAGGCCGAGGAAGCTTTCGGCCATGGTGAGGGGGGCGACGAGCAGGGGGCGGTAGTCGTCGATTTCGGCGTGGGCGGTGAGGTAGTTGAAGACCATGTGGACGCGCTCGGTGATCTGCGCATCGCAGGTGAGCAGGCTGAGGTCGGTGTAGAAGCGGGCGGTGTCGTGGTTGTAGTTGCCGGTGCCGAGGTGGCAGTAGCGGCGGGTTTGGCCGTCCTCGTCGCGGCGGACGAGCATGGCCAGCTTGCAATGGGTTTTGAGTCCGACCACGCCGTGGAAGACCTGGACGCCGGCATCTTCCATGTTGCGCGCCCAGCGGATGTTGGAGGCTTCGTCGAAGCGGGCCATGAGTTCGACGACGAGGGTGGTTTCCTTGGTGGCCGCGGCCTCAGTGAGCGCCAGGCAAATGGGCGAGTCGTTGCTGGTGCGGTAGAGGGTTTGCTTCATGGACAGGACGGCGGGGTCTTTGGCGCCCTGCTGGATGAAGTCGACGACCGAGTCGTAGGAGTCGTAGGGGTGATGGAGCAGGATGTCGTGCTGACGAAGCTCGTCGAAGATGTTGGCGGACTTGCGGCTGAGGTGGAGCGGTTTGGGGGTGAAGGAGGGGAACTTGAGGTCGGGGCGGCGCACGTCGCCGTAGAAGAACATGAGACGCGAGAGGTTGACGGGGCCTTCGCCGCGCAAGACCTGGTCCTCTTCCAGCTCAAAGTTGACGCGGAGGCGCTCGACGATCTCGGGATCGGCGGTGGATTCGATTTCCAGGCGGACGGCGTCGCCCTTGCGGCGATTGTGGAGCTCGACGCGGATGGTTTCCAGCAGGGAGCGGGCCTCTTCCTCCTCGAAGTAGAGGTTGGAGTTGCGGGTGACGCGGAAGGCGGCGTGGCCCAGGACCTCGTAGCCGCGGTACATGCCGCCGAGGTTCTGGGCGATGAGGTCCTGGAGCAGCAGGTAATCGAATTTGCCGTCGGCCGCGGGCAGGCGGACGAAGCGGGGCAGCGCGCGGGGGACGGTAACCACGCCGAGGACCTGGGGGCCGGAGCTGCGGCGCTTGGGGCGGAGCAGCAGGGCGAGACAGAGAGCCTTGTTGAGGACGCGGGGAAAGGGGTGAGCGGGGTCAATGGAGATGGGGGTCAGGAGGGGATCGACCTCGCGCTGGAAGTAGCTTTGGGCGTAGGCGCGGGCCTCTTCGTCGAGTTCCTTCCAGACCAGCAGGCGGATGCCGTGCTTGCGCAGCTCGGGGAGCAGTTTCTGGTTCCAGCAGCGGTACTGGGCGGCGACGAATTCGTGGATTTCGGCGGTGAGCACGGCGAGGGACTCATCGGGGCGCAGGCCGTCGTAACCGGGCTCGCGGTAGCCGTCCTCGATGCGCTGCATGAGGCCGGCCTGGCGCACCTCGACGTATTCGTCGAGGTTGTTGGCGGTGATGGCGAGGAACTTGACGCGTTCCAGCAGGGGGTTGGAGGGGTCCTCGGCTTCCTCCAGGACGCGGCCGTTGAATTGCATCCAGGAGTGGTCCCGGCCGTTGAAGAGCTTTTGTTTGTGGGAAGTTCGGGCCATCGTTTGCGTCCAGTGCGCCGTGTTGGCAGTCTACAGCGTCTTGCCTGGGAGCGGCACGTGGGAAATGAAGTTGGGAGAGAAAAAGCCGCTTCAGGCAACTCATAACAGGACGGACGGGGGGATGGATGTTAAGAGGTGGGAAAAAGGTGGTGGGGCGCACCACGCCGGCTTTGAGGGACTGGTCATGGCTAGCCTGTAAAGATTGGTGATGCGGAAGTTCCAGCGGGTTGCTAGAAACGGAGAGACAATATGCGCCCTCTTCGCATTGACTCCCAAGCGCGGCGGGTTGAGGATAAAGACGGAGCGAGATTGCCCGATCCCGAGAGAGGAGTTCCCTGTATGTCCCAGGAAGCGATCACACCGAACGAGAGCCTGATTCCTCCCCAGCCGATCCCTGCCGAGGCCCTGGCGTTTTCAGAGCGGGTACACGGGCTGATGGACGGGCAACCGAAGGACGAGGCGACGGTGGCCAAGGCGCTGGACGGGCTGGACGAGATGTTCGACCTGATCGCCGCGGGGCTTTACAGCATGGCGTCGATGCTGGTGGGCGAAGGCGAGGACAGCATGCGGCTGGTGGAGACGGCGGTTGCCAATGCGGAGGTTTCGGCCTGCCACGATCCGCTGGAGGCAAGGAAGAGCAGCCGGCGGGCGCTTTGCGCGGCGGCGCTGGACACGCTGGCACGGCGCGATGCCGGGAGCCTGGCGGCGCCTGAAGGGGTGGAGCCGGCAGGGGCGTGCATCGAGGACGACGATCTGGCCGCGGCGGGGGTCTCGAGCGAAGAACTGGAGCGGATGATCGCGGGACCGGAGCGGGACCGGGTAAGGAACTGGCTGGAGAGCCTGCCGACGGTGCAGCGGACCATCTTTGTGCTGCGGGCGGTGGCGGGGTTCACGACGGCGGAGACGGCGACGCTGCTTGCCGAGCATGGCGGGCCGCAAGCGGCCGGCTGGAGCGGGGATGCGGTGCGGGAGCTCTTCCGGCAGGGATTGTGTTCGCTGGCTTCGCAACTGCTGCAGGCGGCGAACCGGTAGGCGCCAGCTTCCAACCCTATGCCCTCACTCCATGGGCAGCGGAGTGCGAGAAGCCTCTGGGCAGCGGGAATGGACGCAGTTCTCAGTGGAGAAACCAGCCTGCGGCGACTGCGACAATCGTCAGTTTCACCAGCCAGCCCAGCGCGAGCGAGACCACAAAGACGCGATGCAACGTGATGAATGCGGCGTGGGTGAGGATCAGCGGGAGGGGTCCGATGAGCCAGACCGCGACGGCAAGCTTGAGGGCGGCCGGCACAGAATGCAGACCCAGACGGGCGGCGGCATAGGCAAAGACCGCGCAGGTGAGAAATGGGAGCGGGCTGGTGAGGGCAATGGCCCGCCCCTCGCCGCCCTTGCGCCAGATTTCCGGGTAGGTAAAGCGCCGATGGATCCAATCGCCGGCAAAGAACCAGTCTGTGAGCGACGACAGGACCCCGGAGACGATCACGATTTCAGCAAACCGCGTCCAGTTCATGGGCAATCCCCTTTTCGGAGGCGAATCGCACGAAATTCTACCACTCTGCGCCTGCATTCGACGGCCGCCGCCTGGCCGGTCTTGTTTCCGCCGTGGCGATTGTCCGCGATCTCCTTTCGTTCCGCGATCTGCATGGTTGCCGGGATAGGGTGGGGTTCCCGAGTCCAGTTGAGCCTGGGGCGGGTTCGGGCGGGTTCCGCGTTGATTCGATACACTAGTTTAAGAACCCTGCCGACAGATTTCCGCATCCATTAAGAGCGAAGATTTTCAGGCAGCGGCGCTTCTGAAGTGATTGGAACCACCTTGATTTTGTCAAAGCACGCAAGAAAGAGCACGATCCGTTTCTGCGCTGGCGCAGGGATTCTGGGTCTCGCGGTATTGGCTTCGGGCGGGCAGACGGCGCAGACGCCGCAGGCTCCCAATCAGACTGCGCCGACCGCGCAGAGCTTCCAGGGCAGCGTGACGGCGGGCGAGGTTTCAGGGCAGGCCATCGACCTGAGCCTGGATGAAGCCATCGAACGGGGACTCAAGAACAATCTGGGCGTGATTCTGAGCGGGACGCAGACGGCGGCGGCGCGGGGTGAGCGGCTGAGCCAACTGCAAACGCTGCTGCCAAGCGTGGATGCGAGCGCCAAGGAAACGGTGATGCAGATCGACCTGCCGGCGGAGGGGTTGCGCATACCGGGCTTTCCGACCATCATCGGGCCTTTCGGATTTACGGATGTGCGGGCTTCGCTGAGCTGGTCGCTGGTGGACGTGGCCTCGCTGCGCAAGTACCTGGCGGCGCGGCATGATTTTGCCGCCGCGCAGTTGAGCGCCGAGGACGCGCGGGAGCTGGTGGTGCTGACGGTGGGGAATGCGTACCTGCTGGCGCTGGCCGATGAGACCGAGGTGAGCAGCGTGGAAGCGCAGGTGGCGACGGCCAAGGTTTCGCTGGATCAGGCGAGCGCCAATCACCAGGCGGGGACGGCGCCGCTGCTGGATGAGCTGCGGTCGCGAGTGGATTACCAGGGGCTCGAACAGCAGTCGATTGTGGCCCGGAATGCGCTGGAGAAGGACAAGTTGGCGCTGGCGCGGACCATCGGGCTGCCTCTGGCGCAAAGTTTTACGCTGGCCGACAAGGAGCCCTTCGCGGCGTTCGACCAACTGGATGTGGAGGCGGCGATTCGCCAGGCGCACTTGAACCGCAAGGACCTGGCGGCGCTGGTGGAGCAGACCAAGGCGGCCGAGGAGCAGCGCAAGGCGGCTACGGCGGACCGGCTGCCGACGCTGACGTTCAACGGAGACTACGGGGATATCGGCACCACCCTGTCGCACTCGCACGGGACCGGGAACGCGTCGGGAACGCTGAGCGTGCCGCTGTTCGATGAGTTTGCCTTGCGCGGCGAGGCGGAGATGGCGCAGGCGCAACTGGACTTGGCCAGGGCACAGGCGAGCGACAGGAATGCGCAGGTGGACGCGGACGTGCGCGACGCGCTGCTGGACATTGCGTCGGCGCAAAAGCAGGTTGAGGTTGCGCGCTCCAGCGTGGAGCTGGCCGGCGAGGCCCTGAGCGAGGCGCAGCAGCGGTATGCGAACGGGGTGAGCGACAACCTGGCGGTGAGCCAGGCGGAGCAGAGCGTGGCGCAGGCCAACGATCAATACGTGGCCAGCCTCTACCGGCACAATGTGGCCAAGCTGAGCCTGGCACGCGCCCTGGGAGCGGGGCAGAGTTACAAGAACTATCTGGGAGGAAAGTAACCGTGGCGGATTCGACACCAACGCCGGCCGAAGGCGCGCCGGACACAGAAATAGAGATTGAACAGCCGAAGAAAAGCCGCAGGGCCCTTGTGGTGGTGGTTGTGGTGGTCCTGGCGGCGGTGGCGATCGCGCTCTGGTGGCACTCCACTTTCAGCGAGGACACCGACGATGCGCAGGTGAACGGGCACCTGATCCAGGTGAGCTCGCGCATCAACGGGCAGGTGCTGAAGGTGGATGTGGAAGAGAACCAGGTGGTGAAGGCGGGCGACACGATCGCCGAGCTGGATCCCAGGGATTACCAGGTCGCTGTGGAGAACGCGGAGGCGGCACTGGCCACCGCGCAGGCCAACGCGGCGGCGGCGAAAGTGAATGTGCCGATTACGACCGTCAATATGGGGACCAACCTGAGGTCGGCCGACGCCGACGTGAGCGGCACAATGGCCAGCGTGGAACAGGCGGGACAACAACTGGAAGCGGCGCAGGCAAAGGTGACGGAAGCGCAGGCCAGCTTGACCAAGGCAGAGGCTGACCTGACCCGCTACAAGCCGCTGGTGGAAAAGGACGTGATCAGCAAGCAGCAGTTCGATGCGGCCGTGGCTGCACGGGATGGGGCGAAGGCGTCGCTGGCCAATGCGCAGGCCGGAGAGCGGGCTGCCCAAGATGGGGTGAGAGTGGCGCACGAGCGGGAGACGCAGGCGCAGGCAATGCAGAAGTATGCCCAGACCGGGCCGCAACAGGTGGCGGTGCAGGACGCCCGCGCCAAGGCGGCGGAGGCGCAGGTGGAGCAGGCGCAGGCGCAAGTGGACATGGCCAAACTGAATCTGAGTTATACGAAGATTGTGGCTCCGGCGGCGGGGATCATCACGCGCAAGAGCGTGGAGATCGACCAGAACGTGGCCGCGGGGCAGAACCTGCTGACGCTGGTTTCGCTTGAAGACCTGTGGATCACGGCCAACTTCAAGGAGACGCAACTGAAGCATATGTCGGCGGGACAGCCCGTGGAGATCGCGGTGGACGCTACCGGCAAGACGTATCACGGGAGGGTGACGCAGATCGGCGGGGCGACGGGGTCGGTGCTTTCGCTGTTTCCGCCGGAGAACGCGACGGGCAACTACGTGAAGGTGGTGCAGCGGGTTCCGTTGCGGATCGACTTTACGGATTTGAAAAACGAGGACCCGAACCACTTGCTGCGGCCGGGGTTGTCGGTGGAGCCGAAGGTCAGGGTGAAGCCGTAAAACAGATGGCGGGTTACAGATGACAGTTGATAGCTAACAGCTAACAGCTTTTGCCCTCGGCTCTGGAGACAGGGCCGGGGGCTTTGGCTTTTGGGGGACAAGTGGATCGGTAAGATCAGAGCGAAAATGCTGAAAGAGGAGATTCCAAATGCAATTCAAGTTGGACCAGGGGATTGAGGTTTTGGCGCGGACTCCAGCCGTGCTCAGCGCCTTGCTGCGAGGGAAATCCGAGGCGTGGTTGAACGCGAGGAAGACGGCGGATTCGTTCAGCCCGATGGATGTTCTTGGTCACCTGATGCATGGGGAAATGACCGATTGGATCCAGCGCGTGCGAATCATCCTGGAGCACCGCGACACGCTGGCGTTCGAGCCGTTTGACAGATTTGCGTTTCAGGATTTGATAGCCGGCAAGACCGTGGAAGAGTTGCTGGATGAGTTTGCGGAGTTGCGGCGACGGAGCCTTCGCGCTCTCGAGGAGCTTGGCGTTGGGGAAGAACAATTTGCGCTGCCGGGCAGGCATCCTGAATTCGGCTCGGTCACGCTGGGCAATCTTCTGGCTACGTGGGTGGTTCACGATTTGGGGCACATTGCACAAGTGGTGAAGACCATGGCGAGCGAATACCGGGACGCGGTGGGGCCGTGGCGGGCGAGTACGACGATCCTGGATTAAGGTGCACTGGTTCCGAACCGCAGGTCCTTCGACTGCGCCTCTCGCGATAAAGCTGCGAGAGGCTCCGCTCAGGATGACAGATTTTAATGTTTATCAGGCATTTACGGGAAAACCGTGGACCGGCACAGCCTAATCCAGCGGGATGAATTCGACGCTGCGGACGAGAGCGGGTCCGACTCCGGGGGGAGTGGGTGTGGAGTAGAAGGCAAGGCCCTGGCTGGTAGCGGAGGGGTAGATGAGGTTGGTGAGGACGGTTTCTCCGTCTTCGGCAAAAACTTCGATTGAGTTGCGATCGACGGCGATTTCCATGCGGATCGAATTTGCCTGCGGGTGCTTGAGCGGTGCGGAGACGCGGGCGGGGAAGGCGGGAGACCAGGCGGTTGCGCCGGAGCGGGTGCGATCGACAAAGATCTGACCGGTATTGCGATCGATGCCGACCACGGTTTCTTCTTGGGCGGGATCGCCGGGGTTCAAGGAGCTTCGGCGGAGGCGCACGCCGGCTTCAGCGGCGTCGCCGGGGTCGAGGGTTACGCGCAACAGATAGCCGCTGCCGGAGAGCTTTTGGGCGGCGATGCGGGCGTTGGCCTGGGCGAGTGTCTGATAGGGCGCGGCGCCAAACAGGGCTCCGGAGGGTTTGAATGCAGGGGTCGGCAGGATGGGTTGCTGTACCAGCAGGAGAGGTTCCTGGCCAGGGGTCGGGGCGGGATGGGCGGGAGGCTGGCGGAGGAAAATGCGGCGGGCGAGGGTCATCTCGCCGCGGCCGGGCAGAGAGGGGAGCTTGTCGGCGTACTGCCAGTTGCCCATCCAGGCGATCCACAGACGGTCTTCGCCGGCGGGGATGTTCGAGAAGGATGTGGAGGCGTAGAAGTCCTTGCCCCAGTCGGCCCAGTGGGGTCCGGAGCCGGGGTGGTCCTCGACAAAGCGAGATCCGTCGAACTGGCCGACGAAGTACTGATCTGCGGAGCCTCCCGCGGGTCCGCCGGGGTTGAGATTGACGTTAAGGACCCAGCGGCTGGAGACGCGGCTCCCTTTGGCGTCGCGAACGGCGAGCTCCACCAGGTCGGGGCATTCCCAGACGCCGCCTACCGCGCCCGCGGGGCCGAACTCGCCGGCCAGGTCCCATTGGCGAAGGTTCTTGGAGCGGTAGAAGCGGACTTTGTGCTGGTCGGGCAGCGCCACAACCATGACCCAGCTTTGGCTGGGCGCGTGCCAGAAGACCTTGGGGTCGCGGAAATCCTTGAGGGCGAGATCGAGGACGGGATTGGAGGCGTATTTCGTCCAGGTGGCGCCGCCGTCGCGGCTTATGGCGAGGTTCTGGGTTTGGAGGTCTTTTGACTGCGGGTCCTTGGCTTTGCCGGCAAACGACGCGCCGGTGTAGATGGCGACGAGGCAGCCGGGGGTTGGCTTGCCGGGATCGCCGCAGAGGCCGCTCGAGTTGTCGCGGTCCTCGACAGTGGAGCCGCTGAAGATCATGACGCCGTTCTCTTCAGGCAGGGCGAGGGGCAACTGCTTCCAGTGGGCGAGGTCGGGCGAGACCGTGTGGCCCCAGCTCATGTGGCCCCACTGGTCGCCGAAGGGGTTGAACTGGAAGAAGATGTGGTACTGGCCGTTGAGGAGGATGGGGCCGTTGGGGTCGTTGATCCAGTTGGGCGGGGCGTAGAAGTGGAGCTGGGGCTGCCAGGCGGCGGTGGACGCAGCGGTAGCTGGAGCGGCGGCCGGTTGCTGGGCGAAGGTTTGCGCGGCGAAGATCAAGGCCAGCAGCAGCGGGAAGGCTGCTCTGAGCCGGAAGGGGCGGAGGCCCCGGCTTGGTTCTGGAATTTCCGTTGGCATGCTTCGATTCTCTCCTGTCTGCCTGCGCGAAGTCATCGCCTTCACGCATCCGGTTCCACGTCTTCGAAAGACTGCTGTTCCGGCAGCATACTCTGCTGCAAAATTCGCGAAACGAGGATGCCGTCCCCCTCCCGCCGGTAAAAGAAAGCGTGGCGCCCCCTTTCAAAGCGATGCAGACCGGGGCGAATCCAAGCGCAGGGCCGGCCAAGGGGAGGATTGCCGGCAAGCATCTTCGCGCATTGCTCCAGGGCGCCGAGGTAGCGCTCTGCCTGAGCCGCACCCCAGGTTTTGAGGGTGTATGCGCCGATGCTCAGCAAGTCGGCTTTGGCACTCTAAGGAAAAGCGCAACGTGGGCATGGCTAGCTGGGGTTGGCGGCCAAATTGAGCGCTTCACGGACCTGGGCAAACACATCGCCCTCGGCAACGCCGCTTCGATCCCCTTCGTCGATGGCCGCGCGCAGCGCTTCCAGCTTGGCGTCGAAGAGCCGCTCTTCGCGCTCCAGAGTCCGTAGCGCGGCGCGGACCACCTCGCTGGCGTTCTCGAAGCGTCCGCTTTCCACCCGAGCCAGCACAAAGCGGTCGAGTTCCTGGGTCAGATTCACATTGCGAGTGGGCATTGCGGTGCTCCTCCCTCTCCTGAAGGAGAACGGGACTGGAGGCAAGCGTACCACCTTTAGCAATCTTTGCCAATAGGGCAGTTCATCCGAATCCAGCGTCCCAGGCACCAAGAGCGAGGGGCACGCAGTTTCGATTATCCCGCGGGGACCTTGTCGGGGGTCAAAGAACGCGAAAAGGATGGAGCACCCGGCGCCCGAGGGTAAGGGACCTTCCAGACCCACTCAGTCTGAGTCGGGAAGTGCTGTCAAGAACTCCAGAGCGCCCCCACAGTACCCATTCTCCGGGTTCATGGCGGCTTTTCGAGCGGTTCCTGGCGTGAGGTTGAATGCTGCTCCACCGTATAGACTGATTGCACCGCGATGAAAGACTCGATTCACGTTTCGAAAGAGAACTATTTGAAGGCGATCCTGGAGGCTGAGGCCGAGGGGCGGGAGGTGATTCCGGCGCTGCTGGCGCATTGGCTTGAGGTGTCGGCGCCGGCGGTGACCATGGCGCTGAAACGGCTGAAGCGGGACGGTTGCGTGGAGGTGGGCGCGGACGGGATTGTGCGGCTGACGGCGGCGGGACGCGAGACGGCGTACCGCACTGCGCTGCGGCACCACCTGATCGAGCGCATGCTGAGCGAGATCTTCGGGATGGAGTGGCACGAGATCCACGAAGAGGCGGAACGGCTGGAGCACGCGGTTTCGCCGGGGTTCGAGACCAAGCTGAGGGAGAAACTGGGCGAGGGCGGGGCGTGTCCGCACGGGAATGCGGTGCTGCCGGTGAATCCGGCGGAGCGCAAGCAGCGGGGCGAGACGCCGCTTTCAGAGGCCGTGGAGGGGCGTCGGTACACGGTGACCAGCCTGCACGAACGCGACCCCAAGCTGCTGCTTTTTCTTCACCGGGCGGGGATTGGGCCGGGACAGAGCCTGCGGGTGGTGAGCCAGAACTACGACCAAACCGTTTCGATTGAGTTGAATACGGGAAATTCCATTCTGGGAAGGCCGGCGGCGGAGGCGGTGTGGCTGCGGCCGGAGCTTTCACGATAATTTAACGTAAGAAAATTTATTAACCACACTTAACAAGGTGTGGCATACTTGGGTTGAGGAGCTCTTCGGGCTCTTCCTCAGCACCCATGGCCACCGAGTTCAGATTTCTTGCCGAGCCCATCGAGCCCTCCCTGCCCGAGGTGCACGCAAGCGTGCGGATTTCGCGCTCGCCGATCTATTGGCGGCGGCTGCTGGGGTTTCTGGGGCCGGGATTCCTGATCTCGGTGGGGTACATGGACCCCGGCAACTGGGCTACCGACATTGGCGGCGGCTCGCAGTTCGGCTACACGCTGCTTTCGGTCATCATGATCTCGAACCTGATGGCGGTCCTGCTGCAGAGCTTGAGCCTGAAGCTGGGCGTGGCCACGGAACGCGACCTGGCGCAGCTTTGCCGCGAAAGCTATGGGCGCTGGGCGAGCTTCGGGCTGTGGGTGGGTGCGGAGATCGCCATTGCGGCGTGCGACCTGGCGGAGGTGATCGGGTCGGCGATTGCGCTGAATCTGCTGTTTCACATTCCGCTGTTTTACGGAGTGCTGATCACCGGGCTGGACGTGCTGCTGATTCTGCTGTTGCAGCGCTGGGGTTTCCGCTGGGTGGAAGCGCTGGTGATTACGCTGATCGGAACCATCATCGCGATGTTTGGCGTGCAACTGGTTCTGTCCAAGCCGGAGTATTGGCCGGCATTCAAGAACCTGTTCATTCCTTCGCCGTCGATTATCACCAACCCGGATATGCTATACATCGCCATCGGGATGCTGGGGGCGACGGTGATGCCGCACAACCTCTACCTGCACTCGTCGATCGTGCAGAGCCGGAATTACAAGCGGACGCCGGAGGGCAAGCGCGAGGCCATCTTTATGGCCAACGTGGATTCGGCGCTGGCGCTGACCCTGGCATTGTTTGTAAACGCGGCCATTGTGGTGGTGGCGGCGGCGGTATTCAATCGCAGCGGGCACTTTGAGGTTGCGGCCATTCAGGACGCTTACAAGCTGCTGAGCCCGCTGGTGGGCGCGGCCTGGGCGAGCACACTGTTTGCGATTGCGCTGCTGGCGAGCGGGCAGAACTCGTCGATCACCGGCACGCTGGCCGGGCAGGTGGTGATGGAGGGATTCATCCACCTCAGGCTGTCGCCGTGGCTGCGGCGGATGATTACGCGGACGCTGGCGATTATTCCGACCATCATCGTGGTGGCGATCACCGGCGAGCGGGGGACGGAGAAACTGCTGCTGCTGAGCCAGGTGATTCTGTCGCTGCAGTTGAGCTTTGCCGTGGTTCCGCTGGTGATTTTCACCGGCAGCCGCAAAAAGATGGGCGAGTTTGTGAACGGGCGCTGGCTGCAAGGGCTGTCGTGGTTTGTGGCGGCGTTGATCGCCGGGCTGAACGCGTGGTTTTTGGTGCTGATGTTTCACGGGCAGTGAAGGATCGCTCTGACCTGCCGGTTCCCCTTTTCCCCTCGGAGGTTAAGCATGAAACACAAAGGAACGGTGCGGTATATCTTTCTCTGTTTAATGCTATTAACCATGGTTAATAACTGCTTGTTAGTGGCGCAAAGCGGCACATCGAGCGGTCTCTCCGGGACGGTGACGGATGCGACGGGGGCGGCGCTGGTTCATGCCGCAGTTACAGCAACCAACGTGGATACCAAGGCCACGCGAGCGGGACAGACCAACACCGAGGGGCGATTTCTGTTTTCGCAGTTGAATCCCGGCAGCTATGTGGTGACGGTGAGGGGCGGAGGGTTTGAGGAGCAGACTTCGCGGCCGGTTCAGGTGGAAGTGGGACGCACGGCGACGTTGAACTTGGCGCTGACTTTGGCATCGACCTCGCAGAGCGTTGAGGTGAAGGCAGAGCAGGTGCTGCTGAGCCTGGAGAACCCGAATACGACAACGACGCTGGAAAGCAAGACGATAGAGAGCCTTCCGAATCCAGGGCAGGACCTGACGTTTATCGCTCAGTTTGCACCGGGAGCGCTGATGAATACGGCCGGCTCCTCAAACGACGCCAAGGCCGCCGGCGGCTATGGGAATGTGGAGTTCAACGGCCTGCCCGCAACCTCGAACGGTTACATATTGGATGGATACGACAGCAACGATCCGTGGCTGGGGCTGAACATCGGGCTATCGACGAACCTGGTGATCGGGCTGGATGCGGTGGAGGAAGCGACCGTCAATACGAATTCCTATTCAGTGGATCAAGGCAGATATGGCGCGTCGCAGGTGAATTACTTCACCAAGTCGGGAACGAACCGGTTTCACGGCGACCTTTACGAGTTATGGAACGGCTCGCTGTTGAATGCGGAGGACTACTTTCTGCACGCGAATGACACGGCGGAGAGCATTGCCAGGAAGCCACGCTCGACGGTGAACGAGTTTGGCGCCAGCGTGGGCGGACCCATCCGGAAGGATAAGCTGTTCTTCTTTGCGCACTATGAGGGAATCAGGATTGCGTTGCCGCTGGTTTCGCAGGCCGTGGCGCCCACGCCGGCGTTTCAGCAGTATGTGCTGGGCCAACTGGGTGTGGGCGGAACAGACCCGATTACGGGCACCGCGCTGCCCGCCGAGCCGGAGGAGATTGCGTTCTACCGGTCGATGTTCAACCTCTATCGCAATACGGCGGGAACGCCGGTTGCGGTGAGCTCCTGCCCGCTGGACGCAAGCGGGGCTCTGCTGCCCGGCACACAGACGAGTGGGAGCTTGTTTAACGGGAGCGGCTGTGCCAACCAGAGGCAGGTGTCGCTGACCAACAGCGACAGCGAGAATCTGCTGGTGGTGAAGATCGACCATACCATCGATCGAGACAACAGCGTCTGGTACCGGTTTCAGCAGGACACGGGGTTGCAGGCCGCGTTCACCGACCCGATCAATGCGATATTCAACTCGTACTCGCCGCAGCCGCAACGGACCCTGGTGGCCGGCTACACGCATATATTCAGCCCCAATCTGGTCAACCAGTTCAATCCCGGCGGCAGTTGGTACGGCAGCATCTTTGCGCCGGAGAACTTCGCGCAGGTGCTTGCGGCTTTCCCCATTGTCCTGACGGCGGGGAGCAACAGCGCACCGTTTACCACCATCGGAGGCAACGACAACACCTATCCCCAGGGGCGCAACGTGACGCAGTGGCAGATGAACGACAACCTGATGTGGACAAACGACAAGCATACATACAAGTTCGGGGTCAATACGCGGCGCATCGACGTAAGCGACTACGACCTGGGCGAAGGAACCGCGGCCACCGCTGTCTATAACGATCTGGCGCAGTTCACCTATGGCGCGGCTTACACGGAGAGTAAGACTTATCCGGTGGCGCTGAAGGAGCGCGTGGCGGCGGGGAATGTGGATGCGTATGCGATGGACAGTTACAAGCCCACGGCGCGCACGACACTGACCGCCGGGGTGCGGACGACGTGGAATACCAACCCCGTGAATCAGCAACGGCTGTTTGCGCGTCCGGCGGGGTCGTTTCTTGATCTTTCCCACGACATAAGTCAGCCGCTCGATCAGGCTATCGAAGCCAGGGTTCGCGGGCTGTTTCCGGCTACTCCGCTGTTGGTGTGGCAGCCGCGCGTTTCGGCGGCGTACCAGGTAACTCACGGGGCCGTCCTGCACACCGGGTTCGGCGTCTTCAACGACATCATTCCGGCGCAGGTTGCCGACCTGGCCGCGACCAATGCTCCGTACGCGCCAACATTTGTGGGCGGCCTCGGCGGGCAGGTGGGCGGAGTTGGGATTGCGCCGAGTGTAACGGGCAGCGCGGCGGATGCAACATTCGATGCCGAGCAGAGCTTCCAGAGTGTCTTTGGCGCGGGTGCGGCGCCCTGCGCCGGCATGGCCGCGGGCGCTCCGACCTGCCCGCTGGCGGTGAGCATGAACACCTTCTCCAGCGGCACGCTGAAGACGCCTTATTACTACCAATATAACTTCGGAATCGAACAGCAAGCGGGCAAGCGTGGCGCGGCGCGCATGGATTATGTAGGAACACGCGGCGTGCATGAGCCCTATCAAGTGGAGTTAAATGGCTACCAGACGGTTTGCCCCGGATGCTTTGCTCCTTATCCCTACCAGAGGCCGCTGGATCAACGCTTCGGCAGCGTGAGCGAGTTTGAGAGCAACGGGAACAGCAGTTACTCTGGATTACAGGCCGGCATCAGCGAGCAGCTCGGAAGTTTGACCTTGCGGGGGAACTACACGTTCAGTCATTGCCTGGACGAGGTGTCGAATGGAGGACTGCTGTCGTTTTCCACGCAGGGAATTCTGTCGCCGCGGCCCGGTGAACTGAGCCGGCAGTATGGAAGCTGCGACTACGATGTGCGCCACAACATTTCAGCCTTCGGGATCTACCAGATTCCTTTTTCTTCGCCTCATGCGGCGCTCCGGGCGGTTTTGAGCGGCTGGTCGTTCTCTGAGACGGCGTTCTTCCATACGGGGCTTCCGTTCACTGTGCTCAGCCAGCCGTATACGGCCAACGGCAACGGCATTTTTCAAAGCAGCGGACCGCAGTTTGCCCGCAGGGTTCCGGGCGTGCCGCTCTACCGGAAGGCCGCGTACCCAGGCGTGACCGAGGCGGGAACAAGACAGTGGTTGAACCCGGAGGCGTTTGTTTCCGCGGTCGATCCGACGACGGGCGCTTGCACGGGAGGCGATTCCGTTGCCAGTTGCCAGTTCGGAGATGGGGGGCGCAATACGGTGCGCGGGCCGCACTTCACGGATTCCGATATTTATGCGACCAAGAGGTTTCGTCTTACGGAAAGGGTGTCCTTGCGGTTCGACACGCAGTTTTTCAATGCTTTCAACCATCCGAATTTCGCATTGCCCAGCAATGTAGAAGCCGGAGTGCCGGGGGTGCATATTCCGGCGAAATTCGGGACGCTGGAAGGCACCGTCTCGCCGCCTACCGGGTTGCTGGGGGTTGGCCTGGGTGGAGACAGTTCGCCGCGCATGATTGCATTTCAGGCAAGGATCGAGTTCTGAGGAGGGTGGAAGAAGGCGCGGCTTATCGGCTGACTGCGGACCTTTAGCCCCGGCTTCTCGATGGACTACCATGGATGCCATGCACGTACTTTCTGCTGCCGAGATGCAGGCCTGCGACCGGGCGACGACGGAGCGGTTTGGGGTGGCGTCTGTCGACTTGATGCGGGCGGCGGCGGGGGCTGTGGCCGGGTTTGCGCGGGAGCGGTTCGGGCGGGCGCGGCGGGTGACGGTGCTGTGCGGCCGGGGCAACAACGGCGGCGACGGGATGATGGCGGCGCGGCTGCTCGCCGGTGCGGGGCTCGAAGTGACGACGCTGCTGCTGGGCGCGCCGGAGGGGTTTGCGGGCGACGCGGGAACGGCCTGGGGCGAACTGCTGGCGAGTTCTGCGCCCGAAACGGTTCACGTGGTGGAGGCGGCCGGGGAACTGGAGCGGCACAACGAGGCTCTGAAGGCCGATTTGATTGTGGATGCGGTGGTGGGNNTTCAAGCCGCCGCTGAAGGGGTTGGCGCTGGCGGCGCGGAAGTGGGTGAAGGCGAGCCGGGCGCCGGTGCTGGCGGTGGATTTGCCTTCGGGCTGGGCGGCGGACGAGACCGGGACCACAGTGGAAGGGCCGGTGTTTCCCGCGGATGCGGTGATTACCTTTACGGCGCCGAAGCCGGCCCACGTGTTTGGGCAGTTGACCCGGCGGTGGGACCAGCCGGTGGTGGTGGCGCCGATCGGATCGCCGGAGGGGGCGATTGTTTCGCAGTCGAGATTGGATTGGGCGGGATCGGCGATGGAGTTGGCGCAGACGCCGCGGGCGGCGGGGGCCAACAAGGGCAACTTCGGGCACGTGCTGGTGGTGGGCGGATCGGTAGGGAAGTCGGGCGCGCCTTCGATGGCGGCGCTGGCGGCTTTGCGGGCCGGGGCGGGGCTGGTGACGGCGGCGGTTCCGGCTCCGGTGCTGGCGCTGGTGGCCGCGGTGGCGCCGGAGCTGATGACCTGGCCACTCGCGGCAAGCCCCGCGGGGCGCATTGCGGCGGAGAACCTGGCTCCGGAGGAGTTGGCGGGGCTGATGGCTGGCAGGACGG
Source organism: Acidobacteriaceae bacterium (assembly GCA_003139795.1). Lineage (GTDB taxonomy): Bacteria > Acidobacteriota > Terriglobia > Terriglobales > Acidobacteriaceae > Telmatobacter. The sequence goes on along the minus strand of PLGM01000101.1, from coordinate 91,190 downwards.
TGCTGGCGATCGGGCCGGGGTTGGGACAGGGGCCGGAGACGGTGAAGTTCACCGCCGGGCTGCTTGCGGCCACCCGGATTCCGGCGGTGATCGATGCGGATGCCTTGAATATTCTGGCGGCGAAACCGGTGCTGCTGGCCAAATTGGCGAAGGGGCGGATGGTGGTGCTGACGCCGCATCCAGGGGAGATGGCGCGGCTGGCTGGGATTTCTGTGGCCGAGGTGCAGGCCAACCGGCTGGGGGTGGCGCGGGGGTTTGCCGAGCGGTTCGGCGTGACGCTGGTGCTGAAGGGGGCGCGGACGCTGATTGCGCATCCGGATGGACGGGTCGCGGTGAATACGAGCGGGAATCCGGGGATGGCCAAGGGCGGAAGCGGCGATCTGCTAACGGGGCTGGTGGCGGGGTTGCTGGCGCAGTATCCGGGCCAGGCGGCGCTTGCCGTGGAGGCGGCGGTATACCTGCACGGGCTGGCCGCGGACCTGGCGGTGCGGTACCCAGAGGGCACCCACGACGAGCACACTTTGCTGGCCACGGACAGTCTTCAACAACTTTCTCGGGCTTTTCGCTTTGATTCGCGCGGGCAGAACGGGTATGTTTGGTTGCAGGGGCTGCCGGTGGAGTCAAGACCGGGCACGGGCTCCAACGAGGCTACCCAATGACCAACGCTGCCCCTCCCGCGGCAGGCCGGATTCACGAGTTCACCACCCAGAGCGGCGCGGACACGATTGCGGTGGGCCGCAAGCTGGCAGGATTGCTTGTGCCGCCGCAACTGCTGATCCTGCGCGGGGACCTGGGCACCGGGAAAACGACGTTGGTGAAAGGGATTGCGCAGGCTCTGGACGCGGCCGAGGCCGACGAGGTGACCAGCCCGACGTTTACGCTGGTGCACGAGTACGACGGGGCGCGGGACGGCAAACCGGTGAAGCTGTTTCACCTGGATGTGTATCGCCTGGAAGGTGAGCGGCAACTGGAGACGCTGGGGCTGGACGAGCTGCTGACGCCGGACGCGCTGGTGCTGGTGGAGTGGGGCGAAAAGTTCAAGAGCATCCGCAAGAAGGCGACGGGGGAGATTGCCATCAGCTCGGCAGGCGGGGATGCGCGGAAGATTACGGTGACGCTGAAAGAGTAGTGGCGCGCGTTCATGGAAGTGTTTGCAATTCCCTGAACTCCGCGGCCGGGAATCCGCCGCGCCGGCTCTCAATTCTGTGAGAGCGGTTCTCGAATACACGTCCATTTGCCTGCACCGCGATAACTCCGCGCCAGGCAATCCATTTCTTGTTCCGCTCCAGCTTGGACAGCGGCGATTGGCCTTGCTACGATTCTCAACTCTCAACCTATATATAAAGAGATTTCCAAGTTTGCTCCAGCACAAAGAAAGCAGTAACTTCCCTTGCGACAGTGAGCAATATTGTACAGACCTCTCAATTTTCAGCTTGTTATTTTGGCACAGTCAAATCGTGTCGGCATTCGCGCGAGCCGAAAAATGACGAGCGTTGGACATCGTGCCACCAAGGTCTCGGACGAGAGGTTACAAATGAGCAAATACAGGACTGTTTTCACGTGCTTCCTGGCGACTCTGCTGGTCGCCCTTGTGGCCGGTTGCGGTCAAGAAACGGTAACCATCCCAGGCGTGGTGTCAGTCACCCCCGCTCAAGGCGCTACCGACGTCGTCATCAACACGACCGTCACCGCGACATTCAGCATGGCGATGAACCCATCCACGGTCACTACCTCAACCTTTACGCTGACGAGTCCAGGCGGAGCTGTAGCTGGAGCGGTCACGTACACCGGCACCGTTGCGACGTTTACACCGGCTGCCGTTCTCGCATACGGAACCACCTACACGGCGACGATCACCACCGGGGTTGCGACCCCGGGCGGCGCTGGGCTGATCGGCAACTACGTGTGGACTTTTAGCACGGTTGCCCCGTCGCCTACGGTGATTTCGACGGTCCCCCTGGCTGGGGCTACAGGTGTGCCGGTTAGCCAGGTGCTCAGCGCGACTTTCAGCGAGCCGATGGATCCGACAACGATCAGTACAACGACCTTTACGCTGGCAGGGCCGGACGGAGCCGCCGTGACCGGGGCCGTCACGTACGCTGGCGTTGTTGCGACGTTCACGCCCATGGCCAGCCTCGCCGACAGCACCCAATACACGGCCACGATCACAACTGGAGCTACGAGCGGAGGCGTTCCGCTGGCTGCCAACTACGTGTGGACATTCACAACGATTACCCCGCCTCCTCTTCTTACGGTGGTTTCGACGATCCCTGTGAATACAGCCACGGGCGTTCCTCTCAGCCAGGTGCTCAGCGCCACCTTCAATGAGCCGATGAACTGCGTGGCGTTCCCTGCGGCAGCGTTCATAGTCACAGGGCCCGGCGCCACTGCCGTACCCGGCACCATCGGTTGCTCGGGCGCCGTTGCCACCTTCACGCCGGCGGCCAATCTTATATCCAACACCGTCTATACCGCTACGATCACCACCGGGGCCCAGGACCTGGCGGGCGCATCGCTGGCCAGCAATTACGTGTGGACCTTCAGAACACTTCCGGCTCCCACGCCGCCGACGGTCATCTCCACCGTGCCGGTCGATGGGGCCACGTCCGTGCCCATCAACCAGGCCCTCAGCGCCACCTTCAGTGCGGCGATGACCCCGGCCACGATCGACACAACAACCTTCACGCTGGCAGAGACAACGAGCGGGACTGCCGTAACTGGAACTGTCACCTATGTCCCAGCCGGCTCGGTAGCGACGTTCACTCCAACTGCCAGCCTCGCGCCCACCACCGAATACACGGCCACAATCACCACCGGGGCTAAGAACCTGGCAGGCACCGGGCTGGCCAGCAATTACGTCTGGACCTTCACCACCGCTGCCCTACCAATTGTCGTACCGCCAACGGTGGTTTCGACCATCCCTCTCGACTTGGCCACGGACGTGCCTCTCAATCAGGTAGTCAGCGCCACGTTCAGCAAGGCGATGAACCCTGCCACGATCAGCTCGGCAACCTTTACGCTGACAGCACCGGGTACGCCTCCCGTTGCCGTGCCCGGCCTGGTTGCTTACGCGGCGGTAGGAAATACGCTGACGTTCACACCGACAGCGAATCTGGCGCCCAGCACCCTGTTTACAGCCACTATCACCACCGGAGCTCAGGACCTGACGGGCACTCCACTGGCCAGCAACTACGTCTGGACCTTTACAACCGGCACGGCTGTGAGTACCACCCCGCCGGAGATCGTTTCGACGGTCCCAAAGAACCTGGCCACCGGCGTGCCCCTGAGTCAGGCAGTCAGCGCAACCTTCACCGAGGCCATGAATCCACTGACCATTACCTCGTCAACCTTCCTGCTTTATGAGGGCACGTCCGCAAGCGGAACTCCGATACCGGCAACGATCACCTACGATGCCGTCGACTTCATTGCCACTCTTACGCCAACTGCCCCGCTCACTGCCAGCACCAGCTATACGGCGACGGTGACCATTGGAGCAACGGACCTGGCCGGCAATCCGCTGGGGACCACCGGCGCGCCGAATCCCTGGACCTTCACGACCGGTACGGCAGTGGTACCACCGCCAGTCGTCCTTGGGCCGACGATATCGCTGTTTGGCGGCTTTGGCGGCGGCGCCGGGATGACCAACCAGGGAATCCACACAGTGGTCAATGGAGATATCGGGACCACTGGCGCCTCTACCACGATGACCGGGTTCCACGATACCAGCCTTGCGAAAGTGGGTGCCGTATGGCCATGCACGTATACGGAATCGCCACTCAACGTAGGGCAGGTGAATGGAACGATCGACACCGCTCCGCCACCTCCTACCGTTGAATGCGCCACTGAAGGAACCGCCGCCACAATGGCCATCGCCACCGAAGCCGCGAAGGAAGCTCGAACCGCTTATACCGCTCTTCAGGGCCTTCCCACAGACGGCGTTCTGGCAGCGGAGATAGGCGATACAACCATCTACCCCGGCGTCTACACAAACGCAAGCTCGGTTGGCATAACCCTTGGGCCTCTTACTCTCGACGCCCAGGGCGATCCCAATGCGTCCTGGGTCTTCCAGATCGGATCGTCTCTCACCGTAGGCACGCCGACAGCATCTGAAAGCGTGATCCTGATCGGCGGCGCCCAGGCCAAGAACGTCTTCTGGGCAGTCGGGGGCCTCCCCGGCGCGATCATCAATTACGGGGGAGGCGGGACGATGGTGGGAACCATCATCAGTCAACCGGGAATCACGGTTTCAAGTCCCGGACAGTCCACGTCGTCAACGGTGTCAATCATAAACGGCAGAGTGATCGCTTTGACTGCGTCGACCACACTTGTGAACACCGTAATCAATGTGCCTGCTCCTTAAGGCCTTGGCTGAGACCGCCTCAGGGCGGTCTCAGCCATCTTCGGGCCATGTTGTGTCCGGTATGTTCTGTTCGCGTTAAGTTAACCCGCCGCTGAGATTTTTGATGATCGCGACGCGCAGTTCGGGAGGCGACAATGAGATTGAGTGCAAGGATGATTGCCACAGCGGCATTTGCTGTTTTCCTAATGTCTGCGTTCAACCTCTGTGCGGAGGAAGCCACAAAGCCGGCAACCGGTGACCCGAAGGCTGTCGATTCCAACGTCGCGGCTGTCGCCGATCCGGCTGCACCGCTCCCAGCGGCCCCGATGGCGGCAGCAATGCCGTATTCGGCAGGCCTGAACATCGGAATTCCCAAGGTTGAACTGTTCCTGGGCTACTCGTATCTGCGCGCTGTGCCGCAACTGGCCGCTGGAAACCGGTTGGTGTGGCTCAATGGCGGCAGCGCGAACCTCGCTTACAACTTCAACCGCTATCTGGGGATCGTTGCCGACGTTGGCGCCCTGACTAACTCGGAGGTCAAATTCACGGGCGCATATACGTCTACAGTCGACGTGAACAACACAAATGTGAATGTTCTCACATATCTCTTCGGTCCGCGCCTTTCCTATCGGAAATACAACAGGATCACTCCCTTTGCCCAGGTTCTGTTTGGAGGCGCGCACGCCAATGAGGTGGCGCTCACCCCTTGCACAGTTAACTGCACGCTCCTCCCCAGTCAGAACACGCTTGCCTTGACCGCCGGCGGCGGCCTGGACCTCAAGGTCCACCGCCATATCGCCATCCGCGTCATTCAAGCCGAATACCTGATGACCAGGTTCCAGGATTACACCACCGGAACAACCTCCGCGCAGAACGACATGCGCATTTCTGCCGGAATTGTCTTCCGTTTCGGGGGAAATCCGCCGTTGCCACCCGTGCCGGTAACTTATTCCTGCTCGGTCAATCCATCCGCCGTATTCCCCGGAGATGCGATTGCCGTATCGGGCACGGCTCTGAATCTGAACCCCGCAAAGACGGCCGTCTACACATGGTCTGTGAATGGCGGAACGGTGACTGGGGTTACAAGCACAGCGAAGATCGATACGACGGGTCTGGCTCCCGGCGCCTACACGCTGAAAGGCCATGTTTCCGAGAGCGACAGGCCGAGCGAGAATGCGGATTGCACCGCCGAATATGCGGTGAGGGCGTATGAACCGCCGACCGTCAGTTGCACGGCCAATCCTGCAACTGTGCTTTCCGGCGATCCTTCCACCATCACGGCAATCGGCATCAGTCCACAGAATCGTCCCCTGACTTACAGCTATCGCTCGACTTCCGGTTCCGTGAGCGGAAGCGGCGCCACGGTTACCCTGTCTACCGTGGGGGCCCCATTTGGAGCTGTCGGGGTGACCTGCACTGTGGTCGATGACAAGGGCCAGACTGCCTCGGGCACAACTTCGGTGACGGTCGCAGCTCCTGTGGTTGCGGCAAAGCCCGTGACCAGCGACCTGTGCCCCGTTCGCTTCGATCGGGACCCGCGCCGTCCGGCTCGCGTGAACAACGAAGGGAAGGCATGCCTGGATGAAATCGCGCTCAATCTGCAGCGTAACTCCGATGCGCAGCTTGCCGTCGTAGGCAATGCCGCCAGCGGGGAGAAGAACGGCAAGAAACTCTCCACGGAGCGCGCGGTCAACACCAAGGCCTACCTGGTCACTGGGAAGGGTATCGATTCATCCCGGATCACTGTCTACACCGGTTCTCAGGATGGAAAGGTCGTCTCCACCACCCTGATTCCGGCGGGTGCAACGTTCGATAGCACCGGCGATACGCCTGTGCAGTAGAGCGCGGTCGAGGGGCTCCGGCTTCCCCGGCGCGGCGTCGTCCGCAGCGATTCTTCTGGATGCGCTGACTTATCAAAGGCTGACTGGAGGGTACCCTCCAGTCAGCCTTTGTGTTGAATGGTCCTCTAACTCACGCGCCGTTGCCTGCAGTTTGCAGGTCGATGCGTGAACGACACGTGAAATGAAAATGCCTCAGAAGCCCATGATGTTATAGCCGCAGTCGACGTAGATCGTTTCGCCGGTGATGGCGCTGGATAAGTCGGAGGCCAAGAATAAGGCGGCGCCGCCTACTTCTAACTGGTCCACGTTGCGGTGCAGGGGGGCGCGGTCGGAGTGGGTCTTCATCATCTCGGTGAGAGAGCCGATGCCGCGGGCGGCGAGGGTCTTTATGGGGCCGGCGGAGATGGCGTTGACGCGGATGTTTCTGGGGCCGAGGTTCCAGGCCAGGTAGCGGACGGTGGATTCCAGAGCGGCCTTGGCGACGGCCATCACGTTGTAATTGGGGACGACCTTCTCGGCGGCGTAGTAGGTCATGGTCATGATGCTGCCGCCGTCGGTCATCAGCGGCGCGGCGCCGCGGCTGACGGCGATGAGGGAGTAAACGCTGATGTCGTGGGCGATGCGGAAGCCTTCGCGGGTAGTGTTGATGAACTCGCCGCGAAGCTCTTCGGCGGGGGCGTAGGCTATGGCGTGGACGAGGATGTCGAGCTTGCCGAACTTTTCCTTGAAGGAGGCAAAGACGGATTCGATCTCGGCGTCGCTGGATACGTCGCACTGGAAGCCGTGCGCGCCGGGGAGCTCGTCGATGAGGCCCTGGGCCTCCATTTTCATGCGCTCGTTGAGGTAACCAATGGCCAGGGTGGCGCCGGCCTCGTGCAGTTTTTGGGCGATGCCCCAGGCGATGGAACGCTTGTTGGCCAGCCCGAAGACCACGGCCGTCTTACCCGCCAGATTGATCATGCTTGCTTTCTTCCTCCATGGTCCGGGCGCAGCGGTGCGGGACCAACCATTTAGCAGAATATCAGAGCGATTCTCCCCTCTGTCTGGCCTTTCCAGCACTGTGCAAGGTGGCGATTACTTAAAAATCTGGCACTTAAGAGAAGTCGGCTCGGAGTAGAGCGATTGGAGGACCGGTCAGCCGCCGAGGTCTACGAGTTCAACCTTGCCGGTGGGGCGGCCTAAAAAGCGGGAGCCGAGGCGCTCGAATTTGTCGACGGAATCGGTGGCGAAGCAGCGGAGGATGGGTTCCGGGGCTGAGGTTGCGCCGGCGGGCGGGGCGATGCGGGCGCCGAATTGGCGCAAGGCGGCCTCGGCGGCGGCTTCGGCGGAGTCGATGACCTTCATGCCGGCGGGGACGGCGCGGGCCATGAGCGGACGGAGCAGGGGGTAGTGGGTGCAGCCGAGGACGAGCACGTCGGGGTCGAGGCCCTGGGCGGCGGCTTCGGCGTTCAACTCGTCGAGATAGATGCGGATCACTTCGGCGGTGACGGGATGGTCGATCCAGCCTTCCTCGACGAGGGGGACGAGGAGCGGGCAGGCTTTTTCGAGGGCGCGCAGGCCCTGGGTGCGGCAGGCGGCGGCGTAGGCGTGGCTTTGCACGGTGGCGTCGGTGGCGATGACCAGCACGTCGCCGGTGCGCGAGGCGGCGCGGGCGGCTGTGGCGCCGGGCTCGATGACGCCGAGGACGGGGACAGGGACGGCGTCCTGAATGGCGTCGAGAGCCAGGGCGCTGGCGGTGTTGCAGGCGATGACGAGGAACTCGGCGCCCTGTTCGCGGACCAGGAATTGCGCGCTTTCAGCGGCGTAGCGGGCGATGGTGCGACGGGACTTGGAGCCGTAGGGCAGGCGGGCGGTGTCGCCGAGGAAGGCGAACCGGGCCTGCGGGAGGCGGTGGATGAGGGCGCGGAGGACGGTGAGGCCGCCGAAGCCGGAATCGAAGACGCCGATGGTGGGGGTCATGGCTCTTAAACCGCGGGTTTGGTTGGCGAAAAGAAAAAGGTGGTTAGACTCGAGGACAACCGGCACAATTCCATGAAGACGCTTCTGTCATAAGGATTGCGTGTTCCGTTTCTCACGAAAATCGAATTGAGCGCGCTTTCGGCAAGGCCATAAACCGTTAGCATTTGCGGCACGGACGGCATCCGGTCACGCCAGAACGCACTGGAAAGTTCGCGAAGGACACCTTCCGGTGTGCCGTTGTGGATGTTGGCATCGGTTCCATTCAGATCGCTCGCTGATCTTTGAATGCGATAGGGCTCCGACTCCCAAACGAACCAGGAGTGGCGGCTGGGATGTAGATTCTGCCAGGTGATGGTCATGCCCAATTCCAGGGGCATGTTAAACCGCGGCACGGCCGTTGCCGCAACGCTCACTTCCACTCGGGAAAGATCGTGGATGGAGTAACGGCAACTCTGGATGAGCTTAATGATTTTGCTCAGTCTGCGGTCTCCACCCGGGATTTCGGAGGCGAGATGAGGAACCAGATCCAGTTGGCAGAGGCCAACGATATAAGCGATGTAGAGGCTGCGAAACTCTTCGTCGTAGGGAATGTTCAGGAAAACGCCGTTTGGATCAGGCAGCGGAGGCACGCTTGCGCCTCTTTTCCGGTTCGATGGAACTCACAGTCTCGTCTTCCCGATTGGAATGCATCGCCGTGAACTCGTCCACAAGTGCCTGTAACGCTTTCTCGCTCGCTTTGGAGATGGGGAAGTGTTTCGCCCACTCCTCAGGAGTGGGCCGAGGGGCCGCGAGGTGAATCGGCTTACGCATGTCTACAACTTTAACATAGCGCGATTTCGGCGGAATGAAAAACAGCCTGGCGAGCTGCAGCGATTACGGGCGCGGGACGGCGTCGGCGGCGAGGTAGTCGCGGGTGAGATCGGCGTGGCCGGCGAGGGTGGCGCGGGGCTCGCCGTCGACGAGGAAGCGGACCTGGGTGACGCGGGGCAGGTTGGCGTGGAGGGTGGCGCAGATGGACTGGATCGTGAGATTTTCGGTTTCGAGACCGGAGGGATGGTTGGCGACGAAACTGCCGGTGAGGTTGACGACGGCGAGCTCGGGACCGGTGGGCTCCTGGATTCTGGCCTGGGAACCTGGCGCGGAAGCGGCTGGGTTAGTGGCATTGCGTTCGCCGGGCGGGGGGTGGGCGGATGCGGGCGCGTGGGAGGGACTGTCCGTCTTCTGGGAAGGGTTCGGCACGGGCAACAGGAAGACCTGGGCGATGGCGTTGGCGCCGCCGGGGACGGGGTGGGTGGCATCCGGAGCGGCGTAAAGGTCCAGCAGCTTGCCGAGAATGACGCGCGCGCGGGAACCGGGGTCCTGCGGCAGCGGGAGGGATTGGTCCTGGGCGAGGAGGGAGTTGTCCTGGTCGTTGGCGACCAGGAGGGTGGCCTGTTCAGCGGGGGCGACCTCGGGGGCCTGGGTGGGGGCCGAGTCCTGGCCGTAGAGCAGGCGCTGGTGGGCGCGCTCGCGCAAATGCCACAGGATCACACCCATGGCCACCGAAGCGGCGAGCAGCACGATGAAGAGGATGGTCTGATAGCGGGGGATCACGGCTGACGGGCCTCCGATTTCCACTCCAGCAGCGCGGCAGCCAGGGCCTCGGCCACGCGAGCCTGGTAGCCCTGATCGTCGAGGCCGGCGGTGACGGCTCCGGAGGTAGCGCGTTCGGGAGCGACCTCGATGGCGACGGCGGGGCAGGTCATGCTGTCGATTGCGGCCAGCGCGGTCCGGCCAAGGGTGACGGACAGGCCGGCGTGGAGGAGAGCAGAGTTGACGACCCCGGCAAGAGCCAGACTGCGCGTGACCCAGGCGGCCTGCGCGGTCTTCCAGGCGGAAAAGCGCTGCGGCGGAGTGGGAGCCAGCGAGGAGGCAAACAGATGCACGCCGGAGCCGCTCTCAGAGGCGTGGAGGCTGATGCAGGCCTGGGCGTTGGCGTGGTTGGCGAGCTCGGCGCGGCGGTCGACGTCGATGGTGGAGTCGGATTCGCGGGTGGTGACGACCTGGATGCCGCGCGCGGCCAGCAGGGAACGGAGCCTGACGCTGAGGGCCAGGGTGAATGTTTTTTCAGGCTGGCCGCTGAGGCGTGCGCCGGGGTCGTTGCCGCCGTGGGCGGCATCGAGGACCACGACAAAATGGGGCGCGGGCGGTGCGGGTGCGGGCTGCGGCGCGGTGGGCGCAGGAGGAGCGGGTGCCGGGTTCGCGCTGGGCGGGGCTTGGGCGGCGGCGAATATCGATCCGGCTGCCGCGACGAGAGCTGCAAGCGCCCAAACCTGCGGGCGCTTTCCGTGCTCAGGGTTAGTCGAGCGCATAGATGGTCAAACCGCTGAGCAGCTTGGGGAAGAAGTCGGTGGACTTCTGCGGCATCACGTCGCCGGCAAAGGCCACCTCCCGGAGTTGCTCCATGGAGACGGGATTGGTGAGGAAAGCGACGTCGGCTTCGTGGCGGCGGACCTGGTCCACGGCTTCGCCGGCGTCGCGGAGGTAGCGGAGATTGGTCTGCTCGCGGACCTTTTCGGCGTCGAGCGAGAGCAGGCGGTCGAGGACGATGGAGTGCAGGTGGCTGAGGTCGAGCTGGCGCTGGCGCTCGGGCAGGTTGGCCAGGGCAGCGGCTACGGGTTCCGGTTTGGAGCGCAGCAGGAGAGCCCCGGCGCGGGTGACGGCGACAAAGGCCGTGCCTTGCTGGGAGCCGAGCAATTCCATGTAGCTGGCGGCATCCCTTTCGGGGAGCCTTTCAACCTGGAAGAACTCTTCGGCGGCGACTGCAAACGCGGCCGGGTCGAATGCGGAGAGGCTGTGGACCACGCGGTGGGTGGGGAGAATGACCAGGCCGCCGGAGTCCATGTTGACGAAGGTCATCATGACGGCGGCTTCCGGGTAGGCCGTCTGGGGCAGCTCGCTGGGGTTGTACTCGGACCGGGCGGGCGCGGCGGCGTGCTCTTTGGAGTAGTCGAGCGCGGTCTCGTAGCGGTGGTGGCCGTCGGCGATGATGAGCTTCCTGTCGGCCATGGCGGTGGTGAGCAGGCGGATTGCGGCGGGGTCGCCGATGCGCCAGAGACGGTGGAGGACGCCGTACTCGTCGGTGACTTCGGCTTCGGCGGGGCCGCTGCCGTCGTAGAGAATCTCCTCCACGCTGCCGGCGGGGTCGGAGTAGAGCATGAAGATCTGGCCGAAGTGGGCGTGGGTGGCCTTGAGCAGGTTGAGGCGGTCGCTTTTGGGCTTGGAAAGGGTCTGCTCGTGGCGGAAGACGACCTGCTCGGAGTAGTCGTGGAGCTTGCCGAGGGCGATAAAGCCGCGCCGCTCCTTGACGATTTCGGCGCCGGGGACGCGGAAACGCTGCGAGTAGGCGAAGATGCAGGGGTCTTTTTCCTGGATGAGGATGCCCTGTTCGCGCCAGGCGCGGAAGTCGCGGGCGGCGCGGGTATAGACGCTCTCTCCGCGTTCGGCATCGAAGAGTTCCGGGAGGCCGAGGATGATGCGCACCAGATTGAAGGGGCTGCGCTGGTAGTAGGCCTGTTGCATGGCGGGCGAGATCTTGTCGTAGGGCTGGGTGACGACGTCGTCCAGGCGAACTGTGGAGGGATTGTAGCGCCAGGCGCGAAATGGATAAATGCGGGCCATACGGAAGGACTTGCTCCCCGTCCAACGGATAGATTTGCGCGCCGGAATCCCAGTTTTGCTTCGTTTGGGATGATGGAGCGCTCAGGGTCGATTGTATCCCAGCAGCGGCGGCGGGTCTGGCTCTTCGACCGGCTGGAACGGCGATTGTGAGTTGACAAAGCGATGGCAAGATGGTGACGCCAGTCATATACAAACCGTGCTACTATCGCCTTCAATCTTCTGTTGTGTTGAGTTGTGACGATGCCTCAGGTCCAGCGAATTCCGGAAAATGCGCACAACAATCGGCGGTTGCTCCGGCGCGGGTTGTGGATTTGCGGATTGGCGGCGGCGTTGTGTTTGGCGCGGGCCAAAGCCCAGGACGACCAGCTGAACAAGGTTCACGTGCCCCCGCCAACCACTTCCGCGCCGGTTACGGCAGAACCCGCGGGAGCTGAAGCGCCGGCAGCGACGGGGCCCGATGCACTGAAGATCCACCCTGGGTCGCGGATCAGGCTGAACGTGGACATGGTGCTGGTTCCGGTTACGGTGACCGATCCCATGAACCGGCTGGTGACGGGCTTGGAGCAGGAAGACTTTCAGATCTACGAAAACAGCGGGCAGCAGAAGATCAGCAGCTTTGCCAGCGAGGACGCGCCGGTTTCGATCGGCATCATCTTCGATCTTTCGGGGTCGATGTCCTCGAAGCTGATCCGGGCGCGGCAATCGATTCTGCAATTTATCAAGACAGCCAACCCGCAGGACGAGTTTTTCGTGATCGGGTTCAACGACCGGCCGGAGCTGATCGAGGACTTCACCAACTCGGTGGAGGACATCCAGGCGCGGCTGGCCACGGTGCGCAGCGGGCACCGCACGGCGCTGCTGGACGCGATCTACTACGGCGTGGCCAAGATGAAGGACGCGCGGCACGAGCGCAAGGCGCTGCTGGTGGTCTCCGACGGGGGCGACAACCGCTCGCGGTACACCGAGGGCGAGGTGCGGTCGCAGGTGCGGGAGTCGGACGTCGAGATCTATTCGATCGGCATCTTCGATCCGTATGCGGCCACGCCGGAGGAGCGCACGGGACCGCAACTGCTGAACGATTTGAGCGAAGAGACGGGGGGGCGGCTGTTCCGGGTGGACGATATTGCGGAGATGGGCGACATTGCGGAGAAGATTTCCACCGAGCTTCGCAACCAATACATGATCGGCTACCGGCCCAAGGACCTGACCCGCGACGGCAAGTGGCGTAAAGTGAAGGTGAAGGTGAATCCTCCACCGGGATTGCCTCCGCTGACTATCCATGCTCGCACTGGCTACTATGCGCCTTTGCATTAACGCGATTCTCGCCACCCTTCTTGCCGGAGCGGCGCTGCCGCTGGCGGCGCAAGCAACGCCCACCCCAGCGGTTCCAGTCTCGTCCCAGGCGCCATTGAGCGGAGTTAGCGGGGCTAGCGTTGTTAGCGGAGTTGGGCGCGCTTCGCAGGTGGTGGCAGCAGTAACGCCGCCAACGCCACTCATGCTCCAAGCTACGCCGACGCCGCAAACTCCGCCAACGCCTCAGGCTCCGTCCTTGACGGTGGACCGCGACCCGGTGCGGTCGCCGGATGCGGAAGCTCCGGCGTCCGCAACCGGAACCATGCGCAAAGAGGGAACGGGCTACGTTCTGCACACCGACGTGGAAGAGGTGGTGCTGAATTGCACGGTGCTCGAGGGCAGTCGGCTGGTTCCGGACCTGAAGAGGGACAATTTCGATGTCTCCGAGGACGGGGTGAAGCAGACGCTGATCAGCTTCCAGCACACCGACCTTCCGGTTTCGATCGCTATGGTGGTGGATAACTCGGGGTCGATGGCGAGGAAGCGGCCTTCGGTGAACAAGAGCGCGCTGGACCTGATCCAGGCCTCGAATCCGCAGGACGAGACGTTCGTGGTGAACTTTTCCGACGAGGCGTTCATCGACCAGGAGTTCACGTCCGACTTGAACAAGTTGCGGGACGGGCTGGGGCACATCGAATCGCGAGGCGGGACGGCGCTTTACGATGCGGTGGTGGCCTCGGCGGACAAGCTGGTGGCCGACGCCAAGCGACCGAAACAGGTGTTGATCCTGATTACCGACGGGGAAGACAACGCATCGACCTTGAACCTGGAGCAGACCATCAGGCGGGTGCAGCAGTTGTCGGGGCCGGTGATTTATACGATCGGGTTATTGTTTGGCGACGAGATGAGCCGCGCCGAGGTGCGGCACGCGCGGCGGGCGCTGGAGATGCTGTCGACCGAGACGGGCGGGATTGCGTTTTTTCCCAAGTCGATCGAGCAGATCGACCAGATTGCGGCCGAGGTGGCGCGGGATATCCGCAACCAGTACACGCTGGGCTACCACTCGACCAAGCCAACCACGGAGCCGGGTTTCCGGCGGGTGCAGGTGACGGCGGAGGCCAAGGGGCTGGGCAAGCTAACCGTGCGCACGCGCACGGGGTATTTCCCGGTGGTGCGCGTGGCCAAGAAGGGCGCCGCGGCGGACAGGAAATAGCCGTTGCCGGCCGTGCGATAAACTGGAGTTCCTATGGCCGTTGAAAGCTCCCTCTCCCCCTCCCTGCGCATTGCCGCGGACATCACTGAACTGGTGGGCCAAACGCCCATGCTGCGACTGGCGCGCCTGGCGCCGGAGTCGTCGTCGTCGGTGTTTGCCAAGCTCGAATTCCTGAATCCCGGCGGCAGCATCAAGGACCGCGCGGCGCTGGGCATGATTCTGGACGCGGAGGCGCGAGGGCTTCTGCACGCGGGCTCGACGATCATCGAGGCTACGGCAGGCAATACCGGCGTCGGCCTGGCGCTGATCGGGGTCAATCGCGGTTACACGGTGAAGCTTTTTGTGCCCGAGGGGTTTGCCGAGGAGAAGTGCATTCTGATGCGCGGATTCGGCGCGGAGGTGATTCGCACGCCCGAGGACGAGGGTATGGGCGGGGCGATCCGGCGGGCGCGCGCGGCTGGGGCGGCGATTCCGGGGTCGTTCACCGCATTGCAGTTTGAAAACCAGGCCAATCCGCAGTTCCATCACGACACGACTGCTGTCGAGATCTGGGAGCAGATGGAGGGGCGGGTCGACGGCTTTGTGGCCGGCGTGGGCACGGGCGGAACCTTCTCCGGCGTGGCGCGGTTCCTGAAGGAACGGAACCCGGCGGTGGTGAATGTGGCTGTGGAGACGGAAGGGTCGATCCTGCAGGGCGGGCCGGCGGGCAAGCACAAGGTGGAGGGGATCGGCGTGAGCTTTGTTCCGGAGACGTTTCATCGCGATGTGTGCGACCGGATTGTGGCGGTGAGCGACGAGGATGCGTTCGAGATGGTGAAGCGGCTGGCCGCCGAAGAGGGCCTTGTGGGTGGATCGAGCTCGGGGGCGGCGGTGTTTGCGGCTGTGGAACTGGCGCGGGAGCTGGGCGCGGGAAAGCGGATTGCGGTGATTATTCCGGATTCGGCGGAGCGGTATTTATCGAAGAAGATATTTGAGGGCGGGATTTAGCTGGTTTTGTCGCCAAATGGTATGTCATCCTGAGCGTAGCGCAGCGGAGTCGAAGGACCTGCTTTTGTTCTTCTGCGCTCTCTATCCACCCCACACCCCTGTCATCCTGAGCGAAGCGTACTTCAGCGGAGTCGAAGGACCTGCTGTTGCTTCTTGGGCAACTCATCTGTCCGCTTGCTCCAGTCAGACTTTCTGCGTAGGCTTCGGCCATGGAAGAGCGTGTCTATTTTGCTTACATTGTGGCCAGCAGGAGCCGCACGCTCTACATCGGCATGACCGGCGATCTGCGGATGCGCGTCTATCAGCACAAACAGAAGTTGCATTCAGATGGGTTCGCCGCAACGTACAACTGCGATCGACTAGTTTGGTTCGAGCGGTTTATGGATCCCAGCAACGCAATCGCGCGGGAAAAGCAGGTGAAAGGATGGACGCGGGCGAAGAAGATCGCGCTGATCGAAAAAAACAACGCCACGTGGGAAGATCTGAGCGACGGTTGGTACCCATAGGAGTAGCTGTGGGAAGGGCGAGAACGAACCGCACGTCCTTGTGAGGGACAAGGGGCGCCCCAAATGCAGAAGCAGATCCTTCGACTCCGCTGAAGTACGCTGCGCTCAGGATGACAGCGGTCAGGGGTGGAAGAGCAAGAACGAAAAGCAGGTCCTTCGACTCCGCTGAAGTACGCTGCGCTCAGGATGACAGGGGTCAGGGGAGGGAAGAGCAAGAACGAAAAGCAGGTCCTTCGACTCCGCTGAAGTACGCTGCGGTCGCTCAGGATCACAGGGTTATGTGGGAAGAAGTCGGAACGCTGCGGTAATCGTTTACAATTCTGTGCGCGGTGAGAACGGCGCTCGTCGGGGGCTGCTACGTGTGCTTAGCCCGGCGGAGTGGCGTTTCGCCGCGGAATGGAGGTTGCAGCGTATGCAACAGGAGCGGAGTGGGAAACGCGGGCCGCGGGTGTGGATGGCAAGCGCGGCGGGGTTGGTTTTCTTTGTGGCGTTGCTGGCGGGTCCTGGATGCAGCCAGGCATTCGGGCAGGGCCTGGCGGGGCGTTGGATGGCAATGGGCAGAACGCTGGACAACGGCGAGCAGGAGAAGTCGATTCTGGAGTTGAAGCAGAACGGCAATGAACTGACGGGGACGCTGAAGACGCTGGGCTTCCAGGTGGATGTGAAGGGGACGGCGAGCGGGAGCCACTTCGAGCTTTTCGTCGCGGAGTGGGATCCGAAGAGGCCGGTTCTGGTGGGCGACCTGATGGATGGCGAGTTGCATGCCATGCAGGGCCGCCGCGCGTGGGTGGCGAAGCCTGCCGGCCCGACGGACGATATTCCCGCGGTGAGCTATATCGAGCCTCCGCCGCTCAACAACGTGCCGTCGAACGGCCTGGCCAAGACTCCGCCGATGGGGTGGAACAGTTGGAACCTGTTTCAGGGCCGGATCGACGACCAGACGGTGCGCACCATGGCCGACGCCATGGTATCGAGCGGCATGCGCGATGCGGGTTATATCTACGTGAACATCGACGATACGTGGGAAGGCGTGCGCGATGCGCAGGGGAATCTGGGAACAAACCACAAATTCCCCGACATGAAGGCGCTGTCGGACTATGTGCATTCCAAGGGACTGAAGCTGGGAATCTATTCGGGACCGGGACCGCGGACCTGCGCGGGTTATCCGGCCAGTTATGGGCACGAGGCGCAGGATGCCAAGACGTTCGCGGCCTGGGGCATCGACTATCTGAAGTACGACTGGTGCAGCGCGGGGAGAGTTTACAAGAACGACGCGTTGCAGCCGGTGTATCAGAAGATGGGCGCCGCGCTGGAGGCGACGGGCCGCCCGATCGTCTACAGCCTGTGCGAATACGGCTTGGGCGGCGTGGAGAAGTGGGGTCCGGCGGTGGGCGGCAATCTGTGGCGCACCACGGGCGACATCCGAGACTCGTGGGAGAGCATGATCGGCAATTTGGAGAAGCAGGTTCCGACGGGGCCCTATGCGGGGCCCGGCCGGTGGAACGATCCGGACATGCTGGAGATCGGCAACGGGCACATGACGGACGATGAATACCGCACCCACATGAGCCTGTGGGCGCTGGTGGCATCGCCGCTGCTGGCCGGCAACGATGTGCGCAGCATGACGGATGCGACCAAGGCGATCCTGTTGAACAAGGAAGTGATTGCCATCGATCAGGATCCGCTGGGCAAGCAGGCGTCGCCGGTAAAGAACGGCGATCTGGAGACGTGGATCAAGCCGCTGGCCGACGGCAGCGTGGCCGTGGGCGTGGTGAATCTTGGCTCGGCTGCGGCGCAGGCCACGGTGAAGGCCGGCGATCTGGGACTGGGCGGAGCGGTGAAGAAGGCGCGCGACTTGTGGTCGCACCAGGACGTGAAGTTCACCGGCGGCGCGTATGCGGCGACGGTGCCGTCGCACGGGGTGTTGCTGCTGAAGGTGAGCGCGAAGTAGAGACGAGTTGCGCGGCGGGAAAGAGGAGTCAGGCGGTGCGGGAGAAGACGCGGGCTTCGAGTCGCGAAAGCCGGCTTTCGTGATCCTTGCGGACTTCGTCTTCAATACGGTCGAAGCGCGTTTCCAAACGGTCCAATCGCTGGTTGACGCCGTCAAATCCAGCCTTGATCTGCGAGTTCATCTCTGAACGCAAGTCGTCGATGCGCTGGCCCAGAGCGTTGAGGGCGCGATTGTTTGCCACCGTCGATCCGAGCCACACGAGGAGGATCGAGAAAATGGAAAGGCCGATCGCGATATAAAACTGCGCGCTGGTCATCATCGCTCCTCAATCGTAACCCGGCTTGAGTTGCGGGACCAAGGGTTTTCGGCTTACCTGCCCCGCCGCGATAAGCTAGATGCCAGGAGCCGAAGCCTCAACGCTGACCATGCTTAACTACAAATACTCGACCCTTGCCGTCCACGCCGGCCAATATCCCGACCCGCTCACGGGCGCGGTCAATGTGCCTGTCTATCTTTCATCGACCTTTGAACTGACCGGGATTGGAACCGACAGGGGGTGGGACTACTCGCGCGCCGGGAACCCCACGCGGGATCGCCTCGAAGAGGCGCTGGCGGCGCTTGAAGGCGGGTCGAGCGGGCACGCGTTTGCGAGCGGGATGGCGGCCATCTATGCTCTGGTGGCCACGCTGCGCGCGGGCGATCACGTGATCTGCTCGCACAATGTGTATGGCGGGACGCAGCGGCTGTTCAACCTGATCGTGCGGCACTACGGCATCGAGATCGAGTATGTGGATACGGGGAACCTGGAGGCTGTGGAAGCCGCGATCCGGCCCAATACGAAACTCATGCACATCGAGACGCCGACCAATCCACTCATGTCGCTCACCGACATTGCGGCGGTGAGTGCGATTGCGCACGCTCGCGGCGTCGAGGTCAGCGTGGACAACACCTTCATGTCGCCGGTGTTGCAGAGCCCGCTCGCGCTGGGCGCGGACATCGCGATGCACTCGACGACGAAGTTCCTGAATGGGCACTCGGACGGGCTGGGCGGGGCGCTGATCGGCACAAAGCCGGAGCACAAGGAGCGGTTCAACCTGGTGCAAAGGGCGGCGGGAGGGATTCTGTCGCCGTTCGAGTGCTTCCTGGTGCTGCGCGGGATCAAGACGCTGCCGCTCAGGATGAAGCAGCACGAGGAGAATGGGCGCGCCGTGGCGGAGTTCCTGTCGACGCAGCCGAGGTTGAGCCGGCTGGCCTATCCGGGATTGAAGAGCCATCCGCAGCATGAACTGGCGGTGAAGCAGCAGAAGGGATTCGGGTCGATGCTGAGCTTCGACCTGGGATCGAGAGAGGCGGCGGGGCGGTTCCTGGGGGCGATCAAGATATTCCTGAGCGCGGAGTCGCTGGGAGGGGTGGAGTCGCTGGCTTCGCACTCGGCGACCACGACGCATGCGGCGCTGAGCGAAGAGGACAGGGAGCGGCTGGGGATTACGCAGGGGCTGGTGCGGCTCTCGGTGGGGATTGAGGACAAGGACGACCTGATTGCGGACCTGGAGCAGGCGCTGGGAGCGGTGTAAGGGGCATCATGCTTGAATCTGCGCTCTTACTGGGGATCGATACCTGCGGGCCGACGGGGTCGGTGGCGCTGGGACGGCTGGCTGAGGGCGCGGTGGAGATTCTCGGCCAGATCGAGCTTGAGGGGCGGAGCTACTCCGCTACGCTGGTGGCGGCGGTGGGCGAATTGCTGGCGCGTGCCGGAGCGCCACTGAGGGAGATTGGCGCGATGGTGGCGGTGAACGGGCCGGGGAGCTTTACGGGCGTGCGCGTGGGACTGAGCGCGGTGAAGGGACTGGGCGAAGGCACACAGATTCCGGTGGCGGCGGTTTCGCGGCTTGAAGTTCTGGCATGGAAGGCGGGCGTGGAGTCGTCGGCCCTGGATGCGCATCGGGGCGAGGTTTTTCTGCGGGTGGGAGGGCTGGGTCTGGAGGCCAGGGAACTGCTGGCTGGTAGGCAGGAGCTGGCGGTGATCGATCCGGCGCCCCAGCGGGTTGCCGTTTGCGACGATGCGGCTCAGGCGCTGCTGAAGGCGGCGTGGCCGGATGCGGAGCTGGTGCGCACCCTCGTGCCGACGGCCGCGGATGCGCTGCGGCTTTGCGCGGGGCGGGTTGAGGCTGAGGAGTTTGTGGACCTGGCGCTGCTGGATGGGAACTATCTGCGGCGGTCGGATGCGGAGATCTTTGGCACGGAGGTTTTTGGCGCGCCGGCGGGGCCGCAACGGGCATGAATTCGCGTGCGACGGAGGTGCGGATTCGGCGCATGAGCGCGGCGGACCTCGAGCGCGTGATGGAGATTGCGGAGAGCTTGCGGGATGCGCCCCGGTGGCCGGTTTCGGCTTATTGGGCAGCGCTGGACCCCCTGAACACACCGCGGAGGATTGCGCTGGTGGCGGAGGAGCCGGAGACGGACGCCGTGGCGGGTTTCGCAGTGGCGAGTTTGCTGGCGCCGCAGGCGGAGCTGGAGTCGATTGCAGTGGCCGCGGAGTGGCAACGGCGAGGGGTGGGCGGACGGTTGCTCAAGGCGATGGTCGAGAAGCTGCTCACGGAGCAGGTGACGGAGGTGATTTTGGAAGTGAGAGCCTCAAACCGGGCGGCGCTGGGTTTCTACCAGGCGCAGGGATTCAAGGAAACCGAGCGACGGCCGCGCTACTACGCTGATCCTCAAGAAGATGCGGTTCTGATGGGGCTGCGGGTGGGGGCATCGCCGGTTCCAGAAACCGGGACGTGATTGGGGTCACGCCTGGCAGTCTTCGATGCTGAAATTCACAGGTTCAGGTTACTTTCGCTGAATTTCTCTCTTGCCGTTTGCACTGGGGCGGCGATATATGTAAATGTTCAGTATATGTAAATGTTCAGTTAAACGACGGAGGTGCTTGATGGACGAAGTACAGGATCCCACGCTGAGCGAAGAGATCGATCGTCTGCATGCCGAACATCATCGCTACGCTCAGCGGCTGGAAGAATTGCTTCAAAAACCTTATCTTTCTTCGGATGAACAACTCGAAGAAGTGCGCCTGAAGAAGCTGAAGCTGCACGCCAAGGACCTGATCTTTGCCTTGGAGCGCCGGTTGCCGGTGATCGCCTGAGGCTATAGATCGGCCTGGATCGCGCGGGCGAATTGCTTAAGCGTCGGCCGCGCTTGGCCTCAATGCGAGTGGTGTGCGCCAGGGCGAGCGGCCGAACGAGCCGGCAGGCCAGTGGAATAGCCGTATAATCGTTGGGGACGATGGTTCGTGACGGTTACATCTACGGTTTCAGCTTGCTAGCGGTGGCGCTTGTGCTGGCGTGGCTTACAGGCAATTGGGCGTGGGGTATTGCGCCTGTGCTCCTGGCGGCATTCTTTCTGTGGTTTTTCCGCGATCCCCGGCGGACAGTGCCTTCAGGCGCGGGCCTGATTGTGTCGCCCGGCGACGGCCTGGTGACCGAGACGGTCATGATCGCCACTCCCGAGGGCCCCAGGCAGCGGATCAGCATCTTCCTGAGCGTATTCGACGTGCATGTGAACCGCTCGCCGATCGGCGGGATGGTCAGATTTGTGCGCTACCGAAAGGGCGAGTATCTGAACGCCATGAATCCGGCCTCGGCGGACCGCAATGAGCAGAACGAAGTGACGGTGCGGGGCGAGGGGATCGAGGTTACGTTCAAGCAGATTGCCGGGCTGCTGGCGCGGCGGATCGTGTTCAACCTGCGTGAGGGCGACAGGGTGGAGCGCGGGCAGCGGGTGGGCCTGATCAAGTTCGGCTCCAGGGTGGATACGGTTGTACCGGCCGAGGCGGCGCTGCGGGTGAAGGTGGGCGAACGGGTGAAGGGCGGATGGAGCGTGCTGGCGGAGATGCCCAAGCCCAAGGAGGCGCTGGTTGTGCCCATAGCCAGGATGGAAATGAGCGCCAGTGTGCTGGTAGGCGTGTCCGACGGAGAAGGTCAATGAACGGGCGCGACCCGGCACTGGCCGACGCCAAGGCGCGGCTGCGGCGCGGCATGTACCTGCTGCCTTCGTTGTTTACCGTGGGCAACATCGCCGCGGGTTATTTTTCCATCAGCGAGACGATCAAGGCGATCAGCGACGTCGGCAACGCGCACACGCATCTGGACTGGGCGGCCATCGCCATCATCTTTGCCATTCCCTTTGACGCGCTGGATGGGCGGATTGCCCGCATGACCAACACTACCAGCGATTTCGGCAAAGAGCTGGATTCGCTGGCCGACGCCATTACGTTCGGGATGGCGCCGAGCCTGCTGGCGCTGATCTGGGGATTCCACTTTCTGCCGGATTCGGTCAACCCGCAGTTGCTGGAGCATCTGCGCCAGGCCGGGGCGTTCATCTGTTTCCTGTTTCTGATCGGCGGGGTTTCGCGGCTGGCGCGGTTCAACATCTCGCACGATGCGCAGCCGCGGAATCCGGGACGGCCGGGGCGCAAGTATTTCGTGGGGATGCCGATTCCGGCGGCGGCGGGGCTGCTGGCCGCCACGGTGCACCTGTGCTACGGCTATCCGGTGCTGGCGTGGTGGATTGCGATTCCCTGGCTGGTTCTGGTGGGGCTGAGCGGGTTTCTGATGGTGAGCACCTGGCGGTTCTGGTCGGGCAAGGAGATCAACTTCTCGCGCAGCCACCCTTTCCAGCTTCTTTTGGTGCTGGCGATCGTGTTTTATATCATTTTCCGATTTTCCCAAGGGGTGCTTTTCTCGCTGGCGCTGCTCTACATGTTCTCGGGAATCTGGGCGCGGGCGGCGTACGGTTGGACGCGGCGGCGGCGGCGAAGGCCGGCGAAGGTTGCGGTCGAGGACGCTGCCCCGGTTGAGCCGGATTCGCTCAGCCGCTCGTAATTTTTCCAACAGAAGAAAAGGACGCTTGTGTACAAGATCGCCATTGCCGGGGCCTCAACGCTGCTGGGCCGGGAGTTGAAGGAAGCGCTGTCGGATTCGCCGCTGGCCGCGGCCAGCTTTGTGCTGCTGGATGAAGAACAGGCGCAGGGGCAACTGGATCGGGTGGGGGACGAGATTACATTTGTCCAGGCCATCGGCGCGGATGCGTTTGAGCGCGCGGACTTCACGTTCTTTGCGGGCACTGAGGACCTGACGCGGAAGCACTGGCGGGAGGCGCTGCGGGCCGGTTCGACGGTGCTGGACCTTTCCGGCGCGCTGGACCAGGAGACGGGGGTGCTGGTGCGGGCGCCGTGGCTGGGATCGGAGGCGGCGACGGCCGACCTGTTTACCCCCGCCGTGGTTCCGGCGCACCCGGCGGCGCTGGCGCTGGCGCTGGTTCTGGAGCGGCTGCAACTGGCCGCCGAGGTGCGGTTTGCGGCCGCCACGGTGCTGGAGCCGGCCAGCGAATTTGGCCGTGCGGCAATGGACGAGCTGCACCAGCAGACGGTGAGCCTGCTGAGCTTCCAGGGCTTGCCGCGGGCCATTTACGACGCGCAGATAGCCTATAACCTTCTCTCCGGCCTGGGCGAAAGCGCCAGGATCAGCCTGGGCGCGGCGGAGGCGCGGATTCGGCGCCACTATGCCGCGCTGGGGGGCGGGCGCTGGCCGGCGCTGGCGTTGCAGGTGGTTCATGCGCCGGTGTTTCACGGGCACACGTTTTCGATCGCGGTGGAGCTGGAGCGGGCGGTGGAGATTTCGGCGCTGGAAGAGGCTCTGGGCGGGGAACACATGGACCTGGTGCTGGAAGATACGGATTCGCCTTCGAACCTGGCGGCTACGGGGCAGAACGATGTGCTGGTGCGGCTGCGGCCGGAGCTGGGCGGGTCGCGGAATACGAATGAGACTTCGCGGCTGTGGCTGTGGGCGGCGTCGGACAATTTGCGGCTCCACGCGCAGAATGCGGTGGCGTGCGCGCTGGATTTGCGCAGGTTGAGGCCGGCGGGGACAGTGCAGTAGGGGCGGCGCGGCAATACGGGAACACAGGAAACGGCAAGACGGAAATGACACGTTTTGCCGCTTTGTTTTTGGCAGGCTCATGCGTATTGTCCAGAGCTATGCCAGAATTGAATCCATGGAGCAGTACTACGCTACGGTAGGCTCGGAAGGCGAACTGGAAATTCCCGTTGCGATCTGTGAGTCGCTCGGAATCGTGGATGGAACCCGCGTTGCCATTTGTGTGGAAGGAGATCGTATTATTCTCCAGCCGGAAACGCGGCTTGCGGAGCAGCGGACCATAAAGGAATAGTGAGCAGCGCGGCAGATGGAGCTTACGCCGCCGTCTTCCATGACGTCCCTACTCTATGGCTGCCCGTCATTACTCCTTGCGGAACTTGCGCCCACCGCTGCTCTCAACCACGCTGATACGTTCACTCAATGGAGATACTTGCCGCAAGACTTCAAGCTGGTTGTTCGTCCGAAGCGCCGCGAACTCAGAGCGCATCTCGGCGCGAAATGCTTCCACTGTCTTCAGGAGCGCATCGTGTTGCACTTCCATCTGCTCGCTCATTGAATCCTGTTTCGCCTGAATCGCTTTGAGATCTGGAGCGACAAGGTCTTGAATCGCCTGCCGCAAGCCGCCAACTAGATCTGCCATGGCGGCATTCTATGCTGCCCCGTCTCCGGGCGCAAATGAAATCAGGCCGACCGGGTCAGGACCCGCCGCAGCGCAACCATGCCTGCTCGATGTAGCTGTCGGTCATGCCGGCGATGTAGTCGGCGACGGTGCGGGCGAGGCCTTCGGTGGGGATTTGTGCGCGGTGGTCTTCGGGCAGTTGGGCGGGGTCGGCGATAAGGGCGGCGAAGAGGCTCTGGACGACCTGAGTGGCGTGGCTGTGGGCGTCCTCCATGATGGGAGAGTTGTAGAGGTTGTCGTAAAGGAAATCCTTGGCGGCGGCGCGTTCGGCTTCGAGTTGCGGGCTGAGGGCCGCCAGGCGGTGGGGCGCGCGGCGGATATCGGCCAGGGTTGTGGCGCCGAGAGCAGCTACGCGGGCGCGCACTTCGTTCAACAGATCGGTGACCAGCGCGTTCAGGACGCGCTTGATGGCTTCGTTCACGGCGAGCTTGGGCGCGGCGGCGGGGTATTGGATGAGAACAGCGTCGTGGAAGCCGCGGAACAGTGGCACGGCTTCGCGGACCTGGGGGAGGGCAAGGATGCCGGAGTCGAGGCCGTCATCGAGATCGGCGGTGAGATAGGCGATTTCGTCGGCCAGATCGATGAGCTGGGCTTCAAGGGGCGGGAACTGGTCGAGGAAGTACTCGGCCAGCTCAGGGTGGGCGGCGGCGGAGTAATCGCGGGAGTGCTTGACGATGCCCTCCCTTACGCCAAGGGTGAGGTTGAGGCCGCGAAAGGCGGCGTACCGCTCCTCGAACCACGTAACGATGCGCAGGGCGTGGAGGTTGTGGTCGAAGCGCAGGCCGTGGGCCTGGAGGGCGTGGTCGAGGGCCTGCTCGCCGGCGTGGCCAAAGGGCGGATGGCCAATGTCGTGGACCAGTGCGAGGGCCTCGGCCAGCTCGGTGTTGAGGCCCAGGGCGGCGGCCAGGGTGCGGGCGATCTGGGTGACCTCGAGGGTGTGGGTGAGGCGGCTGCGGAAGTGGTCGGAGGGGGATTCTGCGGGCAGGCGGGTGAAGACCTGGGTCTTGCCGGCGAGGCGGCGAAAGGCCTTGGAGTGCAGAATCCGGGCGGCGTCGCGGGCGAAGGGAGTGCGGTAGGAATGAGGGGATTCGGCGTGGGTGCGGCGGGCGAGTTCGGCGTCCTGGCGGCCGCAGACGGCAATCCCCGGCGGGAGTTTGGCAGGCGAGCTGGTTTGAGAGTCCGACATCGTCAATGCGCAAGAGAGGAGTTCACGTCTGGTTATACCGCAGATGGGGACGTGAGCGCAGAAGGAAAGAGACGAACGTGCTCTGAATCACCATCGACGCGACCCGGCAGTGGTATAACGTTTTCATTGCGGCGGGGATTGGACAAGGGCAATCGAGCGGTAGTACTATCCTGCCGAATTTTGCGAGAGGGTTGGCGCGGGGACGAAATCCGGCGCCGGCCCCCGAAGACATCTCACATCCGGACCGGGAGGCAAGCATGAAAGCGATCAAGACAGCAGCGTTGGCGATACTGGCGCTGGGAGTTGCGTTCACGTCGGGCTGCGAAGGCAGGCACTCGACCAAAGAGGTCTTCTACCTGATAGCGACCAACGTGAACCTGCCCTACTGGCAGACGGCGGCGGCGGGATTCAAACGGGCAGCGGCTCAGTACAAGGTGACGGCCAGAGTGGTGGGACCGGACACCTACGATCCGAAGGCCGAACTGGACGAATTGCAGAAGGCGGTTGCGGCCAAGCCGTCGGGGATTCTGATTTCCGTGGCCGACGCATCGGTGCTGCTGCCAGGGCTCGATGCGGCGGTCAACGCAGGGATTCCCGTGATTACCATGGACTCGGATGCGGCAGGCAGCCGAAGGCTGTATTTCATCGGGACCAACAACCTGGAGGCAGGACGTCTGGGCGGCAGACGGGTGATCGAGAAGCTGGGCGGGAAGGGCAACGTGATCTTCTTTACCCTCGGCGGCCAGCCCAATACGGACGAGCGGCTGAAGGGCTTTAAAGACGTGTTCGCGACCCGTCCGGAGATCAAGATCGTGGATGTGGTGGACATCAAGGGCGATGCGCGCAACGCGTTCGACAAGGCCCAGGAGGTGTTGGCGCTGACCGGCCCGAAGAAGATCGATGCATTTGTGTGTCTGGAAGCATCGTCGGGCAAGGTGGTGGCCGATGCCATCAAGCGGAGCGGCGGCGGCCGGGAGCTGATGGCCTGGGATGTGGACCAGGATACGCTGGACGGAATCAAGTCGGGCGCCATCGACGCGACGATCGCGCAGAAGCCCTTCACGATGGGTTTGGTGGGGCTGAAGGCGCTGGACGAGATCTACCATGACCCGCCCAAGGCACTGAACAAAGACTACGCAACCGACTCCTTCTCGCCGTACCCGGTGTTTGTGGATACCGGCACCTCGCTGGTGGACAGCAGCAACGTGGATTTGTACATTGCATCAGCTGCGGAGGGAACGAAGTAGGGAAGACGCTCGAACGCTTTCATCGATTCCGGCCCAATCACGATGGCGGAGTTGCATGTTCGAGGAAGCCCGTGTCTCCAATCCGAGACGCGGGCTTTCTTGTTTTTGCTTCAACGGCTCGCCGGCGGCGTGGCTCCAAGCGCGCTCCTGGCAATGCACTGCCCACAACGGTGGTATGATTTTCCGGGTCAAGCGCCAAGGGGGGTGACGATGAAAACCAAATCCAGCATGATTCTCTCGCTGTTTTTTCTTTTGCTGCCGGCACAGGTCTGTCTGCCTCAAGGGAGCCTTTCCGCAAAATGGGAAGAACTTACCGGACCCGACTTCATTGAGGCCGTTCACCAGTCGCAAGGGGTTTGCGTGCTGCCGTTCGGCATTATTGAAAAACACGGACCGCACCTGCCGTTGGGCACGGACCTGCTCGATGTTCGCTTCGCGGTGATGAATGCGGTCAAGCAGGAGTATGCGGTGGTATTTCCCGAGTATTATTTCGGGCAGATATTCGAGGCCCAGCAACAGCCCGGAACGGTGGCCTACAGCCTGACGACGCAACTGACGCTGCTTGAGGAGACGGTAAAGGAGATGGCGCGCAATGGCTGCAAGAAGGTGGTCATTGTGAATGGCCACGGCGGAAACAACAGCCTTTTGCCGCTGTTCGCGCAGGCGCAGCTGGCCAGCCCGCGCGACTACGTGGTTTATGTTTTCGGACTGCCGAACACGGACGTGCCGGGACGGCCAGCCATGAAGACGCAGACAGACATGCACGCAGGCGAAACGGAGACTTCGCTGATGCTGATTGCGCGGCCCGACCTGGTGCACATGGACCGTGCAACGCAGGAATCGGGCGCGGACCAGAAACGGCAGTCTTTGCCGGGCTCCGTTTATACAGGCATCTGGTGGTATGCGCGTTTTCCGAATCACTATTCGGGTGAGGGCGCGGCAGGGAACAAGGAACTGGGAGAATTCGAACAGAAGGAATGGTCGCGCCAGATTGCCGAAGCGATCAAGGCAATCAAGGCCGACCGGGTCAGCCTCAAACTGCAAAACCAGTTCTTCGAGGATTCGCAGCACCCGTTGGAGACCAAGCAGTAGACGGGTGTTTCCGCAACCTGTAGAGCCCCGGCCTGCCATCGCTCCGGGCCGGCGTTGGTTGGGCTTCATCGACTCACAGGTCTCAAAGTCGAGACCTGGGGTGCCAGTGCATTTTTCCGCAGCCTGCAGAGCCCCAGCCTGGTAGCCCCGGTCTGCCGTTGCTGCTTATTCCGGCTTGGGTTGGCCGGCGGCGCTTTCCTGCTTGGCGAGCTTGACGCGGGCGCTTTCCAGCTTGCGCTGGACCTTGGCTACGTCGCCGGGCTCAACGTCGGCGGGAGCGGATTTGGCGTACTCGGCGAGCGAAAGTTCCCATTGCGCGGCGGCCAGGCGGATGCGGCCCGTCTTCTCGTAGAGTTCGCCCAGATGGTCGTGGACGGTGGGGTCGGTCTGGTCGCGTTCGACGGCCTTGCGGAGGTTTTCCTCGGCCTCTTCGTACTGTCCCAGCTTGAAGTAGGCCCAGCCGAGGGAATCGAGGTAAGCGCCGTTCGTGGGTTCGAGATCGACGGCCTTGCGAATCAGCTTGAGGGCCTCGGGGAGGCGAATGCCCTTGTCGGCCAGCATGTAGCCCAGGTAGTTGAGGGTCATGGCGCTGTTGGCGTCCAGATCGAGGGCCTGGCGGAAGAACTGCTCGGCGGGCTCGTAGTGCTTCTGGCGCTCAGCCAGCGCGCCCTTCAGGAAGAGCAGGTAGGCGCGGTCTTCATTTTTGGTGGTGAGCGGACCGGCCTTGGCGTATGCCTCGTCGGCCTCCTTCCAGCGGTGCATCTCGGTGTAGAACTGGCCCAGCCTCAGCCACACCACGCGGTCTTTGTCGGAGTTGTCCAGCAGGCTCTTGGTCAAAGTGAGGGCGTCTTCGTTTTTGCCTTGCTCCACCAGGGCGCCGGCGAGCGTGAGCTTCAGATCCATATCCTTGGGGTTGGCTGCGACGGCTTTGCGGGCGACCTCGACGGCGCGGTCGAAGATTTTGGCTTCGCCGTAGGTCTCGACCTGGGCCTCAAAGCCGCGCACGGCGGTTTCGCCGCCCATGTCGACCATCTTCTGGTAGGTGGCGATGGCCTGATCGGTCTTGTTCTGCTCGTGGTAGATAGCGCCGAGCCGCTCCAGGAAGAAGCCGCGGTTGGTCTTCTCTTCGTTGGTGTAGGCGCCGTTGGCGTGGGAGGTGAGGTCCACCATCTTTTCGAAGGTCTGGGTGGCCTCGTCGAAGCGGCCCAACTGGTCAAGGAGCAGGCCTTCGTTGAAACCGGCCTCCAGGGAGTTGGGGTCCTGCTTGCGGGCCTTGCGGATGGTGACCAGCGCATCCTCATACTTGCCCTGGCGGCGCTGAATTTCAGCGATGTGGATCAGGGCCTCAGTGTCCTCGGGATCGGCCTCGGCCAGCAGCTTGAATTGCTTCAGGGCTTCGTCGAGCTGGTTGTCGGCAAGCAGCGCCTGGCCGAGAGCATCGAGGGTGTGGGCGTCCTCAGGATCCATGTCGGCGGCGCGCTGATAGGCGGCGATGGCGTCCTTGGTCTGCTTCAACTGGTCATAGGCCGCGCCCAGGGCTACCTCCATCTTGGGGCTGCGGTCGGCCACCGGGACGGCTTCAATCACCTTGACGGAGTGTGCCACATCGCCGCTTTCGGCATAGAGACGGGCCAGGTTGAGGACCACTTCCTCGGAATCGGGCTCGATGGCCTGGGCGGTCTTGAACTCTTCCTCCGCTTTTTTCGGATCGTGCTTGACGGTGTAAAGCTGGCCCAGGACCATGCGATCCTCGACGCTTTTGGGTTGCAGTTGGATGATCCTTTCAAACTCGGCGATGGCCTGGTCGAGAACGTTGCCGGAGGGCGAGGCGGACGAGACCGCATTGGAGGCGTCGCTCAACTGGCGCAGGTAAAGCCGCCCCAGCAGCTTGTGGGCCTCGATGTCGTCGGGAGAGGTCTTGAGCAGGCCTCGGGCGGTGGCTTCGGCTTCGTGAATGTGGCCGGTCCGGAAGTAGAGATCGGAGAGGCCGTCGTTCAACTGCGGGGAGTTGGGGTCGGCGTTTAGCGCCGATTTGTACTCCTCGATGGCCAGTCGCGCGTCCTCGGTGTTGCCATTGGCAATGGCGTCTTCCTCGTAGTTGTTGGCCAGCGCGAGGTGATAGTAGGCCGTGGCGCGGTCGGGAGGCTGCGCGGGGGTTTGGTTGGAAGCCGCGACCTTGGCCGGCGCGGTTTTGGCGGGAGCAGTCTGGGCGGGGCTACTGGCGGGCAACTTCGGGGGAGCAGTGGTTTCCGGAAGTGTGCTTCCCGGCTCATTCTGGGCGCGGGCTTGCAAGGCCGGCAGCGAGACCAGCGTGGCGGCAACAATCGAGAGCCAGAGGGGCAGCGAAGAGTTCTTGAGTTTCATCATCGTTGGGATTCCGTGCCTTTCAAGCCGGGCGAACGGGGAAAACTCCACACCGGAGGGCCGAAAGACAGCGCAGGCAGCCGGTAGGAGCCACTCTGCCTATTGTACAGACGATTTTTCCGGTCATTTGTCTCGAACAGCACGTCGGAATGCGGGATTCTCGCGAAAGGCAGCCGTCGAGGTAGGGCGAAGGGGCTCATAGCCTCACTATCCGAATGCTCGCTGGTGGTAGGCTGGTGTAGGGCGTCCGGCGCTCGTACAATCGTTTGACGCGCAATCCGGCGGTGTTCAAGCATTGCAATTCGGGTTGCCGAGGAGTATTGCCATGATGTTTCATGTGGTTCTGCATTCCGAAGAGGATGGCTGGATTGTGGCCGAGTGCCCGGCATTGCCGGGCTGCGTGAGCCAGGGCAGAGATGAAAAAGAGGCTCTCGTCAACATTCGAGAGGCCATTACCGGCTGGCTTTGGGCGGAAGACCAGAAGGCGGGCTGATGAGATTTCGCTGCCCCTCCGTTAAATCATTTTGATGGTTTTTCCAAACTAAGGGGCATCCAATACCCAGGCGACGGGTCTAAGGGCGTGATCGGGTTGGGTTCGAGACAAAAAAGGTCTTGCCACGCGGAAGGTCGGGTCTGCGCAGCAAATGCAGAGATTGCACCAAGCGAGGCATCTCTTTCGTGGTCATTGGCTCCCTGAGTCCCGCTCATCACAAAATAGTCGTGAAGGTCATTCAAGGCGATCATGTCAGGGCGGTGTGTGCGCGTTGCCTTGCCAAGGAGCCAAAGGAGCGCCTTTGGATGGGCTTCGGTAATATGACTTCCTTGGTCTAACATCTGTTGGCACATCATGGCCACAAGAATCCCTTGAATCAAGCAAGCTCCTCGAAGCGAATTGACCGAACCAACTGTACCGCCCCGGGATCCCAGCTTCGTAATTGCTGTTCTAACGATCTGGTCTGCATACCTGTCCCCGGCAGGATTCCAAAACAAAGGCGCGTCGATTCCAACGGCATTGAATTTGTCACCTGCGCATCTTCTGGCGGCCTCAAACGCGCTTTGCGCGTGATCGGCCGTGCCGCAACCTACGAGCTGAAGGGGAAATGCTTTGCCAGAGAGGACCGCCCATCCAAATGCACCAATTCCCCCTGGATCGAATCCCACATAGATTCCCATGCATTGATTATGAGCACATTTATTCGTTGGAGCGAACCTCCCAACCCTGGAGCAGAAGTCGCACGGTGGTGAGCGGAGCCTGCGTAGTTTCTGATTCCTCAATGGCGGAAGTGACGAATCCCGGTGAAGACCATGGCGAGGCCGAGTTTGTCGGCGGCGTCGATTACGTCCTGATCTCTTACGGAACCGCCGGGCTGGATGACGGCGGTGGCGCCGGCTTGGGCTACGGTTTCAAGGCCGTCGGGGAAGGGGAAAAAGGCGTCGGAGGCGGCTACGCAGCCCTGGAGCGGGAGGACCGCTTTCATGGCGCCGAAGCGGGCGGCGTCCACGCGGCTCATCTGGCCCGCGCCGACGCCCAGGGTCTGGCCGTCGCGGGTGTAGACGATGGCGTTGGATTTGACGTGCTTGGCCACGCGCCAGGCGAAGAGCAGGCTGCGCAGCTCCTCGGCGGTGGGCGGACGCCAGGTGACGACTTTCAGCTCCGATTCGGTGACGCGGGCGGTGTCGGCGTCCTGGAGGAGCAATCCGCCGGAGACGTGCTTGACGACGGGCCTGGGCGGGGCGGATTGGACTTCGACCAGGCGCAGGTTCTTTTTGGCGGCGAACCGCTGGCGGGCTTCGGGGGTGAAGGACGGAGCGGCGATGGCTTCGACGAAGAGTTTGGCGATTTCGGTGGCGGCCTCGGCGTCGACGAGGCGGTTGATGCCGATGACGCCGCCGAAGGCTGAGACGGGGTCACAGGCGAGGGCTTTTAGATAGGCTTCGAGGACGGTGGCGCCGGTGGCCGCGCCGCAGGGGTTGGTGTGCTTGACGATGACCACGACGGCGGGATCGGACTCGCCTGAGGGGAACTCCTGCGCCAGCTCCCAGCAGGCGTCGAGATCGACGAGGTTGTTGAAGCTGAGTTCCTTGCCCTGGAGCTGGGTTGCCCCGGCAATGCCTAGGCCGGAGCCGTCGGCGTAGAGGGCGGCGCGCTGGTGGGGGTTTTCGCCGTAGCGGAGGGCTTGGGCCAGCGGGAGGTTGATGCGGAGGATGGTGGGCAGGCCGGCGGCGTCGAGATTGGCTGGGCTGTCGGGCAGAGGTGCGACGGCGGCGCTTTCGAGGATTCCGGCGATGTCTAGACCCGATCCCACCAAACGCAATCGATCTCGCTCCGGATCCGTTAGTGCGTCCCCGATTCTCTCGAGCGTGTTGGCGATGGCGGTGTCGTAGGCGGCGGTGGTGGAAAAGGCCTGTTTGGCGAGCCGCCAGCGGGTTGCGCGGCTGAGGCTGCCGTTGTTCGACTGAAGTTCCTCAATGAGGGCGGGATAATCAACGACGCGGGTGACGATGGCGACGTCTTCAAAGTTCTTGGCGGCGGAACGGACCATGGAGGGTCCGCCGATGTCGATGTTTTCGATGAGGTGGCCAAAGGCGACGCCGGGCTGGGCGGCGGTCTTCTCAAAGGCGTAGAGGTTCACCACCACCATGTCGATGGGATCGATGCCATGGGCCGCCACGGCTGCCTCGTGCCGGGCGTTGCCGCGAATGTAGAGCAGCCCACCATGCACACGCGGGTGGAGGGTCTTGACGCGGCCGTCGAGCATCTCAGGAAAGCCAGTGAGGTCGCTGATGTCCTTGACGGTCAGGCCGGCTTCGCGCAGGGCGCGCGCGGTGCCGCCGGTGGAGATCAGCTCGACGCCAAAACTCGCCAGCACCTGGGCAAACTCGACCAGGCCGGTCTTGTCGGTCACGCTCAACAACGCTCTGCGGATCGGTTTTGCCGAAGTTACGTTCTGACTCACAGGTGAACTCCTCTTGAAGGCTTGCGCCGGTCCACACCCGCCGCCGGCGGGACATTGCAGGCGAAGGCCACTCACCAGAGTACATCGAACTTCCGGGTGAGGCTGCCGCAGGACAGGATGGAACTGAGATTGTTGCAGATTGCAATCGAATCGCCCATCCTACAGAGATTTGGAAAATGCTTTAGAGTTAAATCATGGGTAGTTACTCCCCCGTTCCGCAGCCCGAAATTCTGCCTCCCGGCAGCGGCGGAACGCCGCCGCAGCGAGCGGTTCGCCGTCCGCGGCCAACGTGGGTGACCTCGCCGGCGACCTATCTGCTTGTGGGCATCAACTGCGCAGTGTTCCTGGCCATGGTGGCGCATGGGGTCAGCGTGGGCACTCCTACCACCGACCAACTGATGCACTGGGGCGCCAACAATGCAGGCTCGGTGCTGATCAACGGCGAGTGGTGGCGGATTGTGACCGCCATGTTTGTGCATGTGGGGATTCTTCACCTGGCCACCAACATGTGGTGCCTGTGGAACCTGGGTCTGCTGGCCGAGCCGCTGATGGGATCGGCGGGGGTACTGGCGGTGTACATTCTTACCGGCGCGGCGGGAAACCTGCTTTCGACGCTGGTCAATTGGGTGTGGCCGATCCACGACCAGGCCGGAGGGGTCTTTTTTCCCGCGGGGGCGGGCGCATCGGGAGCTGTCTTCGGGATCGCCGGGGCGCTGATCGTGCTGCTCAAGTCGAATCGGCTGCCGGTGCCGCCGATGGAGCTGAAAAGGCTGCGCAAGTCGGTGATTTACTTTGCCGTCCTTAACCTGGTGCTGGGCCTCTCGATCAACGTCGGCACCCATGTGATCGGCTCGGGGCTGAACATTGACAACATGGCCCACATTGGGGGCTTCACCAGCGGGTTGCTCTTCGCGGCTCCGCTGGTTCCGCGGCTCGGCTCGCCCCGGAGACTCTTCCAGGTGCGCCTGCGCATGGCGGTGGCGATGATCGTCGCATTGCTGGTGTTGTTTGGGTTCTACGTGGCCCATGTGACGCCACCCGCAGGGCTGGATCGCATCTCGCCCGGCTGAGAGCCCCAAGGGTGTGCAAGAATATTCTCGTACGCTGAACGTCTTATTCCACCCCCCGGAGGCAGACCATGAAGCGCCGCGAATTTTTGAAGCAGGCTGCGATTACCGCCGCAGCCGTTGCATCCACCAGCCAAATGAACGCGTCCGCCGCAACCCCAGCCAACCCGATTGCGCGGCGCACCCTGGGCAAGACGGGCGAACAGCTCTCCATCATCGGGTTTGGCGGCATTGTGGTGATGGATGAGGAGACCGGCGCGGCATCGAACATTGTTGCCGAGGCGGTTGACCGGGGCATCAACTACTTTGACGTAGCGCCCAGCTACGGCAACGCGCAGGAGCGGCTGGGCGTGGCGCTGGCTCCCTACAGGAACAAGTGCTTTCTGGCCTGCAAGACCGACGGGCGCATGAAAGACGACTCGCGCGCGCAGCTTGAGGAGTCCCTCCGGCTGCTCAAGACCGACCATGTAGACCTGTATCAGTTCCACGCGCTGACCAAAATGACGGACCTGGACAAGGTTCTGGGCCCGGGCGGGGCGATGGAGACCATGGAAGCCGCAAAGAAGGAAGGGAAGATCCGGTTCATCGGATTCTCCGTTCACTCGGCGGAGACCGCGCTGGCGGCCATGGACCGTTACCACTTCGATACGGTGCTGTTCCCCGTCAATTGGGTTCTGTTCACGCAGGCCAACTTCGGGCCGCAGATTCTTCAGCGCGCCCAGGAAAAGAAGATAGGCATCCTGGCGCTGAAAGGCATGGCCAAGACGGTTTGGACGGCGGATCAGCGGCAGAATCATCCCCAGCCCAAGTGCTGGTATCAGCCGGCCGGTTTTCCCGATGAGGCGTCGCTGGGGCTGCGCTGGACGCTGGGGCATCCCATCACGGCGGCGATCCCGCCCGGAGATGAGCGCTACTTCAGGCTGGCGATGGACGTGGCGCAGAACTACAAGCCGCTGGAAGCGCACGAAGAGCAGGCCCTGCTCAGCGGCGGCCATGGAGTGGAACCGATCTTCCACCTGGGCAACGATGTGTAAGAACCCGTCTAAAAACCATGCGTTGAAGGGTACGAGCTTTGGAGGCTGCGGAAAAACCAGTTCCAGCGGCGATTCGTGAGGGTTTTGTAACAGGGCACGACTTCAGTCGTGCCGCAAAGGCCGAAAATGAGGACGGGCTTTAGCCCCTGCGGGATGCTGTGTTGTCTCATGTTCGACATCCCTTCAGAGTTCCTCGACAGGTTCTAAGGTGGTTCAGCGTTATCGGACGGCGGTGGCGGCGAACTTTCTGACCATGGCCAGCAGCAGCTTGCGGTCGCTCTCGTTCAGGTTGGAAGAGTAGCGGCGAATCTGGGTGAGGAAGCGCAGTTCCTCGTCGGAGAGCCTCTGGGTGTTGAACTCGTGGCCGAGCGAGTCGTCGGCAAAGAACTGGGCGATAGGCAGGTCGAGGGCCTGGGCGATCTTGGACAGCGTGTCCAGCGAGGGCACGGTATGGCCGTTTTCCACGCGCGAGAGGTAGCAGCGCAGGAGACCGGTTTTCTTCTCGATATCTCCTTGCGACAGGCCCTTCTGCAGCCGGTAAGCGCGAATGGTGGTGCCGATCTTCATGGCGGGATCCGGTCCTGTCCGCTGTCTGCCGGGAGTTTACCAGCTTGGCAGCAATCAAAAGATTATTGGCTTAATAGTTAACATGCGCGGCAGGAGAATGCAAGCGCAATTGTGGCTCTTTTGGGAGGCCGGAGTCGTCGCGGGCACGGGCCGGTTTGCCACGGCCGCGCCGGGGCGATAGAACCGGGTAGGGTTCCGCCTTAGTGGCCCAGATTCGCCGCCAGGAAGCGGTCCACGCGGGCCAGTGCATCGGCGGCATCGTCGGGGCGGTAGCCGGCGGCGTTATTGGGATTCTCGAAGGCGTGGCCGGCATCGGGGTAGATTTTGACGTCCACAGGTTTGCCCAGCGACTGCATGGCGGCCTCGAATGCGTGGACCGCATCCGGAGCAATGCCCTGGTCTTTGCCGCCGAAGTTGCCCAGCACGGCGGCGTGGATCTTGGCCAGGTCGGCCTTGTCTGTGGCGAGCGAGCCGTAGTTGACGGCCACGGCTTTGAGCGCGGGCGAGGCGATGGCCAACTGCAGCGCGTAGCCGCCGCCCATGCACCAGCCGACGGCCCCGATGCGGTCGCGCTTTACGTCCTTGCGGCTCTGGAGGAACGTGACGGCGGAGGTCAGATCGCGGACGCCCTGGTCCTGGGGCAGGCCGCGCATCAGTTCGTGGGCGAGTTCGGGGTCCGCGGCCACTTTGCCGCGATAGAGATCGACGGCCAGCGCGACGTATCCCTTGGCCGCATAGCCTTGGGCCTCCTGCTTGATCCAGTCGTTCAGGCCCCACCACTCGTGGATCACGATCAAGGCCGGATGCTGGCCAGGACCCTGGGGCAGATAGAGCAGCGCCTGGGCCGTGGAGTCGCCGCTGGGGAAGGTCACAGCCTGCTGGGCATTTACGGCGAAAGCGGTGAGGAGCAGCGGCAGCGCGCAGAGGAACGCACGAAAAGTCTTCATGGGAGACCTCGATTCTGAGACGATTGTCTAGCCGGGGAAGGCCGCGACGGTGCGATTTCTTGCGGGACACGCCGATTCTTCCATGGGACTGTCATTGTAATGCCCGCAGGGCACGACAGACGACAAGCGGTAAACCTTCGCGGCGCGGGAAGCGTCTGACTGAGTACGGCAACGAAATGCCAGGGAGCGCAGATGCGGCGAGCAGCCACGTGGGCAGGAGCGATGGGGATGTTTGTGGCTGGCGGCTTTGCGGCATGGGCGCAGACGGCGGTCCCAACCCCAGCGTCGACTCCAGCCCAGACTCCGGCGCCCGCAGTTGCGCCCGGTGCGGCCTCCAGCGCTCCCACACAGGCCCCAACCGCGCCCAGTCCAACCGGCCAGGCGCCGTCCAGTCAGGCAGTTGCGGGCGGCAAGCTGCACGGGGTGGTCAAAAGCGGCAACATCCCGCTGCCGGGCGTCACCGTGACCGCGCAGAATACGCTCACCGGCAAGCGCTTCTCCACCACCACTGACATTACCGGCGCGTGGTCCCTGAACATTGCGCAGAATGGGCGCTACGTGATCCGCACGCAGTTTGCGGCCTTTGCGATTGCATCGCAGGAGGCGGTGCTGAACGCCGCCAACCGCGACCAGACGGTGAGTCTCGAGTTGATGCTGGCCTCGCGGGCGCTGGAGCAACAGCAGCAACAGGCGCGGCAGGGCGCACAGAATGGGGCCGATCAGGATACAGCGGCGGTTCAAGCCATTCGGCAACTGGCGGGGAACGGGGCGCAGAGCCTGAGCCTGGTGAGCGCGCTGGCAGCGGATACCGAGAACCAGAGCGGAACGCAGGGCTCAGGCGGCCAGTCGGGTGCGGCGCTGCCCTCGATAGCGGGGAACTCGGACTTTGGCGGGGATTCGGTGGCCATCAGCGGGCAGACGGGTTCGGTTAGCCCATTGGCTGGAATCGATGTGGACCGCATCCGGGATTTGATGGAGACGGCGCGCGCGCAGGGCGTTTTGCCGGGCGGACAGGGCGGCGGCCTGTTTGGCGGCGGGGGCTTCGGCGGAGGTGGATTTGGCGGGCCCGGCGGGTTTGGCGGTGGTCCCGGCGGCGGCGGTGGACGGGGCAACTTCCGCGGCTTCAATCCCGGCCAGCCGCACGGGGCGGTCTTCTGGTTCGGCAGCAATGCGGCGCTCAATGCGGAGCCCTTTGCACTGACCAGCCAGCAGTCGGAGCAGCCGGCCTCGGGGAGCAACCGCTTCGGCATTACGTTTATGAGCGCGCCGTACATTCCTCATCTGACCAAACCGAGCGGGAAGGACACGGTGTTCTTTACGCTCTCGGGGACGCGGCAATCGAGCCCGGTGGATGAGTACGCGACGGGGCCGGCGGATGGTACCTATGGGACCTTCAACGAGCGCGCGGGAGACTTCAGGGGCCAGCCTGCCATCTACGACCCGACGACCGGGCTGCAGTTTGTGGCGAGCGGCAATCCCAATATTCCGAACGGCACGCCTAACGTGATTCCTGCAACACGCCTCACGTCTCAGGCTACGGCACTGCTGAACTACTATCCCGCGCTAAATTTGGCCTCCGGATCGAATACCAGCGGCTACAACTATCATCTGCTGACGACGGCGCAAACCAACACCACACAGGCCGGAGTTCGCTATCTGCGGAGCCTGGGCCCCAATGCGACACAGCCGGGCGGCGGCGGTCGCGGCGGCGGTGGGGGCGGAGGCGCCGGCGGGCGCAGGAACCAGAACCAGGGGCTGCGGCAGACCATCAACTTCAACTACAACTGGATTGGCACAGCCGCGGACAACGTGAACATGTTTCCGCAACTGGGAGGGAAGAATTCGACGAACTCAAACAGTGTGCAGGCGGGATACACGGTCGGCTACCACAAGCTGACGAATATCTTCAACGAGAACTGGAATCGAGCCACGAGCCAGGCTACGAACTTCTTTACCAATGGCGTGGACATTGCGAGCCAGCTTGGGATCTTCGGACCGGACGGCGCCCCGCTGAATACGCTGCCTACCAATTACGGCATTCCGAGCGTGCAGTTGGGGGCGATTGCGGGATTGAGCGAAGCGCAGCCGAGCTTTTCACTGTCGCAGACGATCTCCATCTCGGAGACGCTGAGCTGGATCAAGGGCAAACACAACCTGCGCTTTGGCGGGGACTACCGGAGGGTGCATCGGAATTTCCTGGGGGGATCGAACGCGACGGGCAGCTTTACGTTCAGCGGCAAGTTCACCGAGAACCAGGCGCAGGACCCGACCACGGGCACGGCGCTGGCGGATTTTCTGCTGGGGCTGCCGCAAGAGACGACCGTCGACTCGCCCACCTCGAAGAGCTACCTGCGCGACAACGTGTGGGATGCCTACGCGACGGACGACTGGCGGGCGCGATCGAACCTGACGGTGCAATACGGATTGCGGTATGAGTTCTTTGCTCCGTATACCGAGAAATATGACCGGCTGGCGCTGCTGGCTACGAACTTGAGCGCGAATCCGTCAGCGAATTGCATTGATCAATTTAGCTGTTTCGCCGAAGTGCAGTCGGGCAGCGCGGCGCCATCGTTCAGCGATAGCTTGCCGAAGTCGCTGGTGTATCCGTTCCACTTGGCGCTAGCGCCGCGGCTGGGCGTTGCGCTGCGCGTGCCGAAGGTGAAGCAGATGGTGGTGCGGGCCGGGTACGGCATGAACTTTACGGTGGGCCAATACGGCGGCTTTGCCTCGACGATGGCGCTGCAGCCGATGGCGTTGCAGCCCGCTTTTGTGAACGAGCAAACTAACGTGGCGGCGCAGGCGGGGCAGTTCACGCTGGCCAACGGGTTCCCGACGATTCCGACGACGGCTACGCCGGGGACGTATGTGGTCGATCCGCACTATCGGCTGCCCTATGTGCAGGCCTATAACCTGGATGTGCAGAAGACGCTGCCGTGGGGCGTGGTGCTGAACGTGGGCTACAACGGTTCGACTGGATCGCGGCTGGACGTGAAGAGCTTTCCGCGGCGCAGCGCGAGCAGCCCGAATACCGATTACGATCCATCGACGGGGCAGCCGATTGCGACCTTCGACTACGAGCAGGCGGTGGGGTTTTCGCGGTTCAATGCGGGGACGCTGCGGGTGAACAAGCGGCTGACGGGTGGAGTGGCGCTGGGAGCCAACTATCAGTATTCGCACTCCATCGACGACGCGGCCAGCGCAGTACAGGACTGGCAGGACATCGCGGCCGAGGAAGGCAACTCAACCTTCGACGTGCGGCACAAGGTGAGCGGGACTTATCTCTATGAGTTACCTTTCGGCAAGGATAAATACTGGGTGACGAGCGGCGTGGGTTCGCACATTCTGGAGGGGTTTTCGGTATCGGGCAGCTTCACGTTTGCTACCGGCTCGCCGCTGACGCCCTATTATCCTGCGGCGGTCTCCGACGTGGCTCACGGAGCGACGGGCACGCTGCGGCCCAATTACGTTGCGGGCACTTCGCCGACGGCCGGAGGGGGATCGCAAAAGGAGTGGTTCAATCCAGCGGCCTTTACTCAACCGGTGGCCGATGCCTATGGGAATGCGTTCGGCAACGTTTCGCGGGACTCGATCATGGGGCCGGGGACGGTGCAGAACAATATGTCGCTCTCAAAGACAGTGAACATGGGCGAAACGCGCAGCATGGAGATTCGCGCGACGGCCAGCAATGTGTTCAACACTGTGCAATATTCCGGAGTGGGCACGGCGCTGAACTCACCGACCGCGGGGCAGGTGACGTCGGCGGGATCGATGAGGGCGTTTCAGTTTACGGCGAGGTTTAGGTTTTGAAATGCAGATGACGGATGACAGATGACGGATGACAGCTCATTGGCGGATCGGCAAGCAGCTTTTTCGTGGTGGAAGGACATGCGATGAGGGGCTGGATGCGGAGGATCGGGGCTTGGGTTGCGGGGCTGGCGCTGGCGTTGCCGGGCGCGCAGCCGGCGTGCGCGCAGAGCCCCGGCCAGGATTCAAGCGGCCAGGCATCGAGTGGAAAGGTCACCGGAACCCCGCAGGGCGGGTTTGTTCTGAAGATGAACGGCGAGCTGGTGCTGACCAACGTGGTGGCGCGGGACGCGAAGACCGGCGAACTGGTGCTGGGGCTCAAGCAGAGCGACTTCACCATCTACGAGAACGGCAAGCAGCAGCAGATCGATACCTTCGACTTTGAGAGCGTTGACAAGGCCACGCCGCTGAACGAAGCCACGGTGAGCGGGCTGGCCGCTGGGGCAAGCGGCAGTGGGAGCAAGGCCGTGGTGGTGGCGAGGCCCGAGGAGCTGCGCAATCACAGATTGATTGTGATGTTCTTCGACCTGACCTCGATGCAGCCCGAGGATCTTGACCGGAGCGTGGACGCGGCGCAGGCGTTTCTTAAACAGAAGATGCAGCCGGCCGACCTGGTGGCGCTGGTTTCGCTCGGCGACACGCTCAATGTGGACCAGGACTTTACCGCGGACAAGAATGCGCTCATCAACGAGGTGGGCGTCTACAACGGTACCGAGGGACAGGGCTTTGCCCAGGGCGCCACCGCGAATTCGAACCAGGTGGAGGACACCACCGGCTACACGCCCGACGAGAGCGAGTACAACGACCTCAACACCGATCGCGAACTGTTTGCGCTGCGGGCGGTGGCGAAGTCGCTCGAAAAGATCACGGAGAAGAAGTCGCTGCTTTATTTCTCCGGAGGAATTTCGCGCGACGGGATCGAGAACCAGGCTTCTTTGCGGGCGGCCATCAACGCGGCGGTGCGGGCCAACCTGGCCATCTACAGCGTGGACACGCGCGGCCTGCAGGCGATTGGGCCTTTGGGCGACGCATCGACGGGGAGCCTGCGCGGGACCGGCGCCTATAACGGCGGCGCGCTGACGAACAACATGAACGCCAACTTTGCCACGCAGGAGGTGATGGCGACGCTCAGCACCGACACGGGCGGCAAGTCGTTCTTCGATTCCAACGATTTTGCGCCGGCGTTCGCGCAGGTGGAGCGGGACACTTCGGCGTATTACGCAATTGGATTTCGTAGCACGAATCCGCTGCGCGACGGCCGCTATCGCAAGCTGACCATCAAGGTGAACCGGCCGGGCTTGAAGCTTGAGTATCGGCCTGGGTACTATGCGCCGGCGGACTTCCAACACTCGGCTCACGAAGACCGCGAACGGGAGCTTGAGGAGCAGTTGGCCAGCGACCTGCCGGCCACCGACATGGCCGTCTATCTGGACGCGATGTACTTCCGGCTGGACGACAATCGCTACTTTGTGCCGGTTTCGCTGATCGTGCCGGGCTCGCAGATTCCTTTTGTGAAGGGCGGCGACAAGGATAAGGCCACGCTGGACATTATCGGCACGGTGATCGACGAGGTGAAGCGGCCCATCGGCCATGCGCGGGAGACAGTGAAGCTGAACCTGGATCCGAGCTTGCAGGCGCGGCAGAAGAACATTCAATATACGACGAGTTTCAACCTGCCGCCGGGCAAGTACCGGATGAAATTTGTGGTGCGCGAGAACCAGACCGGCCGCATGGGCTCGTTTGAAGCGGAGATCACGCTTCCGGATATGAAGAAAGCTCCGCTGAAGATGAGCTCGATCGTTCTGGCTTCGATGCGGCAGCCGAGCAAGAAGCAGAGCCCGCTGGTGCGCGGCGGAGAGGAGTATGTGCCCAACATCAGCCACGTCTTCCGCCAGGACCAGCACTTGTATCTGCTGTACGAAATCTATGCTCCGGCGAAGGAGAAGGTTGCCGCGGACGCACCCAAGGGGACCAAGGCGGGGATCAACCTGCTGAGCAGCCTGGAACTGATCCAGGGATCGACGAAGGTGTATGAGACGCCGCTGGTGCAGGCCAGGGCGATCAACGTGGAGGGGCGCGATGCGGTTGCCATCGAGCTGGACGTGCCTTTGGCGGGATTGAAGCCGGGGTCGTATGTGTGCCAGTTGAACGTGATCGACGACGCCAACGGGAGCTTTGCGTTTCCGAGGTTTGCGGTGCTGGTGCGGGAGCCGGTTGCGGCTGCGCCGCCTCCAGCAGTGCCGTCGGGAACTCAGCCGGCCGGTGGCGCGTCTTCGCCGGGCGCGGCGGGCGCGTCTGCGGCCGTGAACCCGTAGGGGCAGTGGCGGCAACCGGAGTTGCAGCAGGAGCCTCGCCTGAGGTGATACGCCGCGGTGAAAACGAGGTTGGGACCGTCGAGGTAGTAGTCTCCGGGTTCGAGCGCGGGCGGTAACTGTGCTTCGGCGGGCGGATTGCGATCCATCCTTCCATTTTCGCGCAAGCCGGCGCGCCTTGCGCACGGCCACCTGCAAGCAATGAGTAATATTGAATCATGACGATTTCCGCAGAGGATCGCGCCCGCCGCATCAAGATCGTTCTTTTCGACGTGGATGGAGTTTTGACCGACGGGACCATCTGGATTTATCCCATGCCCGTGGCGCTGCCGGACGGTTCCGTCACCACCAAAATGGTGGAGGCCAAGGGGTTCAGCGCGCACGATGGCGCGGGGATGACCCTGGCGCGGCTGGGCGGGATGAAGGTGGGCGTGATTACCAAGCGCATCAGCGAGACGGTTGCCCTGCGGGCGCGCGACCTGAAAATGGAATTTGTGTACCAGGGGCAGGCCTTCAAGATGAAGGCGGTGCGCGAGATTGCGGAGAAGGAAGGCGTGACGCTGGACGAGATTGCGTATGTGGGCGACGACGTGATCGATCTGCCGGTGATGCGGGAGGTCGGCCTTGGCGTGGCCACGGCCAATGCGCGGGCGCAGGTGAAGGCGGAGGCGCACTATGTGACGCCGCATGGCGGCGGCGAAGGCGCGGGGCGCGATGCGATCGAATTCATCCTCGCAGCCAAGGGCCTGCTGCAGAAATGTATCGAGGCATCGATCGATGAAAGCAACCCGATGCCGCCTGCGATGGATATTGGCAAAGGCGGGGATCTGTCCTGAAGGCTTCGGCGGCAACTGCGGCGACAGAGCCAGACTGCCTCAAAACGAGACACCGGGTAGAAAGAATCATGAATAGCGAGGCAAAAAGAGCGGTGGTGCTGTTGAGCGGAGGGCTGGACTCGGCGACCGTGCTGGCCATTGCGCGGAGCCAGGGCTACGAGCTTTATGCGCTCTCGTTCTCCTATGGCCAGCGGCACATTCTTGAACTTGATGCGGCCCGCCGTGTCGCCGCATCCATCGGCGTTGCGGCCCACCGCATCGCGGCCATCGATCTTCGCGTCTTCGGCGGCTCCGCGCTCACCGGAGATATGGACGTTCCCAAGGGTCGTTCGGCTGACGATATGTCGCACGGCATTCCCATCACCTACGTTCCGGCGCGCAACACGATTTTTCTGTCGTTTGCGCTGGCCTGGGCTGAGGTGCTGGGGTCGAGCGATATTTTCATTGGCGTGAATGCGCTGGACTACTCGGGCTACCCCGACTGCCGGCCGGAGTTCATCGCGGCCTTCGAGAAGATGGCCAACCTGGCCACCAGGGCCGGCGTGGAAGGGCGGCAGGCGCTGAAGATTCACACGCCGCTGATTGCGCTGTCGAAGGCGGAGATCGTTCGCAAGGGAATGGAGCTGGGGGTGGACTACGGGCTGACCAGCAGTTGCTACGATCCATCGCCAACGGGCGCGCCGTGTGGGGAATGCGACTCGTGCCTGTTGCGGCGCAAGGGCTTCAGCGAAAACGGGATCGACGACCCGTTGCCGTACAGACGAGCGGAAGATGGGGCTCAGGCATGAGCTACGCCGTCAAGGAAATCTTCTATACGCTGCAAGGAGAAGGTGCGCAGGCGGGGCGCGCGGCGGTTTTCTGCCGGTTTGCGGGATGCAATCTGTGGTCGGGGCGCGAGGCGGACCGCGGTGCGGCCATCTGCCCCTTTTGCGACACGGAATTTGTGGGCGTGGATGGAGCGGGCGGCGGGAGGTTTGACTCCGCTGAGTCTTTGGCCGCGGCGGTTGAGCGAAAGTGGCCCGGTGGTGCCCCGCTGGGGAAAAAGTTTGTGGTCTGCACGGGCGGAGAGCCTTTGCTGCAACTGGATGGAAGCTTGATCGAAGCGCTTCATGCGCGCGACTTTGAAATTGCCGTGGAGACGAATGGAACCATCGCGGCTCCGGCGGGCGTGGATTGG
The DNA here is from genome assembly GCA_003139795.1 of Acidobacteriaceae bacterium. Classification (GTDB taxonomy): domain Bacteria; phylum Acidobacteriota; class Terriglobia; order Terriglobales; family Acidobacteriaceae; genus Telmatobacter. The sequence continues at coordinate 46,242 of PLGM01000101.1, read as the reverse complement.
CTGTGCGTGAGCCCCAAGGCGGGGGCGGTGGTGGTGCAGCTAAGCGGGGACGAATTGAAGCTGGTCTATCCCCAGGCTGGAGCCGATCCATGCGACTTTGAAGCGCTCGCCTTCAGCCATTTCTTTCTGCAGCCGATGGATGGGCCCAGCCGCGCCGTGAACACTACGCTGGCGCTCAAGTATTGCCTCGATCATCCGCAGTGGCGATTGAGCCTGCAGACGCACAAGATACTGGGCATTCCGTAGACGGCTGTTTTCCGAAGGAATTGATCGACTGCCGGTTTCATGCGGCGGAGAGGTCATGAGGTTTCCCAGGTCTCGAAGTCGAGACCTGGGAAACCCGGCACCCGGCCTTGGTGGATGGGTAAACCCGGGCTGGTTATTGCGGCGGTGCGCTGCGGGGAACAGTTGGCGGCGGGCCCTGCGCGCCCATTGCGTTGACTGAGGTTGCCAGGAAGGTTCCATTCTTGACGGAGCCCTCGACACGCACCGTGTCGCCAACCTGTATGTCGGCCAGGGTGATGGGATCGCGGCGCTTGCGGAAGGTGGTGTTCTCGTCGGCCACAAAGGTGTGGGCGGCGTTGTCGACCGTGCCCATGAGGGTGACTTTGACGCCGTCGATGGCCGTGACTTTGCCCCCGAGCCAGGTTTTGCCGTAGTTGGCCTGCATCTCGCGCATCTGTTTGGCGCGCTCGGGGTCGATCTGGAGGATGGTGACCGCGCCGACGGATTTAGCGGCAGCATCCGCTTCGCCCACCGCGACGATGGCGTCGCCGGCCTTGATGTCGGTGGGTTTGAGCGACTGCGGGGGATTACCGCCCTCCCCGCCCTCGCCGCGGCGCTGGGCCTGCTGCTTGAGGATGCGGGTGTTGGCGCTGAAGTGGACAGTATAGGTTTCGCCCGCGTCGGTCTTGATGGTGTAGTGGTCGGCGGCTACCTCAGTAACGGTGCCCATGAGGCCGCGTCCGGTGCCCATCATGCCGCCGCCGCCCCAACCGCCGCGGCCACCGCCGCGCTGGCCCTGGCCGCCGCCCTGTCCCTGGGCCGGCGGTGGACCGGCGGGTGGAGGAGTGGGTGCATCCTGGGCGGAAGCGGCCACGCCGAGGGCGAGGCCGAAGACGAATGTGGACACCAACCGTAATTTCATGGAAGCTCCTGGGGGCCAGAAGGCGGCCCTATCGAGATAGACGGGGAAAGCGTCCCAGGAGACGACGAGGCGGGCGGCTATTGCGGGCTCTGGGCGGCGAGGAGTTGGTCGAAGGCGGGGATGCCGCGCAGGGCGGCGAACTCGCTGTCGGCCACAATCTTCTTGGGGCTGGTGAACCCCTCATTGAGGGCCATGCGGAGGTACTCGATGGCGCGGTCGTTCATGCCGGCGCGGACGCAGCCCTTGGCCATGTAGTAGTTCATGGCGCCGCGCTCCTGGACGGTGGCGGGGTTTTCGACCCTCGGACTGGCGTTGTTCTGGAAGATATGCGGATCGAGGGCCAGCGCGGTCTTGTAGACTTCCCAGCCTTTCTTGTACTTGTGCTGGGCCAGCAAGGTGGTGCCGAGATTCTTGTAAATCAGGGCGGAGTCGGGATCGAGCTTGATTGCCTTGCGGTACATCCGCTCCGCCTCGCCGTACTGTTTGAGCGAGTCGAAGATGGTTCCCAGGTTGTTGAGGACATGGGGGCTCTTTGGATCGATCTTGAGGGACGCCCGGTAGCAGCGGGAGGCGTCTTCCATGTTGAACATGAGCTGATAGGCGATGCCCATCTTGTTCCACACGTCTGGGGAGTCGCGCGGGCCCTTCTTGTAGGCTTCGATGGCTGCCTGGTAGCGCTGGTGGGTCATGAGCGCGTCGCCGACCTGCTCGGGGGTTGGCGCAGGCTGAGGAGCAACTTCAGAAGGCTGGGGCTGCGGGGTGACGGCGGGAACTGCGGCGGGATTCTGGGCGGGAGTCTGGGCGAAGAGGGCGGGGGACGCAAGAGCGACGGCTGCGCAAACTGCGAGCGCAGGCAGCCAGCGGTGCGGATAGAGCCTACACATATTCCCTCCTCAAGAAGGGATTGGTGGGGCGATCAACCGATCACATCGCTCACTAGCATTAGAACACCAAATATTAGACCACCAAAAGGGGGAAATGCGCTGAGCAAAATTGGCCGATTCTCGAGTGGACGGGCGAAATGCCGGGAAGTGGTCAGTTTGGGGAAAGATTCGTTCCCATGCCGAAGAGTGCGCAGTGCGTGCAACCGGTGAGTGGATTTCGCCCGCCGGGCCCGGGGGATTCATGGTTTCCGACCCTTTCGTGGGAAAAAAGGCGAAAGGAAGGGGCACCCGGCATTTGTGCGATGGGAAAATTCTCCTTCGTCTTCTCGCGAGGGGACATTGGTCCGCTCTACTTCGGCGCGTCGATGCGGACCAGCAGCACGTCGTGGCTGGCCAGTTCGAGGGGCTGGTTGTCGGTGAGCGTGATGGGCTTGCCGGTCCATAAGTCCTTGCCGGCCTGGGGGCCGTGGAGGCCGAGTTTGGCCAGGCTGAGGTGGAAGGGATGGGTGGAGTAGCGGTTGTCGCCGACGTTGACGACGGCGATGGCCAGCGCGCCGCCGGCGAGAGGTCGGGTCCAGACCTCCGTTTCGCCTTCAGAGTAGACGCGGGAGCCCTGCTTGCCCAGGCTGTCCTGGTTGATGGCGATGACGTCGCGACTGGTGAGGATGGCCTTGATCTCGGGCTTCATGTTGGGCAGGTCGTTGCCGGCCAGCAAGGGCGCGGCGAGGATAGCCCAGAGCGAAAAGTGGGTGCGGTTCTCGGCCAGGGTGAGCTTGCCGTTTCCCACCTCGAGCATGTCGGGATCGTTCCAGTGGCCGGGGCCTGCATATTTTTCCAAGCCGGCCTGCTGGCTGACGATGGAGTAGATGCGGTCCCAGTCGGGCGAGATGTCGCCGGTGGTGCGCCAGAGGTTGCCGCCGACCTGCGGTGCCCACTCCCACGACGCGTCCCAGCCGTATTGGCAGAGCGAGAAGACGATGGGGCGGCCGGTGGCCTTGAGAGCCTTGTCCATCTTGGCGTAGGCGTCGTACATGATGTGCATCTGCGCGGCCTTGTCGTTGGGGGCCTGCTTCTCCATGACTTCAGGGATGAAGCTGCACATGTCGTATTTGAGGTAGTCGATGCCCCAGGAGGCGTAGAGCTGGGCGTCCTGGGCTTCGTGACCGAGCGAGCCCTCGAAGCCGCCGCAGGTCTTGGGGCCGGGACCGGAATAGATGCCGATCTTCAGGCCCTTGGAGTGGACGTAGTCGGCCAGGGCCTTCATGTCGGGGAACTTCGCGTTGGTGTGGAGGATGCCGCTTGCGTCGCGCTGGCCCTCCCAGGTGTCGTCGATGTTGATGTAGATGTAGCCGGCGTCCTTCATGCCGGTGGCGACGAGGTTGTCGGCGGCGGCGCGAATGTCCTTGTCGGTGACTTTCTCGGCGAAGAAGTTCCAACTGTTCCAGCCCATGGGCGGGGTTTGGGCTACTGCCTGGGCCTGTGCAGGAGTCTGTGTGGCGGGAACGAGCGCCAGGGCGAGAACGGCGAGGGAGAGTGAAGCGAAAATGCGCATGGTCGAACCTCATGGAAACGATTTCAGGGGGAATTCTATGCCGGTGGAGCGGGATTCGGCAATCGCGGGCTCGCCTGCTTCGAGGAGGGATAAGGGAGGGCGGCGCCTCCGAGGGGCGAATGGGGAAGAATCTGGCGTACTCTACGGAAGAGAAAACTTTCAAAAAGGAGCCTTGATTTCCGATGACAGACCTGGATGCGGATGTGGCCTCGCTTTTTCTTCAATTCTCCCGGCGGAAGCTGCTGGAGCACTACTGGCCCCGGCTGCGGGGATGCGTCGCATCGCTGACCGAGAGCCAAGTGTGGTGGCGTCCCAACGCCGCCAGCAACAGCATCGGGAATCTGATCCTGCATCTGAACGGCAACGTGCGGCAGTGGCTGGTGGCTTCGTTCAACCGCTGGGAGGACGATCGCAACCGGCCCGCCGAGTTCGATGAAACCGGGTCGATCCCTGCTTCCGTGCTGCTCGAAAATCTCGGCGCGACCATGCAGCAAGCCGCGGAAGTTATGGTCAGACTTACGCAGGCCGATCTGATTGCGCCCTACGAGATTCAGGGTTACCACGTCAGCGGCCTGGAAGCTGTTTACCAGGTCGTGGAGCACTTTGCAATGCACTACGGACAGATTCTCTATATCGCCAAGAACCTATCCGGCGCGGATTTGGGCCTGTACCGCGAATTGAATAAGACCGGCCGGGCTGACTGACCGGCCACATGATCCGCAAAGCACGCAGCCAGGCGGTCGCAACCGGCCACGGCTCGCAAGCCAAGCCCGCGGCGCCCGGCTCATGGGAAGAAATGGAATGCATGAGCTTGTGGAGGAAACGATATGAGGAAGTTGTTGGTTGGGAGCATGGGATTGGTTGCTCTCCTTTGCGCGGCGAGCGCGCTCTTTGCGGGGCCGCAGGTCGTTGCTCCAGGTGAACCATGGCTCGACGATCGCGGGCAGCAGATTCAGGCGCACGGCGGCGGCATGCTGTTGTGGAAAGGCACTTACTATTGGTTTGGAGAAGACCGCTCTCCATCCAACAGCCCGGATAAGCGCTACGTTGCCTGCTACTCCTCAAAGGATCTTGTGCATTGGAAGTTTCGCCGGCAGGTGCTGGCACTTACCGACCCCGAGCATCTTGGCCCGCACTGGATATTGGAGCGGCCCAAGGTCTTTGCCAACGCGCGGACGGGAAAGTTTGTGCTCTATGCCCACCTGGACGATGGAAGTTACAAGTTAGCTCGCGTCGCGGTCGCAGTAAGCGATCGCATCGACGGCGAATACCGATATCTGAGGAGCTTTCGCCCGCTGGATGAGGAGAGCCGCGACATCGGACAGTTCATCGACGACGACGGCGCGGCGTACCTGATCTTCGAGTCGAGGCCGACCAAGGGGTTCTTCATAGCGAAGCTGTCTGACGACTACCTGAGCGTGGAGAAGAAGGTAAGTTTCATTCAAGCTCCGCTCGAAGGGGGCGCGGTGGTTCATTACGGGGGCCTGTATTACGTAGCCGGCTCCCATATGACGGGCTGGCGTCCGAACCCCAATGTGTATGCGACGGCGCCTTCGCTGAGCGGGCCCTGGACGGAGTTCAAGGACATTGCCCCGCCGGAGACAAACACCTATGGGGCTCAATCGTCGATGCTCTTGAAGATTGCCGGCAGCAAGAAGACAACGGTTATCTTCATGGGCGATATCTGGCGGCCGAAGGAGTTATGGGATTCGCGCTATCTTTGGATGCCGCTGGAGATCGAGGGCGGCGCGCTTCATCTGCCCCCGCCTCGAAAATGGGAATTGAACGTCAAGACCGGGGAGACTGCACTTGGACCTTGAGAAAGGCCAGACAGCGCCGGATTCCCGCTTGGCGCAGATGACTCATGCCGATGACGAAACGGTATTTCACGTCCTTCCTGGGCAGGCGCCCGCAGGCTTCGTCGATCTGTCGGATGGGGATGACTTCGACTTGCGCGGCCATGTTATACCGGCCGCGGTAGTCGAGCATCCGTCCCATCCTGGGCGCTGTAGGACTGCGCCGCACGTGGGGCGCCCGGTTCATGGCCGCTGGGCGCATGCTACGCGTGGAATGCCCTGGAGGTCGGAGACGACCTCGATCTGGTGGAAGCCGGAAGCGGCGAGCAGGGCGCGGATGGCCGGGGATTGGCCGTGGCCGATTTCGAGAGCGATGAAGCCGCCGGGAACGAGCGCGGCGAAGGCTTGCGGGATGAGGCGGCGGTAGATGTCGAGGCCGTCGGGGCCGGCGAAGAGGGCTAAGGCGGGTTCGTAGTCTCGGACTTCGACGGAGAGAGTTGGGCGGTCCGTGGCGGGGACGTAGGGCGGGTTGGAAACAACGATTTCGAATCGTTCTTCTGCAACGGGAGCGAGAAGGTCGCCCTCAAGAAAGCGAATGCGGTGGGAGACGGCGTTCAACTGCGCGTTCTGGCGGGCGATGGCGAGGGCAGATGCAGAAAGGTCGATAGCAGTGATTTGCGCGTGGTCCAGTTTGTGGGCCAGCGCAACGGCAATACCGCCCGATCCGCATCCTACGTCCACAATGCGCGGGGCAACAAAGTTGGAAGCCAGCTCGAGCGCCTTTTCGACCAGGTGCTCGGTTTCGGGGCGTGGGATCAGCACCTCCGGCGTAACGCGAAAGGGGAGGCCGTAGAACTCGGTTTCGCCGGTGATGTACTGGATGGGCTCGCCGCGGTAGCGGCGTTCGAGGAGCTGCGTATAGCGAGCGGCCTGGTCCTCCGGGAGTTCCTCGTCCAAATGGGAGAGGAGCCAGGCTTTGTTCTTGCCCAGGACGTGGAGGAGCAAGGTTTCGGCGTCCTGGCGCGCGCGGTCTGGATGGGGTCCGCGGCGCAGGCCCTCCGTGCAGTTTGCAACCAAGCTGCTCAGCGGGAGCACGGTCACGCTGCCTGGGCGTTGCCGGTCTTTAGCTGCTCGGCCTGGTAATGTGCGATGAGGGCGTCGACGATGGGCTGCAGGCGGCCCTCCATCACCAGGTCGAGCTGGTGCAGGGTGAGGCCGATGCGGTGGTCCGTCATCCGATTTTGCGGGAAGTTGTAGGTGCGGATCTTCTCGCTGCGGTCGCCTGTGCCCACCTGCTCCTTGCGGGTTTTGGCTAACTCGGCGTTCTGGCGCTCCATCTCCATTTCATACAACCGGGAGCGCAGGACGCGCATGCCCTTGTCGCGGTTCTTGATCTGCGATTTCTCGTCCTGGCAACTGACCACGGTGTTGGTGGGCAGGTGGGTGATGCGCACGGCGGAGTAAGTGGTGTTCACCGACTGGCCGCCGGGACCGGAGGAGCAGAAGGTGTCGATGCGCAGGTCCTTGGCTTCGATCTTGATGTCCACGTCCTCGGCCTCGGGCAGCACGGCGACGGTGACGGCGGAGGTGTGAACGCGGCCCTGGGTCTCGGTCGCCGGGACGCGCTGCACGCGATGCACGCCGCTCTCCCACTTCATCTGCGAATAGACGCGTTCGCCCTCGATGATGGCGATGACTTCCTTGTAGCCGCCGACGCCGGACTCGGAGAGCGAAAGCACTTCGACCTTCCAGCGGTGCTGCTCGGCAAAGCGGGTGTACATGCGGAAGATTTCGGCGGCAAAGAGAGAGGCTTCGTCGCCGCCGGTGCCGGCGCGGATTTCCAGAATGACGTTCTTCTCGTCGTTGGGGTCCTTGGGCAGCAGCAGGAGCTTGATCTCTTCTTCGAGGGCGGGCTCGCGCGGGGCCAGGGCGGCGATCTCTTCCTCGGCCAGGTGGCGCAGCTCGGGGTCGGACTCAGAGAGCATGGCGCGGGCTTCGGCCAGGCCTTGGCGGACCTGCTTCAGCTCGCGAAACTTCATGACCGGGACTTCGAGTTCGCGCAGGGCGCGGCCGGCTTTCTGGTACTTCTCGTGGTCGGTGATGACCTCGGGAAGGCCGAGCTGTGCGGAGAGCTCCTCGTACCGTTGTTCCATATGTTCCAAACGATCGATCACGGCTGAACCTCATTGGCGCGCTGAGGGCGCTTTGGTGCTTGTTTCTGGGAGTAAAGGGAAAAATGGGCGGGGAGCGAGTGTGGGCGGCGGGCGCCGCTAGAGCAGGGTCGGGATGGGGTGGTGGAGGGCCATGGCGCTGCTTTTATTCTAACTCCAAATATGGATGCAGGACTGGGGGTTGGAGATTCGTTGTATCCCAAGGTCTTTCAAAAGCGAGACCTGGGGCAGGCGGCGGCTGGCGGGCTGTTTCATTCTTTACGGTGAAGGACAGGAAGGAACTGTAGTTACGGCGAAAGACAATAAAGGGCTGTAGATAGGTGGAGCTATTCCACCCAAGCCCTGAAATGCGCGCCGAATGTGGGGCGCCCTGTGCCCTGCCGGGCGCCGGCGCGTTACTGGTTGTTGTAGACGGTCTGGCGGTCGGTCTTGAACTTGAAGGCGTCGTCGGGGAGGGACTCATTCATTTTGAAGTTGGAGTAGTGACAGACGCGGGAGGTGGTGGCGCTTTGGTAGAAGATCTGCTTGAGGCTTACGGCGTGGTCGGGGTCGACCCAGATGGTGACCTTGGGGAGGTTCTTGCGGACTTCGGGGTCCTTGGCGACCAGTTCGAGGATCTCGGTCTTCACGGTGTTCTTGCCGTCGGACAGAGGCTCTGAGCCGAGGTACTTGATCTCCCACTTGGCTTCGAGGTCCCTTCCGCTGGCGCCGAAGCCGAGAATCACGTAGCTCTCCCATTTGCCGGCCTTGCCATAGGTGGTCACCTGGTTGGGGCCGGGTTCAAAGAGCTTGAAGACGCCGCCTATGTAGGTGTAGGCCTTTGCGGAGGGCTTCTTGTTGTGCTCGGTGATGTGGACGCCCATGCGGAAAGCATTGTCTTTGCGGTCGTAGTAGACGACGCCTTTCTGGACGTCGGTGTCGGGGACGGGGTCGGTCTCGATGGTGTCAAACTCGAAGTCGGCGGAGGTGGAGTGGAAGTTGGCGGCGGCGACGTTGAGGCGCTCGAGGACTTTTTCCTTCGCCTTTTCCTTATCGTCGGCTGGGGTGGCCGCGGAGGCGGCACGGCCTGAGACGAGGACGAGGACGAGGGCAATGGACGCGGCGAAGATGAGTTTCATTCCCAGACGCATGAGTCTCCTACTCTTGTTCGACGCGCGAATGCGCCGGAAGAAGCAATGAAATGAATTAGCGGTGGGCCCAGACCTTCCAGGCGAGGTTTCCCTGAGCGTCGGTCACGGTTTCCCAACCATCCACCGAGACGGCGTCGCCGGTGACCGGCTCGATGGCCCTGCGCAGGGCCTTCCTGACCATCTTCTCCGAGGCGTCGGCGGGGATGGTCACATCCGGGCCCTGGACGGTGACGATAAGGCCGTGTTCGCCATCGCCGATCACCAGGATGGGATGCGCGGGGCCGGCCATGGAGGAGGGCGTGTCCCGGTAGTTCCACAGGAAGGGCGTGGCGAAGATGAACAGGAGGATGAGCGTGACCATGATGTCGTAGTGGAAGCTGCCGCGGGGGTAGGTCCAGTAGAAATAGCTCAGCAGGATCTGCTTGAGAGTGCGTGGTTGCGACGGGGTTGCGGCGGGGTTCATGGGTTGGGTCACGATTGCCTCACAATCCGGTCCAGGCCGCCCACGTAGGGGCGCAGGGCTTCAGGAATGAGCACGGAGCCGTCGGCCTGCTGGTAGTTTTCGAGGATGGCCAGCCAGGTGCGGCCGACGGCGAGACCGCTGCCGTTGAGGGTGTGGACAAACTCGGGCTTGGCCTTGGCGCCCTGGGCGGTGGGCCGGTAGCGGATGTTGGCTCTGCGCGCCTGGAAGGCTTCGAAGTTCGAGCAGGAGGAGATTTCGCGGTACAGGCTCTGGCCGGGGAGCCAAACTTCAAGGTCGTAGGTCTTGGCGGAGGAGAAGCCGGTGTCGCCGGTGCAGAGCAGGACGCGGCGGTAGGGAAGGCCGAGGGCTTCAAGGATCTCCTCGGCATCGCGGGTGAGGCCCTCGTGCTCTGCGTCGGAGTCCTCGGGGCGGGTGAACTTGACCAGCTCGACCTTCTGGAACTGATGCTGGCGGATGATGCCGCGCGTGTCCTTGCCGGCGGCGCCGGCCTCGGCGCGGAAGCAGGGCGTGTACGCGGTGAGGCGGATGGGCAGGCTGGAGTCGTCGAGGATTTCGTCGCGATAGAGGTTGGTGACGGGAACCTCGGCGGTGGGGATGAGCCAGTGGTCGTTGTCTTTGAACTCGCCGCGGGCGACGGCCTCGGCGTCGGCATCGGAGCAGCGGAAGAGGTCGTCGGCGAACTTGGGCAACTGGCCGGTGCCGAAGAGCGACTTCGAGTTGACCATGAAGGGCGGCAGGATTTCAGTGTAACCGTGCTTGGACGTGTGCAGGTCGAGCATGAAAGAGATGAGGGCGCGTTCGAGGCGGGCTCCGGCGCCCATGTAGACGGCGAAGCGCGCGCCGCTGATCTTGGCGGCGCGTTCCAGGTCGAGGATGCCGAGGGATTCGCCGAGTTCCCAGTGAGGCTTGGGAGTGAAGGCGAAGGCGGGAACTTTGCCCCAGGTTTTGACGGTGACGTTGTCTGCCTCGGACTTGCCAACCGGGACTTCGTCGCGGGTGAGGTTGGGGATGCGGGCGAGGGAGAGGCGGAGCTGCTCGTCGAGGGCAGCGGCGGTCTGGTCGAGCTGGTCGAGTTTTTCCTTGAGTAGGCGAGTTTCTTCGATTAGGCGAAGTCCTTCCGGTGACTTCGAGAAGTCTACGGCCTTTTCGCCAACGGCGCGAATCCTGTCCATCGTCGGCATTTCGGAAAGCTTTCTCGCCGAAGAGGGGCTTCCCGCTCGCATTCCCATCGCAAATTGGTTCGAGAGCTCGTTGCGGCGAGCCTTGAGCTGCTCGGAAGAAGTGATAGCCTCGCGCCGGCTTTTGTCGAGGGCGCGAAAATCGCCCAGCAGTGCGGCCGGATCGGCGCCGCGGGCGCGGAGCTTTTCTTCAACTAATTCGAGGTTGGCACGGACAAAATTCAGGTCGAGCATCGCTCTTCCAGTTTAACCGACGGGTTTGGACCTTTCCTGGATGCCTTAAGGCATGGTGATGAGAATTCCCAAAGTCTTGGCTACCTTTTCCAAAGCGCTGTCGCGTGTCCACAATTGCGTTCCCGGCGTCAGCAGGCAGGACGCAATCAGGTGCGCGTCCGTAAGGCCATTGCCCTTCGAGTAGAGGGCGTGTGCTTCAATCATGTGCCGCACTTCATGGAGTTGCGCCACCTTCACTTCGAGGAGCGCATCCATGTCGTCAAGTCTCTTTCGGCGGTTGTGAAGCGAGCCAAGGGCAATCTCAGCAACTATGAAGGGATGCATGACTATCTGCCCCCTGATAAGGCGCTTCTCCATCTCAAGGTTGCGATTTCGCAGATGGTCAACCCAGACCGATGTGTCGGCCAGAATCACAGACTGTCGACCCTCACACGCTTGATGTCTTCTAAATCCGGTTCCGTGCCTCCAACCGCCGCGAGCCTACGCGAAGCCTCCATGTGAATCAGCGCCTTCAAAGCCTCCCGGAGCAGGGCCGTTCGTTCCGTCACGCCTGAAAACGCTTGGGCCTTACGTACCAACTCGTCGTCGAGCGCCACAGTTGCTCTCATAAAAACCCTCCTATATCACCAATATTATCACCAAATGGTGATATTTTCAATGTTTCTTCGAACTGCGTGGCTCATACTAATCCCGTGCTGCCTGCTGTTGTGGCGGGTTGGCGGGTCCCGCATCGACCTGATCCTGCCAGCCCGGCAGCCGCTGGTCGCCGGTGATCAGGCGGGCGCCGCGGGTGAAGGTGAAGTAAGTCCAGATCCAGGCGGCGAAGACGGAGAGGCGGTTGCGGAAGCCGATGAGGAAGAAGATGTGGACGGTGAGCCAGGTGACCCAGGCGGGAAAGCCGCTGATGTGGGCCTTGAAGGGCCATTCGACCTTGGCGACGGCGTCCATGCGGCCGATGGTGGCCATGTCGCCCTTGTCGAAGTAGCGAAAGGCTGGGCGCGGCGCGCCTCTCAGGTCGGCGGCGAGGATTTTGGCCAGGTGATCGCCCATCTGCATGGCCGGCTGGGCGACGCCGGGAACCTGGTGGCCGTCCTGCTCCAGGTGGGCCAGGTCGCCGAGGACAAAGACGTTGGAAAGGCCGGGGGGATTAAAGCGGTCGTCGACCAGGACGCAGCCGCGGCGGTCGAGCGGCGCGCCGAGGAGCTTGCCCAGCGGCGATGCCTGCACGCCGGCGGCCCAGAGGGTGACGACGGCGTCGATGCGCCTGCTGCCGGTGCTGCCTGTGGCTTCGACCCAGCCGGGACCGATCGCGGTGACGTGGGTCTGGGTGTGGACCTCGACGCCGAGGCGGGTGAGGGCGGCCTCGGCCTTGGCGGAAAGGTCGGGCGGGTAGGCGCCGAGGACGCGCGGCGAGCCTTCGAGGAGCAGGACGCGGGATTTGGCGGGGTCGATGTGCCGGAAGTCACGGCGCATGTAGAGCTGGGCGATGTCGCTGATGGCGCCAGCCAACTCCACGCCGGTGGGCCCCGCGCCGATGACGACAAAGTTGAGAGGCGGGTGCCAGCCGTGCTCGAGCATCTGGCGCTCGGCAAGCTCGAAGACCAGCAGCACGCGACGGCGGATTTCAGTGGCGTCTTCGATGGTCTTGAGGCCGGGGGCGAGCGGCGCCCACTCGTCTCTGCCGAAATAGGAGTGGGTGGCGCCTGTGGCAAGCACAAGGTAGTCGTAGGTCAGCCGGGCGCCGGAGCTCAGGCCGACGGTGCGGGCGGAGACGTCGATGGCGGTGACCTCGTCCATGAGCACGTCGGTGTTGGGGTGGTTGCGCAGCATGGTGCGGATGGGCTGGGCGATGTTGGCCGGGGAGAGGACGGCGAGGGCGACCTGGTAAAGAAGGGGCTGAAAGGTGTGGTGGTTGTTGCGGTCGATTACGGTGACGTCGACGGGAAGATGGGCCAGGCCGTTGGCGGCGTGGATGCCGGCAAAGCCGCCGCCGATGATGATTACGCGGGGGCGGGTAGGTTGCTGGAGGGGTTTGGTGGGTTCGCCCAAGGTTTGTTGCCTCCCTATCCATGATGCGGGATGGAGGCGATTGGTGGCAGACGGGGTGGGGTTTCGCAGGCCAATTCGTGATGGATGGCGGCGCGCAGGTCTTCGTGGCCTCCCACCCTTGCGACAGTCTTTTCCTCGAAAAGCAGTCGCAACAATGGGGCACGGAGCATTGGTTGTTGGGAAGGTTCGATTCTGAGACCTGGAAGACCACGAATCCCAACCAGCCACGGCCCTGGGAGGAACGGCAGCCCCTGGGGCTCCGCCTCCCGACAATTGCAGACAACGCTCTTGTCCAAACTGCACAACTGCACACCGCCATTTGCGCAAATCCGATAGCCTGCAGCCGCACGATTACCCTAAAAACGATGGCCAGAGCCTTTCCATTTACCCACAAACCGGAAAGCTTCACCCCCGTCATTTTCGTCTGCCCAACTCACCCCTGTTCCCTATGCTCTATTCCCTGTTCTCTATTCCCTAGTCCCTAGCCTCTCCCCCCCCCGACCCACCCCATGCGGTAAGCTGGTGCGGGGGGTACTTTCGATGAGTTTTCGCGCCGTGAGCCGTCTGGCTCTTGCGTCGCTGGCACTGGTATTCGGTCTCGGCCTGGCGGCCCAGCAACCGGCTGTGTCCGAGGCGCTCAATCCGGCCCTGCTGGTCATTCATGTCGACAACGGCCCCAACTCGGCAAAGGCGCAAAGCCAGCATTATGTGGTGCTTGTCTCGCTCGACGGCTTCCGCTGGGACTACGCCAAGCGCGACGGAGCCGCCCATCTGCTGGCCCTCGGCAAACGCGGCGTCTGGGCTCCGGAAGGCATGCTGCCCAGCTATCCCTCCCTCACGTTTCCCAACCACTTCACCATCGTCACCGGCCTTTATCCTGAGCACCACGGCCTGGTCGCCAACAGCTTCTATGACCCGGCCACACAGGCCCGCTACGCCTCCTCCGACCCCCAGGCAGTAACCGACGGGTCCTGGTATAACGGCATTCCTTTGTGGAGTTTAGCCGAGAGCCAGGGGATGCGTTCCGCGTGTCTGTTCTGGCCCGGCTCCGAGGCCAAGATCGCCGGCTTCCAACCCACTTACTATCTGCATTTCGACGACAAGATCGACGATGTGGACCGCATCCGGCAGGTGCTCGCCTGGCTCCGGCTGCCGGCGGCGGATCGCCCTCATTTCATTACCCTTTACTACTCCGAGCCCGACCACGAAGGCCACGAATTCGGCCCCGATGCCCCTGAAACCAAGGCCGCTGTGTTAAAGGTGGATGGCCTGGTGGGCAAGCTGAAGGCCGGCCTCGACGCAACCGGCCTGCCCATCGATCTGGTTGTGGTGAGCGATCACGGCATGATCAAAGCCGAAGGCGGCTGGATCACCCTCGACCAATTCGCTGATTTGACGGGCTTTGAGACCGCCGGCTCCCTGCTCTACGGCAAAACCGAAGAGGACCGCGCCCGCGTCTACAACCAGCTCAAGAAAGCCTCGTCGCAGTTTGTCGTCTATCGTCGCAAGGATGTTCCGGCAGCGCTCAACTACAGCCAGAACCCCCGCGAAGGCGACCCGGTGGTGATAGCCACGGGGCCCTACGCCATCCGCGCCCACGCCCCTCCCGCCGATGCAACGGATCGTCCCCCGACCATCGGCATGCACGGATTCGACCCCCGCAAGCTACCTCAGATGAAGGCCAGCTTTTTTGCCGCCGGACCGGATATTCTTGAGGGGAAGACAGTAGCGCCGTTTGAAAATGTGAATCTGTACCCTTGGCTGGCCCACTTGCTTGGCCTTGCCCCTCCCAGGACCGACGGCAGCCTGGATGTGTTGGCGGGAACGTTGCGCGACGGCGGAGGCGAGGTGGGGAAATAGGCGCCACTGCCGGAAAATGAAGGAGTACGCGAAAAATGAAAATGGTTTTGGGAATTGATGGCGGAGGGACAAGGACCCGCGGCTCGATCCTTGCCGGCGATCGGGTTCTGGCTCACGGAGAAAGTGGTTCCATCAAGCGGCTCCGCGTGGGTGCGGAGGCTGCCGAAGAAAATCTCCGCGCCCTGCTCAAGGATGTGTTTGCGCAGGCCGGCGTAACCGGCGTGCGCGCAGCCTCTTGCGGGGTGGCCAGTTGCAGCCTGCCGGGGACTGTGGAGTGGATCACCGCGGTTCTTCAGGATTTTGGCGCCGAGCGCTCCGAGGTGGTGGGCGATGAGGTGATTGCCCTGGACGCAGCCTTCCAGGGTGGGCCTGGGATTCTGCAGATCGCCGGAACCGGCTCGAATACCATTGGCCGTGCGCCCGACGGCAGCCGGGAGTGGGCGGGCGGCTACAGTTCGCGGCTGGGGGATGAGGGCTCCGGCTACTGGATTGGGCTGCACAGTGTGCGCAGGGCGCTCCATGCCTATGATCGCGAGCAGCCGACCCAGATTCTTGAAAAAGTGGGCGAGATCTGGGGTACGCCGAGCCTTGAAGACCTGGTAAGCCTGGGCGACAGCACGCCGGGACCGGACTTTGCCGCTCTGGCGCCGGCGATCAATGAACTGGCCGAGGCCGGGGACCCGGTCGCGCTGGGGGTTTTGCGCCAGGCCGCGGCCGATCTGGTGGACTTCGTGCTTCTGGTGCGCGCCAAGCTGCGCCGTAAGCACCAGATCGCGGGCGAGGTTCCAGTGGCCTGGACCGGCGGGATCATAGAGAAAATGTCGATCGTGCGCGAAGCCTTCTTCGCCGGCCTCCATGCCGCTGCGCCGCAGATGCCGGTGGGGGCTGAGGGGGTGGTACCCCTCGAAGGCGCCCTCTGGCGCGCCAAACGCCTCGCGGAATCCAAGGAGTAGAGCAATCGGTAGTATCAAAATCAGAAAGTTAGGCGGAAGTTGGCTGCCCATTCTGGATGCTGGCCACGAGCCTTCCTGCCGCATCCACGGCCACCAGCTTGGCGGGTTGGCCGACGGCGAGTGAGCCTGCCTGATCGCTGAGGCCGGTCATCGCGGCCGGATTGGCGGTGAGCAACCGCAGCCCCTGTTCCACCGACGCGCCGGTAAACGCAAGAAAATTGGCCAGAGCACGGTCCAAGGTGAGCACGCTGCCGGCCAGGACATCGCCAAACGAGGCCCTGCCTTTTGCTACCTGAACCGTGAATCCAGCCAGTTGATATTCGCCGTCGGGCATGCCGGTGGCGCTCATCGCATCGGTGATGAGAATGGCGCGCTCCGGTCCCTTGCAGCGCCACCAGATCTTCACCATCTCCGCGGTGTTGTGGATGCCGTCGCAGACCAGCTCGGCAAACAGGGAATCGGTGGTCAGCACAATGCCCAGAATGCCCGGCTCGCGGTGGTCCAGGGGGCGCATGGCGTTGAACGTGTGCGTGGCGCTCACGGCTCCGGCGGCAATGGCGGCGCGGGTCTCGGCGGCCGTGGCATTCGAGTGGCCCACGGAGATGCGCACGCCGCGGCGGGTGGCGTGGGCCGTCAACTCGACCGCTCCCGGCAACTCGGGAGCCAGCGTCATCAGCCGGACGTGGCCCTCGGCGGCCTCGAAGAGCCGGTCGAAGACGGCGATGTCGGGGGCCAGCAGATACTCGGGCGGGTGGACGCCGCGCTTGACGTGGGAAAGAAACGGTCCCTCCAGATGAATGCCGATGGGCCAGGTCACGGTCTCGCCCACGTTCGGCGGCTGAGCCAGCAGCTTTGCCAGTCCCGCAAGCGACCGCAACGTCGCGTCCAGGGGAGCGGTAACCGTGGTGGCCAGATAGCTGCCCGTTCCGTGCGAGGCCAGGAAGCGGCCCATCGTTTTCAGAGCTTCGGGCGTGGCCTCCATCACGTCGTGACCGGCGGCGCCATGGGTATGAACGTCCAGAAAAGCCGGAGCCAGCGTGGCGCCGGGATAGTCGAAAACGCGGCCTCCGGTTCCGGCAGCCAACTCGCCGGCCGCGCGGGGGGTTATCGATGCAATCCGTCCGTCCTCGATCGAGACCACGGGGTGGTCGAGCAGGCCGGTTCCAGTCCAAAGCTTCTCCGCAGTGAGCACCGTGCGCATATGCAAAGATTATTGCACCGCAGGCTCAGCCCGCTCTTGCCGCATTGCATGAGGCGCTCCACGCTTTCATGCCCTGGAAGATCGGGCCAACGATTGCGTAGACCTGCGGCTTAGTGGATGAGCGTCGTGCGTTCAGGCGCCCGCGAACCAGCCTGGATCTGCGCTGCTTTGAGCGCCGCCTGCGTGGCGGCCAGTTCGGCCCGGCACGCCGTAAGCTGGGCTGAGAGCTGGGCGAACTTCAACTCCAGGTGCGCGCGCAGGTCCTCAATGGCCTGTTCCAGCCGGTCGTTGGCGGCAATCTGCTCGGCCTGGCTCGCCTGAACAGACTTGAGGTTGGGCAGGATGACGTCGGAAAGCAGCTGGGTAAGGGATGCAAAAGGCTCGTTCATGAGCAAATTCTAAGCAGAAACCGGCAAATGCGCCTGATTACGGTTGGTCGCGCTTTGGTAACGGCTGCAGCTCCACGATGCCAGGCTGACCATGAAGGTGTAATGGCGCTTTGAAGCAGGAGTATCGTTGTTTTGCTGAGGTTTTGCCATGCATATCAAAGTTCTGTTGACGGTTTTGAGTACGGCCCTCGTCCTGGGGCCGGCGTCTCTTGCGGCGCAGACGGTGGATCTGCCCACGAGCAAACAGTTGATCGGGGAGATTCCGGGTCATCCGCAACGGTTAAACAGCCTGCCCATGTCGATGGCTGTCTCTCCCGGGGGACGGTACGTGGTCACGGTAAATGCCGGGTATGGGACCCTCGAGTCGAAGTATGAACAATCGCTGGCGGTGCTGGATACGCAGACGGGCGCAGTGACGGACTTTCCGGACGACCGCACGCCGGGGAGCGCAAAGCAGACGCTCTACTCCGGATTGGCATTCAGCAGCGACGGAAACCACGTGTACGCGAGCATGGGCTCGGAATCGAACCCGGCCGGCGATGGCAAGGCCGCGACCGGCAACGGCGTGGTGGTTTACGGCTTCAATGAGGGGAAGATCGCGCCGGAGCGCTTCATCCCGTTGCCGCTGCAGCAGCTTGCTCCGGGCAAGAAGACGAAGCTGCTTGGCGGAGTGGATGGCGATAAAGGAGTGCCGTTTCCCGCGGCCATAGCTGTGGTTGCTCTCGGCGGCGCGGAGAAGCTGCTAGTCGCCGACAATCTCTCCGACGATGTGCTGCTTCTCGATCCCTTGAGCGGTGCAATCGAGAAGCGCTTCGATCTCTCTGAAAGCGATGCCGTGCCCTCGACCTATCCCATTGCGCTGGCGGTCTCAAAGGACGGCGAGCGGGCCTTTGTCGCGCTGTGGAATGCATCGGAGATTGTGGAGCTCGACCTGGCCAACCGGACGGTAGTGCGCAAACTGGCTCTGCTGAAGCCGCCTAGCGCTGTGGCTCCGGGGACGCACCCTTGCGCGTTCGAGTTCTCGCCCAATGGAAAGACCCTCTATGTGGCGCTCGCCAACCGCGATGCTGTTGCGGCCGTGAATGTGGGCGCTCGCCAGTTCTCCGTGAAGGGGTACTTCGATACGCGGCTTCCGGGGCAGAGCTATTTTGGCGCGGAGCCCGTGGCGCTGGCGGTCAACGCCGACGGCAGCCGCTTGTATGTCGCCAATGCGGCCAGCGATGCCGTTGCTGTGATCGATACCAGGAAGCTGACTCTGAAGGCGTCGAAGCAGGGAATGGTGGAACCGATCGGATTTGTTCCCACCGAGTGGATGCCCATGTCGATGGCTTTTCTTCCCACTCCCTCCGGCGGAAAACTCTATGTTGCCACCGCCAAGGGCAAGGGAACCGGGCCGAATAACCGTCCCGAGCCGGAAGCGGAAGGTTCCAGCCGCAAGCGGCCGCAGAGACCCACCACCTATATCGCTACGCTGTTGCACGGCTCGCTGGCTACGCTGGATTTGGCTGATGTCGAAGAGGACTTGCCGCGTTGGACGCAGGTGGTGCTGGAGTCGAACCGGATGAAGGCGGCTGAGGAAAAGATATCCTTCGCCGGCCCGGCGCAAGACCGCATAAAGCACGTAATTTACATCATCAAGGAGAATCGGACCTACGATCAGATCTTGGGCGACCTGAAAAAGGATGGAAAGCCTGCAGGCAACGGCGACCCGAGCCTGACCATGTACGGCGAGACCATCACCCCGAACCTGCACAAGCTGGCCCTGCAGTTCGGCGTGCTGGATAACTTCTACGACTCGGGCGAGGTGTCGGGCGATGGGCATGTCTGGTCAAACGCGGCGATCGGTACGGACTATCTGGAGAAAACGTGGCAGCAATCGTATCGCGGCGGACAGCGGACCTATGACTATGAAGGCGTGGTGGCCGAGGGGCTGCCGCTCGAGCAGAAGATTCCCGACGTGAACGAGCCGGCCAGCGGCTACCTGTGGGGCAATCTGGCCTCGCACGGCAAGACCTACTATCACTTTGGCGAATTCATCTCCACCACCTTTTGCAATGAGTTGAAGACCGCAAATCCCCAGCAGGGACCTATGCTGTCCGGCGCTGGCTGTGCGAGCAAGGGCGCCATTGCTCCGGGCGAGGCGCTGCCCGCCGAGTGGGGCGGCGGAGTGAACAAGTGGGCCTGGGCGATTCCGCTGATCGCGACCAACATCGCCACCAAGCCGGAACTGGTGGGCCATTTTGCCGAGGAATCGCCGGACTTCGCACTGATGGTTCCCGACCAGGTCAGGGTCGAAGTTTTCCTGCGGCATTTGAAGGCCTGGGTTGCGGATAAAGAGCAGGGCAAAGACACCATGCCTAACTTCGTGATGCTGCGGCTGCCCAACGACCACACCGCCGGCACGCGGCCCGGCGGACCCACACCGAAGTCCTCGGTCGCCGATAACGACCTGGCGGTGGGCAGGGCAGTGGAAGCGATCTCCCACTCCCCGTTCTGGGACGATACAGCCTTCTTCATTCTGGAAGACGATGCCCAGGACGGCGGCGATCACGTGGACGCGCACCGCAGCCTGGCGCTGGTGGTCAGCAAGTATGCCCCGCGTGGCGCCGAGGGCTCGCCGTTTGTCGATAGCCGCTTCTACTCGACCGTAAGCGTGATCCGGACCATGGAGACGCTGCTCGGCCTGCCTCCGATGAACAACAACGACGCCTTCAGCTCGCTGATCTCGACCTTGTTTACCGGTCCCGGCGATCAGCCGGCCTATGCGGCGGACGTCTCGAACCGGGAGAACGGGCTGATCTATACAGCCAACGCCAGGACGGCCGCAGGCGCGAAAGAGAGCATGAAGATGGACTTCCGCCACGCCGACCGCGCCGACGCGCAAAAGCTCAACGTGATTCTTTGGAAGGACGCCATGGGCAACGTGCCAGTGCCGGCGATGCTAAAAGAGCGCCGCAAGAAGTCCG
This sequence comes from Acidobacteriaceae bacterium, assembly GCA_003139795.1. Classification (GTDB taxonomy): domain Bacteria; phylum Acidobacteriota; class Terriglobia; order Terriglobales; family Acidobacteriaceae; genus Telmatobacter. The sequence continues at coordinate 26,248 of PLGM01000101.1, read as the reverse complement.
CGAAGGACGACGACGATTAGGACGCAATCGTCCGTCGCGTACGGCGGCTTTTCCGTTATGATCTTTGCATGGAACTGATCTTCGAGGTACGCGAGGCGGAAGAGGGCGGCTATGTGGCGCGGGCGCTGGGGCAGGCGATCTTTACGGAAGCCGAGACCTGGCAGGAGTTACGCGATAACGTGCTGGAGGTGACAAGTCTCCACTTTGACGATGCGGCGGCAATGCCTAAGCTCATCCAATTGCATTTTGTAAAGGATGAACTGATTGCGGTCGAGGCGGCATGAAACTGCCGCGTGGGGTCTCGGCCGACCGGTTGATTCGCGCCCTGGAGAGGCTAGGTTATACGGTGATTCGCCAGAAGGGAAGCCACGTCAGGCTTTTTCACCAAGACGTGCCTGCGCATTCGATCTCGGTTCCGCTGCACGACCCGCTCAAGATAGGCACATTTCATGGAATTCTTGTCGAAGTGGCCCAAGCTCAGTCCGTTTCAATCCAAGACATCCTCGACTTGCTCTGACCACCTGCGGTGGGGCGGTGCTTGCGCGCCAGGAGAGTTCTGGTGTCCCGCGCCAGCCTGCGGTGCTAGCCCTCCCAGGTCTTCCGCCGCGGCGTACGAGACCTGAGGCACCCGGCTAACCCACATCCGCTGGCACGGTTGCTTTCACGGCGGAAAGTTCGGTCATCAGTGAAGCAAACGCATCAATTTGGCTCATGGCAACCTGAGTCATGGTAGAGTGAGTTCCATGCGAAGGATTCTTGTCATTCTCGCCGTCGCGCTTGTTTTTCCTGCCGTATCTCTGAGTCAAGACATGGAACTTATAAAGCCGGGTCCGTTAGGGCGACCGTCCTTGGTGAGGGGTGAGGGTGAAGGCGGAGGAAATTGGGAAGCCCCGATCTCCGTCTATTCGAACCCCGATATTGAACTATTCGTATCCGAGAATCTAACCCTCGGTGGTGTGTATTGGGATGGACCTTCGTATAAGAAGGATGGAACCTACGCAACCTACATCTATACCTTTTACAAGACCGATCACGATTGCCGAGTCCACCGAATTCCGGCGGGACACGAAAGAGATTTGAAATGGCTACAAGCGTGTGCAGAGCTTCGTTACAATCGAAGGCTTGTACAGGTTGATACTCGAAAGAAGACGATCGCCATCCGACAAGTGATTCTCATGGGAAGCGATGGATTCCCCCACCCTGAACTTGCCCACAATTCCGATACCACCATTCCGCTAGATGGTGCCGTGAATCCGACCCTATTCCATGCCGTCAGCCGCATTACCGGAATGCTTGAGGCGGAGCTTCGCAGGCACCCGGAACTCTAGTGGCGCGTCGCAGAGAATTCGTTACTACGGCTGCGGCGAGGCCTCCTTCACCATTCCGCGCTTAATCATGCGCCTGAGGTGGTAGTTGACTGACGCACGCAGGAATGAGCGCGTAAGGGGCGGCTTCTTGATTCTAGCCTCGTATTCTTTGGTGAAACATTTCTCAACCAAATCCTTAAAGGACCACTCGACTTGATATGGAGCAAGGGCTTCGTACACAATAGTCATCTGATGTCCATCTTGAAGATGGGACGGCCTTGCGGCGCTCGTAAGAATGAAGCGCTGATTATCTGCAATCATAGTTTGCCCCCGACTCAATAGAATAGGCAATCGCAAGACGATAGCCCGGCCCGATGGCCGGGACTCCCGATGTGCGGCTGGATACCCTCATCGTAAGCCCTTCACCGTGCCGGAGCAAGGGCGCGCATTGACGAACCTTTCGGGAGCAGCGGGTGGCCCACATTTCATTTATCCCGCATAGGCTGGGGTGCCCAGGTCTCAAAGGCGAGACCTGGGGCGTCCGGTGAAAGGAAAAGGAAAAGGCGACCGCAGGTCCTTCGACTCCCTGCGCTGCGCTTCGGTCGCTCAGGATGACAGCTTTTTGGGGGGAGGGTTCGCTTTTGAGACCCAGGTAAGCAATTCAACTGCGCAGGTCCAATTAAGATAACTGCATGAGCAAGCGGATTGGGGTGCATCTGGGCACGGCGGGCGGCGCTTCGAATGCAGTGGAGCGGGCCCGGGAGATTGGCGCCAATACCTTTCAGATTTTTTCTTCGAGCCCGCGCATGTGGCGTGCGCCCAGGGTGGACCCCAAGCAGGCCGTCCGCATGAAAGAGCTGCGCGCCAAGCTGGACGTGGGGCCGCTGGTCATCCATACCAGCTACCTGGTGAACGTGTGCAGCCAGTCGGACGATGTGCGCGAAAAGAGCGTCGCGGCGTTTCGCGGAGAGATCGAGCGGGCGCTGGATTTTGGAGCCGAGTACCTGGTGCTGCATCCTGGCTCGTGGAAGGGGCTCACCCGCAACGAAGGCCTCAAACTGGCCGCCGACTCGATTACGCGCGCCATCGACGGGCTTCCGTGGCAGGGAACGGGTTTCCGCATCCTGATCGAAAACACGGCCGGGGCGGAGTTCTCGCTGGGCGGCAGCTTTGAGCAAGTGGCCGAACTCGTCGAGCGGCTCAGAAGCACGGCAGCGGTGGACGTTTGCCTGGATACCTGCCACACCCACGTGGCCGGGTACAACCTGGTCAGTGAAGAGGGCTATCAGGAGACGATGGCGCAGGTCGCCTCGACGGTGGGGTTTGACGCGGTGCGCGTGTGGCACTGCAACGACGCCAAGGCTGAGCGCGGCTCCAAACTCGACCGGCACGAGCACATCGGACAGGGCTCCATGGGCGTCGAACCCTTCCGGCGCCTCTTGAACGACGAGCGTTTTGCCCATGCCGCGTTCATCGCCGAAACCCCGGTGGACGACCCCGGCGATGAAGAGCGGAACGTAAGGGTGCTCAAGAGCCTGTTGCAATAGGTTTTGAAGTTTTCGGCCTGCTCGCCGACCCGCCTGGCACCGGATCATTTGCACTGATTTCCGGTCTATTTGTCGAAGATGAACAAAATATGAACAGAAAAGGCTGTAAATAAAAGCAATCATGAGCTAACATTCATAGTATTGGCGGTCGATCCCGGCGAGTTCATCCTTGGTCTTGCCCCTTTTATGCTGAGTGTGTGACGAAGTTTCAGACGTTCCCCGACAGGGAAAGCCTTTTCCTGAGGAACCGCGCTGCACGCCGGCGGCGAAGACTATCGCCGTGAACACCGGGGCCTGTCAGTCGCGCCGGCTCGACCGCGAATGACACTTTGTGCGAATATATTGCGTGCGGGAGGTGTGTACGTTCCGTGCAAGCATTCTGCGAGTATTAACGACTCTTGCGGCCACAAGTCTTGCGCTGCCGGTCTGGGGCCAAGTCTCCGGGGGGCAAAACACGGCGCCCAACGGCGCCACTGCGCGCAGCGGATCCGAGCCCTACATCGCGGAGTACGAAGTTTCCACCGTGAAGACATTGGCCAATGGATCGACCATCACCCAGGAATTTACCGAAGTCAGGGCAGTGGACGCGCAGGGACGCACGATGACTGCGATAACGACCATTCCGGCATCCAGTGACGAGACAGCGACGACCAAGGTCAGCGTTTCTGACCCCGTAGCTCGTACCAATGCCAGATGGGATTCCCGAACGAGCCTTGCCACAGTGGTGAAAAGACCTTCGCAGGAACCGGGCCGCGCGTCCTGTTGGGCCATAACGCCAGAGAACGTCTCCACCGACTCGGCCACCGATGGTCAGTCGAGCGGCAAAGCCCTCCAGATAGCTGGCCCCCCGACCGGGCTTACCCCAGGGACTCCCACGGTCTCGAAGCCGGGGCAGGTGGAAACAACGATCGAGCACCTTGGCACTCAGACAATCCAGGGCTTTGAGGCGCACGGCAGCCGGGTTACGCAGACAACGCCGGCGGGCGCAGCCGGCAACACTAAGCCGCTTGTCAGCACCAGAGAATCCTGGCAGGTGAACGTGCATGGAATCGGTCTGACGGTGCGCGAGGTGGATGACGACCCTGAGAACGGTAAGAGAATTACCGAACTGGTGAAGTTCAGCCCGGATCAACCGGATCCGGCTAGCCTCCATCCGCCGGAGGGCTACGAGATCTCGACCCAGGAGATGCATCAGGTTCCCTGCCAGCAACCGGCTCCGACCTCGCAATAGACGCCGCCCAGTTTAAACTAGCCCTTATGGCGGAAGACAAAGAACTGCGCTACGACCCGGCGGCGATTGAGCCTAAATGGCAGGCACGGTGGGCCACGGACCCCAAGCTGTACGCGGCCGAGCCTGTTTCCTGCGGCAAGCCCAAGTACTACGTGCTCGAAATGCTGCCCTACCCCAGCGGGCAGTTGCACATGGGGCACGTGCGCAACTACGCGATCGGCGACGCGCTGGCGCGGCACATGTGGATGCGGGGCTACAACGTGCTGCACCCCATGGGCTGGGACGCCTTCGGGCTGCCGGCCGAGAATGCCGCGCTCAAGAACAATACCCCTCCACGCGAGTGGACGCTTTCGAACATCGCCGCCATGAAGCGGCAGATGGAGCGGCTGGGCCTGGGTTACGACTGGGCGACGGAATTGACGACCTGCCTGCCCGACTACTACCGCTGGAACCAGTGGTTCTTCCTGCGCATGTATGAAAAAGGGCTGGCCTATCGCAAGAAGAGCAAGGTGAACTGGTGTCCGGAGTGCGCCACGGTGCTGGCCAACGAGCAAGTTGTGGATGGCTGCTGCTGGCGGCATGAGGGCACGTTGGTCGAGCAGCGCGACCTGGTGCAGTGGTTCTTCCGCATCACCGCCTACGCCCAGGAGTTGCTGGATGGTCTCGACAAGCTCGATGGCTGGCCCGAGAAGGTCCGCACCATGCAGCGCAACTGGATCGGGCGCAGCGAGGGAACGGAGGTGGACTTTTTCCTCGATGAAGAGGGAGACGAGGAAACGGAGGCCAGGGAACAGGGAATAGAGACCAGGGAACAGGGAACCGACCGCCAGCGCATTCGCGTCTTCACCACCCGCGTGGATACGATCTTCGGCGCGACCAGCGTGCAACTGGCGCCGGAGCACGCACTGGTGGCGAGTTTTACCGCGACGAGTCCGGAACTGAAGGCGCAGGTTGACGAGCTGATCGAGCAGCAGAAGAAGGCTCGCGAGGCGGGCGACCTGGGCGCGATCGAGAAGCACGGAGTTCCGACCGGGCGATTTGCAATCAATCCGTATAACGGCCGGCGCGTGCCCATCTGGGTGGCCAACTATATTCTGGCCGACTATGGAACCGGCGCCATCATGAGCGTTCCGGCGCACGATGAGCGGGACTTTGAGTTCGCAACAAAATACGGCCTGCCCATTGCGCAGGTGATTCAGCCCGAGGCGCCGGTCCTTGGCGTTGTGCTGCCCTTCGTCTCCGAAGACGGTGTGCTCGTCAACTCCGGCGAATACGACGGGCTGAGCTGCACGGAAGCTCAGGAGCAACTCCAGGAGATTGCAGAGCGCGGTGCATTCGGCGCAGGAAAGGTCACCTTCCGCCTGAAGGACTGGGGGGTGAGCCGGCAGCGCTACTGGGGCACGCCGATCCCCATGATTCACTGTGAGCGGGACGGGCTGGTGCAGGTGCCGGACAACCAGTTGCCCGTGGTGCTGCCCGCGCAGATTGAGATCACGCAGCAGGGCGGCTCGCCGCTGGGCCGTGTGCCGGAGTTTGTGCACACAACCTGTCCCAGGTGCGGCGGACCGGCCCGGCGCGAGACCGACACCATGGACACGTTCGTCGATTCCAGCTGGTACTTCTATCGCTACACCGACGCCAGGAACGCGAATGCGCCGTTCGATCCCAAAATCGCGCAGTACTGGTTTCCCATCGACCAGTACATCGGTGGCGTGGAGCACGCGATTCTGCACCTGATCTACTCGCGCTTCTGGACCATGGTCATGCGCGATTTGGGGCTGATCGTGAACGATGAGCCAGTGCGGCGGCTGTTCGCGCAAGGCATGGTCATCAAGGACGGGGCGAAGATGTCCAAGTCGAAGGGCAACGTGGTCTCGCCCGACGACATGGTTGCCCGCCACGGCGCCGACGCCGCGCGCATGTACTCCTTGTTTGCCGCTCCGCCGGACCGCGACCTGGACTGGCAGGAGGACGGCGTGGCCGGAGTGAGCCGCTTCCTGAGCCGCGTCTGGCGGCTGACTGTGAAGTATGCGCCGGTGGCGCGTGCAGGGCGCGGCCAACAGCCCACCCGGCAGACTGGCGCGCCCAGCGGCACATCGCTCCGGCTGCTGCGCAAGCTGCATCAGACCATCGCCAAGATCACGCTGGACTTTGAGGGCCGCTGGCACTTCAACACTTGCGTGGCGGCCATCATGGAGCTGGTGAACGATATTCAAGCCGCGGACGCGCAACTGGCGGCTGGCGAGGTCGGCGCGCCGGTGGTGCGCGAGCTGCTGCGTTCGCTGGTGCTGCTGCTGGCGCCTTTTGCTCCGTATCTTGCGGCGGAACTGTGGGAGGAGTTGGGCGAAGCCCAGGGTGAATATCGCTCGGTGCTGCGCGCTCCCTGGCCCGTGAGCGACCCTGAACTGGCCAAGGAAGACGAGCTGGAGATTCCCGTGCAGATCAACGGCAAGCTGGTAACCGTGGTGCGAGTGGCCGCCGACGCCGGGCCCAAGGCCATTGAGGCGGCGGCGCTGGCCGACGGAAAGGTGCAGTCGCGCACGGCGGGCAGGACCGTGGTCAAAGTGATTGTGGTGCCGGGCAAGCTGGTGAGCCTGGTGGTGAAATAAAATGGCCGCGCCCCTGCGCGGAACCCAGTCGCTGGTGGGCCAGATGGGTTGGGTCTTCGACCGGCCCTCGCTGACTGCGATTGAGGTGGGCTGGCGCTGGCTCTTCGGCATTCCGTTCGTCGCTGTATGTTGGATGCAGGCGCAACAGATTCTCACTGTCCTTCCGCCGGAATCCGCGGGGCTCAATGCGATCGACCCGCAAAACCCCTGGGTAGCGGCAGTGCAGCTTGCCAACGCGTGGGCGCTCTACCAGCCGCACGTAATTGCGGTACTGCGCTGGCTGGCGCCGGTGGCCGCGCTGGCCTGGGCGGTTGTCTCCGGACTGGGCCGCAGCCTGGTTTTCAAGCGGCTTGATTCAGGTCTTGCCCCGCAGCTGCCCTTCCGGCTCCCCGGTCTTCGGATTTTGGAGATGATCGCGTTGCAGGCCGCATGGCTGGTTCTGCTGGGCGCAACCTGCTGGGGATGGTTCCGCTCCATCGAGTGGGCGGCGGCCACGCACATTACCACCACCGGCGAGCCGGACCTGGTGGGCTACTCGTTCTGGGTGATCTTTCTTTCGCTGGGATTCTTCACGGCATGGGCGCTGGTGAACTGGGCGCTGTCGATCGCTCCGCTTGTGATGCTGCTGGAAGACTGCAATCCGGCTCAGGCATTGGCGCGCAGTCTGCGGCTGGGAAAGGCGTTCACCGGCAAGCTGGTCGAGATCAACCTGGTGATGGGCATCGTGAACCTGGCGCTCATCGTGCTGGCCATGGTGCTGTCCGCCGCGCCGCTGCCCTTCAGCGATCAACTCGGCCCCGACGCCATGCATGGGATACTTGCCGTGGCCACGATCTTCTACTTTGTGGTCAGCGACTACTTTCAGGTGGTGCGGCTGAAGGGCTTTCAAGAGTTTTGGAAGATGTTTCGCGGTAAGTGAACTACGATATCGGCAGATCAGGATCTTCCCCAAGCCGCCGCCAGACCCTCCTCCATGAATAAAAGAAAACAGCGACGACAATTCCCACTGCGATCTTTTTCTCACTTGGGGTGATTGGCACTGCAAATGAACCGGCTCCGGTTCCGGACTCGCTATTCAGTGACAAGATGGTCAGGATGAGCCGTAGCATCACGAGCCCGGTTAGCACGAGCGCCGAGTACAAACCCGCCACGGCGGCGGACTTGAAAAGCCGCATCAACATCTTCGATTGACCTCACGCGTATTTGACCACATTTCGATTCGCGAAGTCAGGCCTTCCAGCCAGTGGATGCTATGTTCGCTCTGGACCCTTCCGTCGCGTCTTCTCCTACTTTCCGGCGCCTGTGCCTGCCTCATCCTTCAGATACGCAGCGCTGAGTGTGCCTTTCTTCTGTGCAATCGGCAGTAACGTCGGATAGAACTGCACAAAGGTTGTGTCCACCGCGGCATGGGCGGTGTGGCAGGTGTAGCAGGGCGCTCCCTGGGGAATGAGCGTGCCGTTTGAGCCGACTGAATCGAAGGAGAAAAAGGCCCACTTGCCCGGAAAGCGCGCCTCGTCCTTGACGTGGACCTCAAGGTCCATCACGCCCCCGCTTTGAAAATGGCCTTGCTGATTGATCGAGCCTTTGCTCCGCGCCTCTCTTGCTTCCAGGACCATCACGGTCTTGTCGGGCCATGTTCCCGTTTCCAGAAACGCCCGGTAGGCCTCGGGATTGACGAATACGTTGTCGAACATGGAGTGGTCCTGCATACCGGCGGCCTTCGGAGCGTAGCTCATATCGATGCCGGAGGAGAGGTAAATCCACTCGCGATAATTCGTGGGCGGCAACAGTTCTCCGCTTTTGTTATAGGCAGGCGCCGCGGCAGATGCTGCCATTGCGGTCTTGAGTGGACGGAAAGCGATAGGGAGGGCAATAGCGCCTGCAACCAGGCATACCGCTCCCGCGGTGGCGAGTGCTTTGGGGAACACGGTGACCTCCTATGCCACTGGTTACGGAGCGGCTCACAGGAAAGCTCCCCAGTGCTGCCGGTCCATATCGCCGGTGCGCCGTAAACCTAAAAAACCTTCATGCGGATGATCAGATACTTTTTCGGGTCTTCGCGAATGCTTTTCACGAACTGCTGGGTCTGATCCAGGGTCTGGTCGGCGTGGTCGTAAAGGGAGCGGTTCACCACCAACTGCCCGAGCGTGCCCTTGCCCTCGTCCACGCTGGTGAGAATCTTGTCCAGGCGCGTCACGGTATCGTCAAGCTTTTGCGCGAAGGCGGGGTCCTTGACCAGTTTTCCTATCGAACCCTTGCCGGAGTTGATCTCGGCCACCAGTTGATTGGCATTGGAAACGGCGGCGTTCAGATTGTTGTAGAACGAGTCGTCTTTGAGCAGCTTTCCCGCGCTGCCCTTGCCCTCGTCGAGGGCGGTGGTGATCTTGTCCAGGCGATCGATGGCCGAATTGGCGCGCGTGTAGAGCGTATCGTCGTTGATCAGTTTGCCCAGCGAGCCTTTACCCTGGGCGATGGCGCCGGTAATGGTCTGAAGATCGGTGGCGATGAGGGTGATCTTTCTGCCCAGTTCGGGGTCGTTGATCAGCTGGCCCGCGGTGCCGCGCTTGGAATTGAGCGTATCGATCAACAACTCAATCTTGTGCATCAGCGTCTGCACCTGGGTAATGGAATCCTCGCTGGTGCGGATCACGTCCTGAATGCTGGGTGCGCCGGAGGCCTTGAGCTCTGCGTTGTTGGCAGGCGGCGGCCCGCTGGCGTGCACCGAGCTGATATCCACGTAGCTGTCACCCAGAACGCCGGCCTGCGCGATCGATGCGGTCGAATCCGTGTGCAGATCGTGCAGAAACTCGCGGCCCACCTGCATGGACACCTCTACGGGCGTGGGATCGCGATCGGGGACCACGCGTACATGAATCACATTGCCGATGGTCACGCCTTCCAGAGTGACCGGCGCTCCATCCTTGACCCCCGCGGCATTCTCAAAGTAGGAGCGGAGCACCAGCTTGCGCGCAAACAGCCCGCCTGTGGAGCCGGACATGAGGATAATGAGCCCCACCAGCACGGCCATGGCCGCCAGGACCAACGCTCCCACTCTCAGTTGCGCCCATTGAATCTCTTTGCGGCTTGCCACGATGCTCCCTTGGCTGAAATGAGCAGGTTATCGCCTTGAGGATAGCAGAAGGGGCGGCGCTAGCGCCCGTCCTCGAGCACCACACTGGCCATGGCAACCTCGGCAGTATGGGTGATGGAAAGCGCCGCGTGGACGACGCCCAGGCGGGCGGCAATCTCGGCGGCGCGCCCGTGAAGCTGCAGAGAAGGCCTTCCGGACGGTTGGCGGACGACCTCGATCTCCAGCCAGCTTACGCCTTGGCTGATGCCCGTTCCCAGGGCCTTGGCTCCTGCCTCCTTGGCGGCAAACCGGGCGGCAAAGCTTTCCGCGGACGCGCGCTTGCGCCGGCAGTAGGCCTGTTCCGCGCCGGTGTACACACGGTCGAGAAAGCGGCTGCCATAGCGGTCCATGGACTGCTGGATGCGCCCAATCTCTACCAGATCGATTCCGGAGCCGAGGATCATGCTGTCTATCAAGCTACATCATTTTGCTTTTGTTGCGTTTGTGGCCATTCCGGTTGGCCGGTTCCGACGTGGAATCGTGGCCTCGCAAGGGTTGGCCGGCGCACCTCCAATTACCAGTTGACAGGACCGCCGGACCCCTGTGATGCGCGCATGTTTCAAAGCCGGTCAAGGGCCGTTCGACTCCTGCACAATCGTTATGCTGTTCTGCGCGGCTCCGATAAGACCGGTGTGAGGCTGACAATGCCAAGCCGCTACGCGGGGCAAGCGATGAGCATACCTTGGGCGATGCAGATGAAGGCCGTCTCCATCGAGGAGCCCTCTCGACTGGTCCAGACCCTCACCGGCGCCATTCTCGGCTGCGGGGGCTGGGTTCTGAGCCGCGGCGCAAACGATACCGGCGCAGTGAACATGTTGTTCGAGTTCGAGCGCCAGGCCTGTGTGGATATCTACAGTGTGTTGATCGCCGCGGGGCTGGAACTGAGCCAGAGCGGGCATATCCGCTTTACCGAGCTGTGCCAGTGCACCCGCAGCCATCAGCGCGACTGCGGCGCCGAGATCGCCAGCATCGACCTGGAGATTCAAACGTTTCCGGTGGAGATGGTGCATGGCTCCGCGGCCCCGGAAGCGGCCTGATCGGGCCATCGGATCCATCCGAAACGGCCCGCGTCGATTCCGATTTCAGAACAGAAATGGAATAAATCGCTGCGTACTCTTCATGTAATCGGCATAGGCCGCGCCGAACCGCTTGAGATTCTCCCGTTCCTCGGCCATTGCTGTCGCCAGCAGAAAGCCGCTTGCGCCCAGGGTCAGCGCCACGGAGCCGGTCCCGAGCGGGTCCTTGAGCCAGGCGCTCCAGGCAAGCGCCAGCAGGGAAGCGTACAAGGGATGCCTTATCCAGCGATACGCGCCTATCGTAACCAGCGTAGTCGTGTTCTCAAAAGGGAGATTGGCGCTAGGGGCGGCGGTTGGCCGAGGCCGGCCGATCACGCGCAGCAGCCGGAAGCCTTCGATCGCCAGCCCGATCGAGACGGCTCCGAGCAACCATGAAACCAGTTGGCGAACCGAAAGAGGGTTGCGAAACCACAGCGGCGCGTTGAGCAGGATCAGGGCCAGCAGCAGCTCAAACGCGAAAAACCGATAGAAGCCGTGCGTGCGCCAATCCTTGAGCGACCGCCATGACAACGGAAGGATGGCGGCGGATGCGGCGAAGAAAAGCGCGACTCGCAGCATGGATTTCGTCAACCTCCGGATGAAGCCGAACGGCACTGATCGTAGCAAAGGCCGGCTACGCTTTCAACCGGCCTCCACCAGCCCATAGCGGCGCTGCCACGCCTCTTTGAGCCGCGCCCACACGCGCGCCCGCTCGGCGTCAGTCACTTCGCCGGCCCTGGCTTTATCGGTGCCGGGAGCGTTGGCAAAGCGGGCGGCCTCCATCTTGGCCAGCTCCAGCAACTGCCGGTCGCGCACCAGGTTGGCCACGCGAAAGTCGGGCAGGCCGGCCTGCCGGGTTCCGAAAAACTCGCCGGGGCCGCGCAGGTTCAGGTCCAGCTCCGCCAGCTCGAATCCGTCCTGGGTGCGCACCATGGCGTTCAGGCGTTCCTCGCCGAGCGGTGAGACGCGCGGGCCGGTCATCAGAATACAGTAGCTTTTGGCCGCTCCACGGCCCACCCGGCCGCGCAACTGGTGCAACTGCGCCAGGCCAAATCGCTCCGCGTGCTCCACCACCATCAGGGTGGCGTTGGGCACATCGACGCCGACCTCGATGACGGTGGTGGCCACCAGCACGTCGATCTCGCCGCGCTGAAAGCGGCGCATGATGATCTCTTTCTCGTCGGCGTCCAGGCGGCCATGGAGCAGCGCTACGCGCAGGCCGGCGAGCGGGCCGGTGCGCAGCTTTTCGTGCATCTCCACGGCGGATTTGAGCCCCGACTTGGCCCCAGGATTCGCTTCCTGCGCGGCCTTCGGGAACAGCTCCGCCGTCTTACCCTTGCGGGTGGATTTGCGAGCGGCCATGCGCGCAGTCGGCGGCGGCGGCTCAAGGCCGGCCTCCGCGTCGTCGTGGGAGAAATCCAGCTCCGGCTGGTCCTCTTTGGTTCCCTCGATCACTGGGTAGACGATGTAAGCCTGCCGGCCCTGCGCCACCTGTTTGCGAACGAACTCCCACACTTTTTCCGCTTCCTCGCCCGGAACCCGCCGCGTGACGATGGGCGTCCGTCCCGGCGGCAGCTCATCCAGGACGCTCACGTCCAGATCGCCGTAGAGCGACAGCGCCAGCGTGCGCGGAATCGGCGTTGCGGTCATCACCAGCACGTCCGGCTCGGCCTGGTTGGGTTTCTTCATCAGCTTGAAGCGTTGCAGCACGCCGAAGCGATGCTGCTCATCGACGACCACCAGCCCCAGCCGGTCGAACTCGACTTTTTCCTCAATGAGGGCATGAGTCCCGATCACCAGTTGCGCCTCGCCGCGGTTGATCTCGCCGCGGGTGTGGCGCTTGCGGTCTTCATCGAGAGAGCCGGTGAGCAGCACCACGCGCGGCTTGCGGCTCGACCGCTCCAGCAGTTTGCGCGCGGCCAGAAAGTGCTGTGTGGCCAGGATCTCGGTGGGCGCCATCAGCGCCGCCTGGTAGCCGTTTTCCATGGCCACCAGCATGGCCTGCAGCGCGACGATGGTCTTGCCCGATCCCACATCGCCCTGCAGCAGGCGGCGCATGGGGCTCGCGCTGCGCATGTCGGCCACAATCTCGCCCAGCGCCCGCTTCTGCGCCTTGGTGGGATGAAACGGCAGCACCTCGCGGATGGCCTCGCGAACCTTGTCGGTGGTGGCAAACGCGATGCCGGCGCGCTCCCTCATGCGGCGGCGCTTCAGCTCCAGGCCCAGTTCCAGAAAGAACAGTTCCTCGAAGATCAGCCGCCGGTGAGAGGGCGTCGCCCAGCTTTGCAACTGGGCAAAAGGCGTGCCTTCAGGCGGAAAATGAACCTCGCGCAGCGCGGTCTCGCGCTCCGGCAGGTCGAGCCGGGCCAGCATCTCCCTCGGCAGGCACTCCGGCACCGCGCCGCGCACCGCCTCCAGCAGGTTGAAGATCGTCTTTCGCTGCCAGCGCGAGGCCAGCCGCGCCCCGCCCAGCGACTCGTAGACCGGCGTGATGCGGCCCACTTCAAGCAGCCGCGTTTCGGCGTCATCGCTCGCGTCGGGCAGCACCTCGAACTGCGGCTGGATCATCTTCAAATTGCTTGTGGAGCGCGACGGCTCGACCTTGCCGTAGACGGCCACCGTCTGCCCGGCGTGAAACTTGCCGCTCAAATAGCTTCCGTTGAACCAGATGCACTTCAACGCGCAGCGGCCCTGTCCCACGGTCAACTCGAAGATGGGCATCCTGCGGGTGCGCAACAGCGCCGAGCCCCGCACCTCCGCGATGACGCTTGCCATCTCGCCGGGCTTCAGTTCGTCCAGGCTGCGCGGGTGCTGGCGGTCCTCATAGCGGAAGGGCAGGTGGTAGAGCAGGTCCTCGGCGGTCTGGATGCCCTTGACGGCGAGCATCTTGGCCACGCGCGGACCCACGCCGCGCACATACATGACTGGAGTATCGAGGCCGGGCACAATTTGGATGCTAAAGCATTTGTCTCCAGGTTGTGGGCCCGCCCTCGCCCGTACTATTCTGGCGGTTGCATTTCACCCGAACCGCATCCATAATCCTCGCATTGCGATTCGCGCGCAACAGACCGGGCCCCGGTTGCCCTCACAAGGAGAACTTTATGCCGACCGTCACCTCCATCATGGCCGACCTGAAGAGCAAAGGCAAAGAGCAGACGCGGAAGATCTATGCTCGTCACGGCATGGCGCCGGAGCGCGTCTTCGGGGTCAGCGTCGCGGACCTGAAGGTCATCGCGAAATCCATCAAAGGCCAGCAGGCTCTGGCCTGCGAACTCTACGAAACCGGCAACATGGACGCCATGTACCTCGCCGGAATGGTGGCCGACGGCGCGAAGCTGACCCGCACACAGTTGAACGCTTGGGCCGAGAGTGCGGGGGGCCTGCAAATGATCTCCGAATACACGATTCCCTGGCTGACCGTTGAGAATCCGCACGGCCGCGCATTGGCCCTGGAATGGATCAAGTCGAAGAAGGAGCACATCGCCGCCGCCGGCTGGTCCACGTATTCCGGGCTCGTGGCTACGAAAGCGGATGAAGCCCTGGACCTTGGCGAAATCGAGAATCTTCTCGATACGGTCGTCAAGCAAATCGGGAGCGCGCCGAACCGGATTCGCTACACGATGAACACTTTTGTGATCTCCGTGGGAGGCTATGTGAAGCCTCTGCTGAAGCAAGCCAAAGCCATTGCGCGCCGGATTGGCGCAGTCTCGGTGCATATGGGCGACACTGCCTGCAAAGTGCCGCTGGCCACGGCCTACATCGAGAAAATCGAAGCCGCCGGGCGCGTCGGCAAAAAGCGGAAGACCATGCGATGCTAATGGGCCTGCCGACAGGGCGAAGTTCCCTGTGATGCGACCCGCCCGGCGCGTGTATTGTTGTATGCGGCGGAAATCTTTGAAGTTCGGAGGAGCTAAAGTGAACGAACTGAATCGCAGGAATTTTCTCAGGGTGGCGGGCGCGGCATCGGCGGGGACGTTGCTGGGAGCCAGGCTGCATGCGTTGGCCGCAGTTCAAAACGAGCCGGCCAGGCCGGTCTCGGCCAACGACAACATTCAGATCGCGCTGATCGGCGCGGGGGGCCAGGGGCAGTTTGATACCAAGGTTGCGGTGCAGGTTCCGGGCGTAAAGCTGGTGGCCGTGGCCGACTGCTACAACGGCCGACTGGACCACAGCAAGGAGATCTGGGGCACGGACACCTTCACCACGCGCGACTACGGCGAGATTCTGGCGCGCAAGGACATCGACGCGGTCATCATCGGCACGCCCGATCATTGGCACAAGCAAGCCTCGGTGGACGCCATGAAGGCCGGCAAGGATGTGTATTGCGAGAAGCCGATGATCCATTTGTACGCGGATGGGCCGGCGATGATCGAGACCGCGCACTCAACTGGACGCATTCTCCAGATCGGCAGCCAGCGCGTGAGCTCGGTAATTTATGCCAAGGCGAAAGAACTCCTCGCCGCGGGGGCCATCGGCCAGCTCAACATGGTGACCGCGCGCTGGGACCGCAATTCGGCCACGGGCGCCTGGAGCTACACGGTTCCGCCGGATGCCTCGACGGAGACCTGCGACTGGCCGCGTTTTTTGGGCACCGCGCCGAAGATTCCCTTCAATGCCGAACACTTCTTCCAGTGGCGCAAGTGGAAGGCTTACGGAAGCGGCGTGGCCGGCGACCTGTTTGTGCATCTGTTCAGCGGAACACACTTCATTACCGGGTCAAACGGGCCCACGCGGGGCATGGCCACCGGAGCACTGCGCTTCTGGAAAGACGGCAGGGACGTGCCGGACGTGATGCTGGGTCTGTTCGACTATCGGGAGGGATTCAACCTGAGCCTCCGCGTGAACTTTGTGGACGGCGGCGAGGAGAGCGAAGGGCTGATCTTTACGGGTTCGGAAGGCACAATGGAGATCGCCGGCAACTCAGTGAGCGTCAACCGCGTGCCGCGCGAGAAGGAACCCGGATTGATGATTGAGACCTTCCCTGAAGCGATGCAAAAGCTCATTCTGGAGGACTACCGGAAGAAGTATCCGCGCCCGCACCCCGAAGGAGAGCCGCCGGTGGGATACGAGAAGTATGTAGCGCCGGACGGATATGTCGACAGCTACGACCACTTCAGAAATTTCTTTGAAGCGGTGCGATCCCGCAAGCCGGTGGTGGAAGATGCTGTTTTCGGTTACCGGGCAGCCGGAGCCGCACTGCTGAGCAATCTCAGCATCGACCGCGGAACAATCGTCCACTGGGACCCGGATGCAATGAAGCTGGCCTGAAGGAGAGTGTTCGAGGAGATTTGCGGCCATTGAAGGCGCGTGCGTGACCGGCTGTCCGCGAGCCCATCTGCCGGCCCGGCGATTCCCGCATAAAGCGCGGATTCCAGTACCGCGACCGTGTGGATATGTCGTCTCCCAGGTCTTCCGCCGCGGTCCGCCACGGCGGAAGACCTGGAGCCACCCAGATCCTAATCGTCGACATTTCACAACCACACGGTCGCGGTACTTGGAGTGTGTCGGAAACAGGAGATTTACGCAGCCTAACCCATTTAGAATCAACTGCTTACGTAAAATGTAGAATTCGTAAGTTATTGATTCTAAAGGATGAAAAACCTATTCCCGACAGACTCCCAGGACCGCGACCGTGTGGATATGTCGTCTCCCAGGTCTTCCGCCGCAGTCCGCCGCGGCGGACGAGACCGGGGCCACCCAGATCCTCATCGTCGACATTTCACAATCACACGGTCGCGGTACTAGAGGCGGCTCCATCGAGGGCCTCTAGGACTTTGCCAGAAAGTAAGCCTCAACTGCCTGTTTCAAGGCCGAGCGATCGAGATACGGCTTTCTGCCTTCATATTGCGCGGCCCAGCAGACCTGGTTCACAATATCCCGCGGATAGCACGATCGCAACTCTTGCTTCAGGGTCACGTGAATGAAATCGATCAGATCGTTGGGTATGCCGATGTCAAAGGGGACTTGATTCTGAGCGGCAACCCGGCAGAAGATTTCATTGAAATTGTCGTCTGAAACTTCGCCGATTCTGATCTTGGTTTGAATCCTTCGCAGGAAGGCGGGATCCACCAGTTCGGCCGGATCCATATTGGACGCAAATACGATCAGCATTTCGAACGGGACCTCGATCTTCTTGCCTCCTGCCAGAGTCAGAAAATCGATCCTCCGATCGAGGGGAACGACCCAGCGGTTCAGCAGTTCGTCCGGGCGAATTCTCTGCCGTCCGAAATCATCGATGATCAGGACGCCGTTATTGGCTTTCATCTGCGCGGGGGCGACATAGAATTTTGTAGTCGGGTTGAATTGCAAGTCCAGCATCTCGGCCGTCAACTCTCCGCCGACCAAAACCGCGGGGCGATGGCAGAGCACCCAGCGGGAGTCGTGGTTTTTGGGCTCCGACTCCGGTACACGCTTGTGGATTGACGGATCGTAAATCGTAATGATCTGACCATCCACTTCCACCGCGTACGGGATCCAAACCTCATCGTCGGCGAGCACCCGCGATAGCCCTTCGGCCACGGTCGTCTTTCCAGTTCCAGGCGGCCCATAGAGAAAAACGGAGCTACCGGAGTTGAGTGCCGTTCCGAGCTGCCGTAACATCTCATTTTCGATGACCAGATGGGAAAATGCCCGCTTGACATGGGCGGCGTGCACCTCCACCTTCTTGACGCTCTGTTTCCTGGTCTGCTCAGCGTAGCTCTCAAACGATACTGGCGCAGCGCCGGAATAATGGCTCTGGGCGAGAAGGTCCACAGCTCGCGATCTGCCCTGAGATGTGATGGCGATCTGAGGGACCGTGCCGGTCATTCCAGTGACCTGGCAGAGCAATTCCGCGCGCAGCTTGCAAAACAGTTCGTTTGCCACTTCGTAGCTGAGCTGGGTCCTGTTGGATAGCTCAAGAACGGAGAGCGAACCGGACAGATAGAGAGTCTTTAGCGCAATATCCTCGAGAATTGACTGACGCACATCAAGTGCCGCGATGGTCTGGGGCTTGTGGGTCGGCCCGGAAACGGGCCCAGATTCGACAAAATCGTCGTCGTTGTCGTATCCGTACATCGATAGAAGTGTCGCCATATTGGTCCCCCAAGTTCAGATACAAATCTATCCGCTGTTGACGATCTTGAATCTCCCTCTTTGTCGGCACTTAAGTGACTCTTTAGTAGTACCTTGCCCTGATTTTGTGCCGGTTTTCAGTCAAAAAGTAATGGGGGGCGGGGAGAATCGAACCAATGCGGGGAGAATCTGACCGGTATCGCGAAGGAGAGGGGCCCCGGCTGAACTGGCGCCGAGGAGGCATCTGGACCCTTCCGGAACCCTTTTTGCGCATCCCTGCCTACCAGGGCCAAGGAGCAGTCTGCGCGGAGCGGGCTTTGCTACACTGCTCCAGAGACCGTTCCCCNNGCGGGCAAAACCAGTTCCATTCGCATGATGATGGGCATCACGCTTCCCGACTCCGGCCGGATCAGGCTTTTCGGCAAGCCTTTCGAGCGCAAGAGCCTGGAGCGCGTTGGCTACCTGCCCGAGGAGCGCGGCCTCTACAAAAAAATGAAGGTTCTGGAGCAACTGGTCTTCTTCGGCCAGTTGCACGGGCTCACGGCTGAAGAGGCGCGCAAGCGGGCCATCGAATGGGCCAAGCGCATGGAGATCGCCGATGCTCTGCCGAAGAAAACCGAGGAGCTTTCCAAGGGCATGCAGCAGAAGATCCAGTTCATTGCCTCGCTGCTCCACGACCCTGGCATTATCGTCATGGACGAGCCGTTCGCCGGCCTCGATCCGGTGAATGCGGTGCTGGTGGAGCGCACTTTGCTCGAGCTCAAAGACCAGGGCAAGGCAATTCTTTTTTCCACTCATCGCATGGATCAGGTGGAGAAGCTGTGCGACTCAATCTGCCTGATCAACAACGGCGAGGCGGTGCTGGCGGGCAATTTGCGCGAGATCAAAGCCAGCTACGAGCGCAACCATGTGATCGTCGAGTTTGAGGGAAGCTCCGATTTCCTGAACAGCGAGGAGATCGCCGAGGCCAGGAACTTTTCCGGCCACGCCGAAATCCGGCTCAAGGAACACGGCAACGCGCAAAAGCTGCTGCACGAGGCCGTTCGGGTAGCCACCATTTACCGTTTCGAGCTGGTTGAGCCCTCGCTCGAAGAGATATTCATTCAGACCGTGGGAGGCAAGGCCGATGCGTAACATCTTCCTGATTGCCAGGCGGGAATACCTGGAACAGATACGCGGGCGGGCCTTCAGGGCGACCACGGTGGGACTGCCGGCGGTGTTCGCGCTGATCGTCGGCGTGGGCTACCTTTCCAGCCTTGGCCTGGGCGCCAACAAACATTTGACCATCGCGACCGGCGACGCGGCGCTGGCCAACGCCGTTCGCAGTCGGCTGGTCGGCGACAAGGACGGACAGGCCACCGTGGATGTTGTAGCCCCGGCCAGGCCCGAAGACCGCGCCGCACTCGTCGGTCAGGTCAGAACCAGGGCCATCGACGGACTGCTGTGGATCGAGACTCCGGCCGGAGGACTGCCCACGGCAACCTACATCTCGCAAGCTTCAGGCGACTTTATCACCACCGCCCGGCTGAAGGAGGCCTTGAACAATGGCCTCGTAGAGGAACACTTGACCGGCGCCGGAATGAAGCAGGCCGAAGCTGATGCCGTGGTGAAGGGCATTTCGATCGAAACCTTCCAGGTGAAGAAAGACGGCGCGCTGATCAAGAGCAATGCGCAAGCGTCTTTCTGGAAGGGCTATGTGATGGCGATTCTGCTTTCCATGACCACCATGATCTACGGCATGAACGTGGCTCGCTCGATCATTCAGGAAAAGACCTCGCGCATCTTCGAAGTGATGCTGGCAACGGCCAAACCCAGTGATATGCTGGCCGGCAAGCTGATCGGCGTGGGCGCCGTGGGCCTGACGCAAATCGTCATCTGGCTGATTACCGGGACCGCGATCTTTATTTCTCCATTTGCCGCCGCGCTGCTGACCGGGGACTTCGCAATCCAATTTACATGGACCGAGGGTGTGCTTTTCCCGGTCTACTTCGTGCTTGGTTACTTGCTCTACAGCTCTCTGTTCGCGGGCCTTGCAGCCACTTGCGAGACCGAGCAGGAGCTGCAGATGTACATGCCGCTGGCCGCGGCGCCCACCTGGCTCAGCTTTGCGATGATCCTGCTGATCATCAACGACTCCAACTCCGTCTGGTCGATCGCGGCCTCATTTTTTCCGCCCACCGCCCCCATCATCATGTTCCTGCGCATGGCCTCGCAGATTCCACCTGTATGGCAGTTTGCGGTTTCCATCGGCCTCATGCTGCTCAGCATCTGGGGTACGCTGTGGTTCTCCTCGCGCCTCTATCGGGTGGGCATCCTGATGTATGGCAAGCGCGCCACGCTGCCCGAGCTGCTGCGCTGGGTGCGCTACTCCTGAGCGGAGGTCGCCGCGGCGACCGGAGTCGGGGCCCCCGGGCGACAGGTCTTCGTCGCTGGGGTGGGGAGTCGAAGGATCTGTGTTTCGGCTGCTTACACTAGAATCATCTCAGTGACCGCCAGCCTCAAATTCACTTTTGTCCAGCGTCTTGTGCTGGCCGTGGCGCCACGCGTGGTGTCGGCGCTGGTGTGGGTCGCCGGCCTCACCTGGCGTTTTGAGGTGATTGCCGAGGAGGGCGTGATTCCCGTCCTTTTCGGCGAAAAACCCGGACCGGAGATTTACTGCTTCTGGCACCAGTGCGTGCTGCCTTGCACCGTGTATTTCCGCCGCTCCCACGCCGTCATTCTCATCAGCCGCAGCTTCGACGGCGAGCTGGTTACGCGCTTCCTGAGGAGATTCGGCTTCGATGCCGTGCGGGGGTCGAGTTCGCGGGGCGCGCGCGAGGGGCTGCTGGGGCTGGCGCACATCGTCAAAAGTGGAAGGACGGCCATCTTCACCGCCGACGGCCCCCTCGGCCCCATCTACCAAACCAAGATGGGCCCCATCAAGCTGGCGCAGATGACCGGCGCGCCCATCGGCGCCTTCCACCTGGAACCCGAGCGCGCCTGGACCATGCGCTCCTGGGACCGGTTTCTCATTCCCAAGCCTTTTTCCCGGATTTGCGTCAGTTGGGCGCAGTGGACGCGCGTCCCGGCCGATCTCCCTGCCGAAGAATTTGAGCCCAAGCGCCAGGAGCTGACGGCGGCCATCGAACGCGCGCGCCTGCGGGCGCTGGAGTATTTCAAGAAGGCCAAGGCATGAACGGCCTCCCAGTGATTTCGGCGCATCGTTGGAAACAGAATGGGTGCCCCACCCTCGAAGTGAAACTGGGTGCCCCACCCTCGCTCCGCCGCGGCGGACCGCGGCGGATTTTTGCGGCTAGGGTGGGATCGCGCCGAACACTCTTTCGGGGCAGGATCAAGAAAGAAGACAGAGCCATGAACGGCCTTCGTGTTGACGACTTCGACTTCGACCTGCCCGCGGAGTTGATCGCGCAGCAGCCTCCAGCGGAACGTGGCCAGAGCCGCATGTTGGTGATGGATCGCGCCAACGGCGCTTTGCGGGATGCGAGCTTTGCCGATTTTCCATCGTTGCTCCAAGCGGGCGATTTGCTGGTGCTCAACGACAGCCGCGTGATTCCGGCGCGGCTCTATGCCCGCCGCACCCTCCTCCGCGACCATGAGAAGCCATCCGGCCGCATCGAAGTCCTTCTCACCGAGCCGGCAGTCCCGGAAATGCCCCGTGCCCCATCCTGTCATCCTGAGCGAGGTCGCCGCGGCGCCCGAGTCGAAGGACCTGCGTCTCGTCCTTCTGCGGAAAGGGTGGGAAACCACGAACCCGAACCGGCATCGAGCGAAAACCTCTGGCGCGCCCTGGTCCGGCCAAGCAGGAAGATAGCTATCGGCGAGCGCCTTGTCTTTCCCGGGCCCTCGGGGGCGATCGAGCTGGAGGCTGAGGTGATGGAGCGCGGCAGCTTCGGCGAGCGGCTGCTGCGTTTTGCGCCGGTTGACGACTTCTTCGCCGTGCTGGAGCGCATCGGCCACGTGCCCTTGCCGCCCTACATTCGCCGCGCCGATGCGGACGCGGATCGCGAGCGCTACCAGACCGTCTTTTCCCGCGAACCAGGCTCCGTGGCCGCTCCCACGGCGGGGCTGCACTTTACCCAACAGATGCTTGAGTCGCTGGCGGCAAAGGGGGTCGAGGTTGCGCGTATCACCCTGCACGTCGGGCTGGGCACCTTTGCTCCCTTACGTGTCGAGAGGCTTGAGGACGTCAAGCTGCATCGCGAGCGCTATACGCTGAGTGCCTCTGCCGCCGATGCCGTCAATCGAGCCGTCCGCGACCGAAGGCGCATCGTTGCCGTCGGCACCACGGTCGTGCGTACGCTCGAAGCCGCCGCGGCGACTGCGCTCCAGCCAGCCGGCGGCGAACTCAAGCCGCATTCCGGCGAGACGGAAATCTTCATCTCGCCCGGCTTCGAGTTCCGCCTGGTGGGCGCCCTGCTTACCAATTTCCATCTGCCCAAGTCGAGTCTCCTGATGCTGGTGAGCGCTTTTGCCGGGCGAGAACGGGTGCTGGCTGCCTATCGTCACGCCGTCGAGCAGAAGTACCGCTTTTTCAGCTATGGGGACTGCATGTTTTTATCCTGACGCGGCGCGGGTAGACTCTGTAACGTGACAGACCAAGCCAGGCCGCCTGTCTTCCTGCTCGGCGCAATCTCCTTCGTCTGTCGCGCCAACTTGCTACCGGCTCTCCCGCCGCCCGCGTTCAGCGCCGCGTTTGCCAGGGCCGACGCATCTTAATTTTTCAACAAACTCCCGGCAGAAAAGGCGAATGCCTTTGCCGTTGTTTGTCCCGTCGGAGGGAACAGGGGCATTCATGCCCCTGAAATCATGCTCGAAGCGATAGGGCTTTAGCCCCGGGCTAAAGAAGTCATTGGAACGCTCGCGCGCAGGAATCGCGCATTTGTACCCGTTTTTCCGGTTTCGGGTGTACGTCTTTCAACACCATCCATCGCCGAATTTGCCCATCTTCCAGACTTGTTGTGGCTTCGTTCGTCCACCGTACTTCGACTCGCTCACGCACCCTTCCCTGGGCCCTGACCCGATGTCCCTTGCCCCCTGTTACACTCTCTAGCGTGACAGACCAAACCAAGCCGCCCGTCTTCCTGCTCGACACCATGTCGTTCATATTCCGCGCTTACCACGCCATGCAGCGCAGCCGCCCCATGTCGACCCGCGAGGGCCTGCCCACCGCGGCCACCTACGTTTTCGTCAACATGATCAAGAAGTTACGGCAGGATTTTGCGCCGCTTTACTTTGCCGCGGTCTTCGACGTGAGCGGTGAAGTCTTTCGCGACGAGCGGGCGCGGGCCATTGGCACGCTGCGCAAATGGAACGGCAAGACGCAGAGGTTTGACGAGGTGAGCTACGAGGGGTACAAGGCCAATCGCGCGTCGATGCCGGAGGATTTGAGACGGCAAATCCCGTACATTCGGCGTGCTTTAGTGGCGCTGCGTATTCCCATTCTGGAGGCGGAGGGATTTGAGGCCGACGACGTGATCGGCACGCTGGCCCGCGAGGCCGCCGAGCAGGAGCACGAGGTCTTCATCGTCTCCGGCGACAAGGACATGATGCAGTTAGTGACGCCGACGGTGAAGATCCTCAACCCGCAGAAGGACAACCTGATCCTCGATCCCGCCAAAGTGATTGAAACGCTTGGGGTTCCACCGGAGAAGGTGGTCGATGTGATGGCCCTGCGCGGGGATGCGGTCGATAACATTCCCGGCGCGCCGGGCATTGGCGACAAGGGCAGCGTGGAGCTGATTCTGGAGTTTGGCAGCGTGGAAGCGGTGCTGGACCGGGCTAGCGAGGTCAAGCGCAAGAGCTATCGGGAGTCGCTGGAACAGAATCGCGACGCTGTGCTGCTCTCAAAGGAACTGGTCACCATCGACAGCCACGTGCCGCTCGAGCTGGATCTGGCGGCCATGGAGACGCAGCAGCCGGATATCGAGGCCTGCCGCGAACTCTTTACGGAGCTTGAGTTTACGTCCATGCTCCGGGACCTTGCGCCTGCGGGCGGCAGCCCTTTGGTTGAGTTTATTGACGAGCCGACATCGGAACAGGCCGCCGCGTTCTACGCCGCCGCGCGGGAACTTGGCTTTGCCTTTGCGCTGGATGCGGCTGCGCCCGCAATTGAGGAGGCAGAAGACGAGACGCCGCAGACGCTTTCGTTGCTGGATGTGGCCGAGGCGGCGGAGAAACAGACCAGCTTCAGCGTAGGCGTGTGTGCGGAGCCGGGAACGGCGCTGCGCTTGCCGCTGACGGCCGAGTTGCGCGCGCAGCTCGAAGACGCTTCAGTGCCCAAGTGCTTGCATGATTGGAAGTTGGCTTTGCACGTGCTGAGCGGGAGGGGGGTTGAGCTGCGGGGCCAGATCGACGATACGATGCTACTCTCCTACGCGCTGAACCCGACCCATGCCACGCAGTCGCTGGCCGATGTGGCGGCGCGGCACGGGCAGGCGGCGCCGTCTTCGCTGGCGGCGGGCGCGGCGGCGATTCATGCGCTGGTTCCGGCGCTGCTTGCAGAGGTGGAAAAGGCGGGTGTGGGGCGGGTTTACAAGGAGATCGACCTGCCGCTGGCGCCGGTTCTCTACAGGATGGAGCGGGCCGGGGTGCGCATCGACAAAGGCGCATTGGACGTTCTATCCAAACGGTTTAGCGTGGAACTGGAGCGGGTGGGCGAGCGCATTTTCGAGCTGGCGGGGCGAAGGTTCAACATCAACTCGCCCAAGCAGTTGGGAGAAGTGCTCTTTACGCACCTCGGTCTGCCCGCGCCGGCGAGCCGGGGGAAGGGGAAGGCCGTTTCAACGGCGCAGGATGTGCTGGAGCAGCTTGCCGAACAGCACGCGGCGCCCAGGCTGGTGCTCGAATACCGGCACTTGTCAAAGCTCAAGTCCAATTATATCGATGCTTTACCGCTGCTGGCCGATGCGGAGTCGCGAGTACACACGACGTTTATGGCGGCGGCGACGGCGACGGGAAGGCTGTCTTCAGTGAACCCGAATCTGCAAAACATTCCGATTCGGACGGAACTGGGGCGGGAGATTCGGGCGGCGTTTACGGCGTCGTCTGGGACGCAACTGCTTTCGGCGGACTACTCGCAGATTGAGTTGAGGCTTCTGGCGCACTTCAGCGCCGATCCGCTGCTGGTGCGGGCTTACATTGAAGGCGATGATATTCATACACTTACGGCGAGCGAGGTGTTCGGGGTTCCGGCCGAGACGATGGACAAGGAGACGCGGGGACGGGCCAAGGCGGTGAATTTCGGCATCGTCTATGGGATTTCGGCGTTCGGGCTGGCCGCGCAACTGGGGATTCCGCAGGCGGAGGCACGGGCTTACATCGAGCGGTACTTTGCGCGGTATGTTGGAGTTAAAGCCTTCATAGAAAAGACGTTGGAGCAGACGCGGCGGGAGGGGTCGGTGCGCACCATGTTCGGGCGGGTGCGGCCGATTCCGGACATCGAGAGCCGCAACCCGAATCAGCGTGGATTTGCCGAGCGGACGGCCATCAATACGCCGCTGCAGGGGACGGCGGCGGACCTGATCAAGCTGGCCATGATCGCCATCGACCGTCAGCTGACGGAGCGCAAGCTCAAGACGCGCATGGTTTTACAGGTACACGACGAGCTGCTGTTCGAGGTTCCCCCGGAGGAGACTGCCGAGGTGGAGACGCTGGTGCGGTCGGAGCTGGAGGGGGTTGTGAAGCTCAGCGTTCCACTGGTGGCGAAGCTAGCGTTTGGGGCGAACTGGAGAGATCTATAACAGGGACTAGGGACTAAGGGACTAGGGACTAGGGACTAGGGATCGGTGGGGCAGCGAGCAATTCAGCGCACTGTGAAACTATGTCGTGCTATAAGCGTACAAACTGTGTAGTGCTATAAGCCTACAAAAAGAAGGAAAATGCCGGCCTCGAAGGCTACAAACTGAAGGGCCTCATGCGAAGTGGCAAAAACGTCCTGGTCCAAGGGTACAAAAAGACGCAGAGGGTCCGGCTGGAACCGAACATAAAGCGCGTAAAACAGCTCAAAATTGATGGTTTTTGCCCCGTTTTCGATCGTTTTTGCCCCCCTTTTGGAGCCATATATACATATCTCGCGCGCAGATTGCCGTTCTGTCCAGGGCTCCGGTTTCCGGGTCGGGGATGCTCCGGAGCGTCATCGAGTCAGTCAATGGAGGGGCGTTTTTGGGAGTGATCCGTGACTCCTGGGCTTTTGTGCTTTCCCAGGTCCCCAAAAGCGAGGGACCTGGGGCACCCATTCACTCGCTCCAAGTCCCCAAAGGCGAGGGATCTGGGGCCCCCATTCACTCGCTCGTCGAGCACACGAGCATCAATCCCAAC
>PLGM01000062.1 GCA_003139795.1 Acidobacteriaceae bacterium | reverse complement strand
TTTGTGCGGCTTGTCTCGATGGCGTTGATGCTGAGTGCGTTTACGGCCGGAGTTGAAATGTCGCAGCCTCAATCGTCGTCAGCGTCCGGTGTCTTGTCGCCGAGCGCTGCTGCAACTCAAGCCCTTGGCCAGCAGTTCGGGCAGTTGGGCATGGAGGTAACGCGCAAGAATTTGAGTATCCAACCCACGGTGAAGATTCGACCTGGCTATCGCTTCAACGTGCGCGTGAATCGTGACATTGCNNAAAGGTTGATCGCTGCCTGCGCCAGCGCTGGAGAATGCACGGCGATTTGTCGATTCGCGTCCGTGAGGCTTTAAACGGTGTGAATCTACTTGCTGTGGAGCTGCTCGACGTAGATTCACGCCGGGTCCATGCAACGCAGGTTGGTGTATTCGAGTCTGCGTGGCTCGCCGCCCATGAGGCGGCGAGCACGCGTGGATGCTCTGTGAACACGCTTGTGAACAGCGCCGTTTGGGCGGTTTTCGGTGTGCGGAGGTCGGGTCAGCGGGGTCGGCCTAGTGGCCGGAGTCTGCGGGACGCCGGTTCCTGATGTGAGATAAGGGAACAACCTTCTATTTCTGCCCCTAAGCTATTGATCAAGGAGCAATTGTCGGGCGGGCGGCGGCTTCTAGGTCCATCTTATACAGCTCAATGTTCCGACATAAGCGCACACCAAGACTGGTCAGACGATTGTTGACGGTGTTGATGCCACTCGCTTCATAGCCCTGTTGGGTATCTCCGGCGACGCGGTGTCGCGGTGTCATCAACAGAGAATCGGTTAGGCGCTTCTCATGGCGCTCAACCAATTCAGAGATGACCAAGCCGGACATCTTTGCCATGTTTGTTGTCCATTCACGGTGGTGATTTCCCATCGTGCTGTTGACCCGAACGTAAATCGAGCGCAGTAGAAGGATGTCACCGGACTTCAGTTCTTTGGCAATTTGCCATAGCTGATATTCCACGACTTGATCTGCGTCGGTTTGGTTGATTTTGTTTACTGCGTAGAAGGCGGCCTTTAAAGCGTCTAGCTTTTCGCTATCGGGGCATTCGTCATCAATGATCTTCATCAGCTCCGCCCACGTGTACAAGCCGTGCTTAGTCTCACCGAGATTCTCCGGTATCTTTCCGGCTTCTCGCAGAGTCCGCCACTCATCAGCGCACTGCTCATACATCCGGCCCTTCAGGATGGCTTGGGCAATTCGACCCGCTGAGATAAACGCCTGTTTTGCCCCGAGCGCAAACGCTCCGGTCACGGCCTCAAGCGCCTGCGTTGTTGGGTCATCTAAGAATCGCTCAAATTCGCTTTGAAGCTGTAGCTTCGCAACATCGTAGTATTCGCGCGGTCGCTGAACTATCGAGCTGTCATCTGTCATGGTAGGCCCTCATAGAAAGCGTACATCTGTAAAGTTGTTTGCGACCACGGCTTGATGCACTTGCGGCTTGACGGCAGGCGAAGATCAGAAGAAGATTGGATAGAGGCCCAGTACATGACTAATGAGCCGAACACCCCGGAGTGGGTCCATAAGCATAACGAGCGGAAGGCGGAAGATGCGCGACTGGAGGCGACTGCGGCAGAGCAGCGCCGTGCGACGGCGGCCACCGTCCAAGCAGGCGGCCAGGATTTCTGGAAGCGGTTTGTAGATCGCACGATTGTCAACGTGCGGGCGTTGCCGGACCTCAAGGGTGAGGAACTGATTGGCAGCGTCTCACCATCCACGGGCGGCCCCGAGCATAGCTGTCACATCCAGGTAAACAGGTCGTCCGTTCGATATGGCCCCGAGCTGTCCAGGATGAACCTTTGGTACTCACCTGGAGGCAATCAGATTCGGTGCTGGTATCAGGACCAACCAATGCCCAATTTCGTGCTCGGGGTTGGCGGGGATGAGGTGCTTGCAGCCGTTGGCGATGACGACTACACGGCGGAGCAGTTGGCGGACCACATCATTGAGTGGATGGCCGCTCGGGTCAAGGTCCGGCGGAGCGCGTAAAGCGCCCTACGTACTAGGGTACCCGCTGCAAGGTCGCGCACAGAAAGTAACTACCCTCTTGAAAGGAGGCCACTATGCTGCGTCTACCCGTAATTTGTCCAGACACTAGCGTCCACAACCGAATGATGAAGGATGGCCTCGAATCAGAGGCGATCTTTGCTGCGCTGAAATCCGGCTATCACGTCCGTCTCTTGGGTCTCAGCATTGAGGAACTACTGGCAACGCCCGACACCGCAACGCGGCAGGCATTGATGGCGGCGGCTGGCAGGCTGCAACACGGTCAGAGTGACTGTCTGTATCCGCACAATGAAATTCTCCGGCGTCTCATCGCTGCTCACGAACAAGACTCGCAGGGGTTTCGCTGGCAGGCCGTCAACGTGACTTCACAGGATTACTCGGTCGGTGTGGGCAGCTTTGAGTTGCGTGCGGACGATGCACTGTCAGCAGAGACCACGTTGCACATGGCTGAGATGCGCAAGCAGTTTAAGTCAGTGTGGGCGACACTCCGTCCGAAGTTGGAAGTGATCTTTCAACGGGACGGACAGCCACGTCCACGGGCCTTTGGCGAAGTGATTCCTCATGCCATGACGGACAACGGCGTGTTTTGGGGCATCGCTAAGGGTATGTACGACCACGAAGCAAAGAAACCGGCGTCGGAAGAGACAATTCGGCATTTTGTTGAGGTGTGTCCACCGTTTCGCTGCATCGTCTACGCCTTCCTGATGGCTTGGTACAACGGCTCAATGAGGGATTGGGACGGCGGAGAAAGTTTTAGCGCGGGCCGCAACGATTTATATATGTCGGTCTATCTGCCTTACGGTGACGTGTTTCTGTCGGCAGAGGAAAAAGGAGAGCAAGCAAAGTGTCTGGCGGAAATCGCTCGGCTGGCGGAAGTGGATAAGGAAGTCCGCTCCTACGATGATTTTTGCGCCGGACTGCTTCTGCCGCTCACCTATTGACAGCATGGTTAGGGGTGGCCCAGGAGCCGGGAAACCAAGCCACCACAACTGATTTGTGCCCTAGGTTCCTTGCTGCCTTTGGGCATTTGGGAAGCCACGGACCTAAACCAGTCGGGTGCAGGTCACGATGAGTCCCCGCCAACGCCAATGTCACAATCCATATTGGAACAAATCGCTCGGAAGGTTGTTCGTGGCACATTGCCGACGAGAACGATTATTGAATCAAATCTTTGCTGTGTGTTATTCCTAGCGGGCCTCCGGGTAAACGAACCATATCACCTGCCCGACTCAAAGCGAAATTGCGCTTTCCAGTCAGTTTCTTCGCCCAATGTCAGGTACGCCTCGAAGGGTTTGCCCTGTTTGGAAATGAAGCCTTTGAGCAACGCAGTTTTTCCTTTGGTGCAGAGCGCCTCGATCTGTTTCGGCGTGAGGGTCTTCTTCGCAATGGTCTC
>PLGM01000162.1 GCA_003139795.1 Acidobacteriaceae bacterium | reverse complement strand
TACTTCCAGGAGATGATGATCGTCTGGCTGGTGTGGGAGTTTGCCGAGAGCCCACAGGATTTACGCGCCCTGCTGCGCGCCTACGTTGCCGGCTCGTGGATTCTGGCCGCGCTTACACTGGCCAACTTTGGCTCGGCAGAGGCCATCGCCGCGGGCCAGATCCGCTTTGTGGCCGAAGGACAGGACCCGAACGATGTGGCCCGCTTTCTGGACCTGGGCTTTCCCCTGGCAGCCCTGTTGGTAAGCAGCGAGTCGCGCTGGCCAGGCCGCCTGCTGGCGCTGGGATATTTGCCGCTGGGCCTGGTCGCCGTGGTGCTTACAGCCTCGCGCGGAGGGTTTATGGCGGCCGTGATTGCGCTGGCCGGCTGCGGCTTGCTGCTGATGAGGAACCACGCCAGGGGAGTGCTGGCCGGGACTCTTGCTCTGCCCGTCCTTGCGGCCGTTTTGTGGTTCGCAGTTCCCCATGAGACCTTTGAACGTCTGGCCACCATCCCCGAGCAGTTTCAGGGCGGCGATCTGAATCAGCGCTGGAATATCTGGGTGGCGGGCTGGCATGCCTTTGCAAAG
Source organism: Acidobacteriaceae bacterium (assembly GCA_003139795.1). Classification (GTDB taxonomy): domain Bacteria; phylum Acidobacteriota; class Terriglobia; order Terriglobales; family Acidobacteriaceae; genus Telmatobacter. The sequence goes on along the minus strand of PLGM01000162.1, from coordinate 14,232 downwards.
TCGCCGGTGTTTGGAACTGGGGTGGGTTCGTTTGTGAGCGCCGCGGGGACGAATCCGATCGACACGGCTCACAACGCCGCACTCTCGATTCTTGTCGGCGGGGGGCTGGTCGCGTTTTCCCTGTTCGTTGGCATTGTGGTGCTGGCGGCCCGTGCGGCGCTCAAAGCCCGCGGCCCGCTCCTGATGGCGCTGGCCACCGTGCTGCTGGTCTGGGTGGTTACATCGCTGGTGGACACGGTGGAGGAGAACCGCACCACCTGGCTGCTTTTGGGGATGATTGCGCTCGCCGGGCGGCTTGCCGTGGAAGAGCCGGAGCGGCTTTCGGCCTGCTTTCCCGAGGGCGACCCTCGTGCGGAGTTTGAAATAGCCACACGGCTGTCCTCTGGAGCGGCAGATTAGCCGGCCAACATGTACCCCATCGCCCAAGTCGACCGGTTTTTCCAAGGCACCAGCGTCAATCGCCGCATCTTTCGCGCTGCCGCGTTGGTCACTGCCGCGGGGATTGTGGTGAAGATTGTTGCGACGTTCAAGGAGATTGCCGTTGCCGGCGTCTATGGCCGCTCCGACGCCATGGATGCGTTCCTCGCTGCCGCGCTGATCCCCGGCCTGCTGATCAACCTGATCTCCGAGTCGATGAACCAGGCGCTGGTGCCGACGCTGGTCCGGGTCAGGGAACAGGAAGGGCACGACCGCGCCCAGCAACTGCTCTCCAACTCGATGCTTTGGCTGTGCCTGCTGCTGGGGGCCTGCTCGGCAGCGATGGCTCTCACGGCGCGCGGTTTCTTCCCGCTAATTGCCTCGCATTTTCCGGCAGCCAAGCTGGACCTTTCGATACAGCTCTTCTACGGGCTGCTTCCAGTGGTGCTAATTACCGGAATCGCCACCAACTGCACCGCGGTTCTGAACACTTTCGACCGCTTTGCCATGCCGGCGCTGGCGCCGGTGACGATCTCGTTGGCAATCATTATCGGCGCTCTGACGCTGGGCGGACACTTCGGCATCTGGGCCTTGGTCTACTCGACGGTGGCCGGGTCGCTGATCCATGCGGCTGTGGTGGCGGGGATGATGAACTCGCACGGATACCGCTTTCGTCTGCGCTGGTACGGGATGACCACGGCCACCCGCGAAGTGGCGCAGCAGTATGGGCCGGTGTTGCTGAGCGGCGTGGTGGCTTCGGGCGGCCTGCTGGTTGACCAGTCGATGGCCGCCATGCTGCCGCCGGGGAGCGTCTCCACACTGGTGTATGCGAGCCGCTTTGTGAGCGTGGTGCTCACCCTGCTGGCAGGGGCAGTGGCAACGGCGGTGACGCCGTACTTCTCGCGCATGATCGCGCTGCGGGACTGGACGGGCTGCCGGCACACGCTGCGCACGTGGGCCGGCCTCACCGCGGCGGTCTCTGCGCCCATTGCGGCGCTGTTGATTGCAGGCTCGCACTTTCTGATTCACATTGCGTTCGAGCACGGGGCGTTTGGGCCGCGCGACACAGCCGCGGTCACGCCGGTGCTGGCCATGTACGCCCTGCAGATTCCCTTTTTTGTCGTCAGCCGGGTCTTTTACCGCTTTATTGTCGCCATGCGCCGCACCGATCTGGTTCTCTACTGCGGTATGCTCAATCTGGCGCTGGATATTGTTCTGAACCTGATCCTGATGCGCTGGCTCGGAGTAGCTGGAATCGCGTTGGCCACTTCTCTCTGGACCGTGAGCACCTTTCTTTTTCTTTGGTATTGGACCTGGAGGCTTCTTCCCGCGGCAGCTTCCGGCGGAGTGCAGATGAAAGAGTATTGAACGCAATCCAGTACTGGGATGGGACCGTCTTCATCCTGGCGGAAATGTCAAAACCGCAACGGAAGCAAAAAGTTGCAAGGGGGCAAGGGCATGGTTCCAAGGCCAGCTCAATATCTTCTTCGCTTTGATGACCTCTGTCCCACGGTCGCGCGCGCCCAGTGGCAGCGCTTCCTGCCACTGATAGAGGAGTTCGGAATCCGGCCCATTCTAGCGGTGGTTCCCGACAACCAGGACTATGAACTGAAGCACGCGGAGCCGGACCCGGAGTTCTGGGCCCGGATGCGCTCGATGGAAGCAGCCGGGGCCACCATTGCCCTGCACGGCTTCCGGCATGTCTGCAACAGCAAAGGAAGGAGCCTGGTGCCGTTGCACCGCCATTCGGAGTTCGCCGGAGTTCGCGAAGAGACGCAGCGCGAGTGGATTCAGGCGGGCCTGAACATACTTCGTGGCCACGGGCTCAAACCGCGGGTATGGGTTGCGCCCCGCCACGGCTTTGACCGCAGCACTCTCAAGGCGCTTCGCAAGGAGGGAATCGGCGTGCTCTCTGACGGTTTGGCGCGGGTTCCATTTACCCGCGGCGGGGTTACCTGGATTCCGCAGCAACTGTGGAGGCCGGTGGACAAGTCGAAGGGGCTTTGGACCATTTGCGTCCACTCCAATACGGCGCATGGGTCGCACGTGGATCAACTGCTTGCCTTCGTGCGCCAACATGTCGCGCAGTTCACCTCCGTGGATCGAGTACTGGCCGAATTGAAGCCCACGAAACTGGATCTGGCCGAACGGCTCTACGAAGCATTCGCGCTGTGGAGGGCCAAGGCCTCCCGGACAAGGAAGAGAACGGGGCGCAGATCCAAGCGATGACGATTACATTAAATATCTTATTATCAGCATATCTGCATAGTTTATTAAGGTAATGCATTGAGAATAGCGTATCTTTCTTTGGAATCCGCGCATTTTGCAAATACCCGAACGCCTCGGGTCAACGATTGGGTCGATCCAGGCCTCTCATTCTGCGTGACCCCGGCGCGCCGGCCTGGGATTCCGCTTGAGCAGATCCGCGTAGAGATCTTCCCAGCGGTCCAGCACCGCCTCCAGGCCGAAGCGCTCCAACACAAACTGACGCGCCCGCTCGCCCATTGCTTTGCGCTCCTCAGCCGGGGTCTGCATCATCCTGGTCATCGCCCCTTGCAGAGCTATTGCGCTCCCTGCCACAGCCAGATAGCCGGTCACGCCTTGCACAATGGCTTCGCGCGTGCCGGGGACATCGGTTGCCACCGCGGGCAAGGCACAGGCCGCGGCCTCCAACAGCGCCATCGGCAGTCCTTCCCAGCGGGAAGATAGAACGAATCCATCGGCGGCCTGCATCCAGCGGCGCACGTCAGGCTCGAAGCCGAGAAAACGGACGCGGTGCTCCAAGCCGAATTCTTTCGACAGCCGGCGCATTTCGTTCTCGAACGGCCCTCCGCCGGCGATGACAAGCCGCGCCGGCTCGGGTACGTCGACCATGGCCCGGAGGAGCGCTGGATAGTCTTTTACCGGGTCCAACCTGCCGGCGGCGAACCAGAGAAACTCGTCCTCCAGTCCGAGTTCGCGGCGCATGGCCGTGCGGATCGATGCATCCGTGCGCCACGCCTCCACGTCCACGCCATTGGGGAGTACGACTAGTTTTCCCTCTGTGGCCATGCGGGCGGAGAGATTTGTCTCGGCCACGGCATGGCTGACGGCGGTGACCTTGTCCGGGCACCAGCCGCTCAAGCGATAACCCAGACGGCGGCCCAGAGTGCCCGTCGAGGAGGTATGAAGCGTGTCCACCAACACCCGCACCGGCGCGGCCAGCCGCGACCAACGCGCCAGCCACACGGCGTGGGGCAGGTGAGCGTGGACTACATCCGGAGACTCACGCCGCAGCCAGCGGTGGAAGCGCATCCAACCGCGGGGATCGGCCAGGCCCTTGCGCATGCCCAGGCTCAGAAATGGGATTCCTGCAGCGATCAACTCGGCGGCTGCGTCGCCTCCGGTGCCTGAGAGCGCCACCACGCTCACCCGCCAGCCGCGCCGGCGCAGCCCTTTGGCCAGAAGGATCACCTGCCGCTCGGCGCCGCCGATCCGGGCGAAGCCGGGGATGATCAGGGCAACGTGGCTCACGGTTTACGCTCCTTGAGGACAGCGTCGATCAGGTTTTCATAAGATTGGATGGCGCGCTCGATTCTGAATTCGTCAATGAACGTGTGTGCGAACCGCTCCCCAGGGCGCAGGACGTCGAGCGCCGCCAATAGACTGGCCGCAAGCGCTGCCGGGGAGATATCCGCCGCCAGCCAGGTACCGGGCTGACCGCGCAGCAGGTCCACCACACCTTGCGAGGCCGGCAAAGCGACCATGGGCAAGCCGCCGGCGGCCGCCTCCAACAGGGCGTTGGGCAGGCCTTCGTGGCGGGACGAGAGCACAAATGCCGAAGCCCCCGGAAAACACGCCGAGGGATGGTCGATGTGGCCTCGAAAGCGGACGGCCGGATCGAGCCCCAGCTCGCGGCAATAGGCTTTCAATGCAGCTTCCTCCGGGCCGGCGCCGGCGATCACGAGGTCGGCGTTTGGATATCGCTCGCGCACGGTGACCAGCGCACGCAACAACAGGTCGAAGCCCTTTTCCCGCGAGAGCCTGCCCACTGCCAGCAGATGGGGGCCGGGACCAGTCCAAAGAACTGGATTTTCCCCGCTTGAATTGCGAATCTCATCCACATCCAGGGGGTTTGGCAACACAGCCAGCCGGCCCTCTGAAATGGAGAGCTCCGCAGCGAGGTCTTTTGCCATCGCTGCCGTCTGGCAGATCACGCGGTCCGCATGGCGGTAGAGCAGGCGGTAGAGCAGGCGGGTGTAGGCGGGCAGGTCCCCGAAGCCCAGTGCTGCGGAAACGGTCCCATTCTGTCGCACCAGCACACGCGTGAACCGCGGGAAGAATGGGCGCAGCAGCAGCACCAGAAAGTTAAGGTGGAACATGCCGGATAAGATCACTTGCGGCCTGAGGAGGCGGACCAAACGGAGGAGAGGCAGTGCTCCGGCGCGCACCCGCGGCGCACCGAACGTGTGGATTGTGACCCAAGGTGGCAGAGCATCCGCGGCGGCGCCGGCCTGCGTGACCAGTCCCAGATGCAGGTCGTACTTCTCGCAGGACAGGCCTCGCGCCAGGAGGGCAGTCACCTTTTCGGCTCCGCCACCACCGAGATGCGGGATCAGCAAGAGGATCCTGGGACGTTCAGTCATGGACTTTTCCACAGGAAAATGAGTATAGGTCAAGAATTGAATACTTTTGTACTGTTTCTGTCACGCTTGCTCACTGTGCAGAAGTGGTACATTATTTTTGATTTCTCTAAGAATCCGAACTGAGAATCAAAAAGGAATGCACGCAGCGCATCCTTCAGGGATAAACAGACTGCGGGAAAAGGCAAAACCCAGGCGAAGATTCCGAGAAGCATGCCCCAGGGGCCAAAGCCCGCGTTGATTCTGTTGCATTGATCTGAAGTGGTCAAAACCACGACCTACCGGCCGGAGGAGTTTTTCCGGAGCCCGTAGAATCCTGTTGTTTTGCTTGCACATTGAGCCACGGCGAGAGACCGGGCCGACCTTCACCCCAGCGTTGAACTCAAACCTCTGAACAGGCGCACCTGCGTCTTCAGTGGTTGCAGGGAGTGGTGGCTGGCCTATGTTTCTTTCCGAAGCGACGCGATCCTTTCCTAAGTTGCACTCTCATTCGACTCAGCCGGGGCCCCACATCGTGGTGGGGATCACCCATGCACAGACCTGCCTGACGCTGACCGGGCGATTGCGCGCGCTGCGCGAGGCGGGGTTCCGCGTCACGCTGGTCTCAAGTCCGGGCGAGTTGCTGGACCGCACAGCCGCACGCGAGGGGGTGGAGTCGATTGGCCTGCCCATCCGGCGGGACATTGCGCCGGTTGCGGATCTGGTGTCGCTAGCGCGACTTTGGTGGTTGCTGTTGCGGTTGAAGCCGGACCTGACCGAATTCAGCACCCCCAAGGCCGGACTGCTGGGAACCTTAGCGGCCATGCTCGCCGGCGTTCCCGCGCGCGTCTACATGCTACGCGGGCTGAAGCTGGAGACCTCCTTGGGCATCAAGCGCAGCACTTTGCTGGCAGCGGAGAAGATGGCCTCAGCCTGCGCACAGGCTGTGCTGTGCAACAGCGACAGCCTGCGCGCGGAGGCGCGGGCGCTGGGCGTGGCGCCCGCAACCAAACTGCATCTGCTGGGGGAAGGCAGCAGCAACGGGGTCGACGTGGACCGATTCTCGCCGGGGCCGAGCGACGTGCGCGACCGGCTGGGGATTGCCCGAGATGCTCCCGTGGTGGGATTTGTAGGGCGATTGACCCGTGACAAAGGCCTGCCTGAACTGATCGATGCCTTTGACACCATTCTGCAAGCGGAGCCGGAAGCGCACCTGTTGCTGGTGGGCTTTTTCGATGCCTCGGAAGATGCGCTGAGCGCCGGTGTGCGTGCCCGCATCCTAAGCCACCCACGCATTCATTGCACGGGGTTTGTGGACGACACAGCGCCTTACTTTCGGGCCATGGACCTGATGGTCCTGCCCACCTGGCGGGAGGGCTTTCCCAACGTGGTGCTGGAGGCCGCTGCAACGGGCATCCCCGCCATTACCACACTGTGCACCGGCTCCCGCGACTCCGTGGTGCCCGAAGTTACCGGGCTGCTAATTCCGCCCGGTTACCCGGAAGCCATTTCCGAGGCGGTGCTCACCTTGCTCCGCAATCCTGCGCGGCGCTGGCGGATGGGCAAGGCCGCCCGCGCCTGGGTGCTGGAAAACTATGATGATCGACGCGTCCTGGGGCTTGCCGTTGACTATTACAAGAGCTTGCTGGCGTCGACAGCGGCAGGGAAAACACGGCGGCCAGCTGCGTCACGGATTGGGCCGCCGCTCGATCCCGAGTCCGTGGACGCTTTGCGGTGAAGGAGGCGCTTGCAGCGTATGCGCTCCGGCCTCGGCTGCCCGGAGCACCTCGCCGGGCACGATGCCCAGGATCAGGGTAGCGGCGACGGCCATCAGTAGAGCCGCACCCACGGCTACGCCGACTTGGGGCGTGGGAACCGCGGCTTCGGCGTTCTTGCCGGCCGAGGGCTGCGCCGTCATCAGGGCCACGCGCAGATAATAGGCCGCCGCCAAGCCCGAGTTGAGCAGACCGATGATGGCCAGAGCCACCGCTCCGCCGTCCACCGCTGCCGAAAAGGAGTAAAACTTGCCGAAGAAACCGCCGGTGAAGGGAATACCGACCAGGGAAGCCAGAAAGAAGATCAGCAGGCTGCCGAGCAGCGGCGAGCGGTAGATGAGGCCGCGATAGTCCTCGACCATGGGCAGGTCCTCGTCGTACCCGCTCACCAGCGTAATCACGGCAAAGATGCCCACATTCATGGCCGCGTAGGCCGCGGCGTAAAAGCTGGCGGCGGCGATGCCGCTGGTTCCGAGTCCGGCGAAGGCCGCCAGCAGGTAGCCGGCATGGGCAATCGAGGAGTAGGCGAGCATCCGCTTGACGTTCTGCTGGCGCAGCGCGGCCAAATTGCCCACGGTCATTGAAAGCACGGCGACGATCCACAAGAGCGGCGACCAGAGGGAGTGCAGCGTGGGAAACAGTTCGTAGACCACGCGGAGCAGCAGAGCGAAGGCCGCGGCCTTGGGCGCTGTGGAAAGCAACGCCACCACCGGCGCCGGTGCGCCTTCATACACGTCCGGGGTCCACACGTGGAAGGGGGCGGCCGAGACCTTGAAGAGAATGCCGACGAGCATCAGGGCCAAACCGGCCAACACCAGGGAATGATTCTGTGCGGTAGGCGCCAGGTGAGCGATCTCATAGATCTGCGTAGTGCCGGTGGCGCCAAAGATCAACGCCACGCCGTAGAGGAGAAAAGCGGTGGCAAAGGAGCCGAGAAGAAAGTACTTGATGGCCGCTTCGGGACCGCGGCCTGTCTGCTTGCGATAACCAGCCAGGATGTAGGTGGAGATGGAGGAGATTTCGAGGGCGATGAAGACGAGCAGCAGCTCGACCGCGCCGGTAAGTAGGCACATGCCCACCGCGCCGAAGACGACGAGCGCGTAGTACTCGCCCTGGTGGTGGCTGTCCTCGGGCAGAGTGTCCAGCGAGAGCAACAGAGCCACCAGCACGATGCCGCAGATGAGGACGTGGAAAAAGACGGTGAAGGGGCTGGTTTCGACGGTGGAGAAGAAGCCGGTTCCCACGGGGAGAGAAAGCTGCCAGAGGCTGGCCCAGAGAGCCAGCGTGGTTCCGAGCGCGGCCACCCAGCCCAGTGGACGGCGCGGAAACGCGGGCGGGAGCGAGGCGTCGATCAACATTACGGCCACGCCGGTGAGGGTGAGGATGACCTCGGGAAGGATGCGGAAGATATCGGGAACAGGATTCACCGCTGGCCCTCCCCTGGAGACGAAGTGGTCGAAGCGAGATGAGGCAAGACGGGCGCGGACAAAGCGACCGGTCGGTTCCCCTGCGGACGGAGTACGCCCTGCTGGATCTCGTTGAGCCAGAGCGATGGGGCCAGGCCCAGAACCAGCATCAGCACGGCTAAGGGCCACAGCACCAAAAACTCGCGGCCGTCCAGGTCGATGGCCGGCTTCGATGCGGTCAGCTCGCTCTCCGGCCCGTAGAAGAGGCGTTGCACCAGCCACAGCATGTAAGCCGCGCCCAGGATTACGCCCAGCGACGCGGCAATGGCCCAGCCGCGGCTGACGCCGGCAAAGGTGCTGGAGAGGATCAGGAATTCGCCCACAAAGCCGCTCAGCATGGGCAATCCGATCATCGCCAGGGAGGTGATGACGAAGAGCGTGGCGGTTTGAGGAAGTTTGCTTGCCAGGCCGCCATAGGCGTTGATCTGGCTGGTGCCGTAGCGGTCATAAAGAACGCCCAGCAGCACGAACAATGCGCCATCGACGACGCCGTGCGAGAGGATCTGGTAGACCGCGCCGGCCGAACCCGTAAACGTGAAGCCGTAGATGCCCAGGACGATCAGGCCCAGATGGCTCAGGGCTGCAAAGGCGAGCAGCCGCCAAAAGTCGCGCTGCACTAGCGCCAGGCACGCGCCGTAGAGGATGCCGATGACGGCGAGGGCAATCAGATAGGGAGCCGCGGCCCGCGCCTGCACAGGGAAGAGACCGATGTGGAAGCGGAGCATGGAGTAGAGGCCGAGTTTGCCGGCGACGACCATGGCCAGAGCCACAGGCGCCTCGCTGAAGCTGTCGGCAAGCCAGCCGTGGAGCGGGAAGAGCGGCACCTTGACCGCAAAGGCAAACAGGAACGCGAAGGCTGCCCACGAGAGCGGCCCGGCGGGGAACGAGCCGTAAGTGATCAGGGATTGCAGAGTGGCAAAGTCGAACGTGCCGGTCTGGGCGTAGAGCCACAGAATCGCAACCAGAAGCGGAGCGGAGGGGATGAAGGTGAAGAGGAAGAACTTGAGCGCGGCCTTGGAACCATCCTTGCGGCCGTACATGGCGATGAGGATGGCCATGGGCACCAGCGACAGCTCCCAGAAGCCGTAGTAGAGCATCAGATCGAGCGAAATGAAGACGCCGAACATGGCCGTCTGCTGGACGAGGAAGAGCGCGTAGAAGACTTTGCGCCGCTCCCTGATGACGTTCCAACTGGCCACAACGCCCACGGGCGCCAACAGCCCGGTGAGCACCACCAGCCACAGGCTCAGCCCATCCACGCCGACGTGGTAGAAGATGGCGGGGCTCTCGATCCAGGCGCGGTTGATTGCAAACTGGAAGCCACCCTGGCCGAGGACGAAGTGCGCCGGCAAATGAAGCGTGAGGCCGAAACTGACCAGAGCAGTGCTCAGGGCGATCCAGTTGGGCAGCTTGCCGCGGTCGGGCACCAGCGCCACCAGGACTGCTCCGGCCAGAGGAACCAGCAGGATCAACGTGAGAATCGATTCGTTTATCGCGTTCATTCTCTCAATGCCCCGCCAGGTTGAGGTGAATTCCGAAGTTGGCCAGAAAAGCAGACCAGGGAACCACAAGGAAAAGCAGCACGGCCGCGGCGCCAGCGGCCAGCCAGGCCGCGTAGGAGCGAATGTTTCCCGATTGCCAGCGCTGCAAAAGGGCGCCGGAGAAGGTGGCAATGCCTCCGAGCAGCCATGCCGTGCCGCCGATGAGCGCCTTATCGACGACCCAGCCCAGAAAATAGGTGGAAATGGCCAGCAACGGCTTGACCACCGTGGCGCCATAGAATTCGTCCACATAGTACTTGTGGGCCAGCAGTTTGTAGCTTTCCGGATATTCCGCAGCCAACTCCGCAGGACGCGCAGGCTTCTGCCGGTAAAGCAGGTCGGCTACAAAGCATCCAACCAGGGCCACGGCAACGGCGACAATGCTCAGGATCAGTTCAAGATTCCCGCCTGCCTCGGTTGCCCGCGCGCCGGTCGCGGGCGCCAGGTAGGCAGCGAAGCGCTCGATGCCGACCCAGCCGCCGGAGATCGAGAGCAGGGCCAGAATCACCAACGGCCCGAGCATCGACCAGGGAGTGGAGTGGTGATGGCCGGTCTCGCTGCGCGGCTTGCCCAGGAAGGTCAGATACCACAGGCGGAACATATAGAACGAGGTCAGGAGTGCCGTGACCAGACCCACAAACCAGAGCGCCTTGCCTCCCGCGCCCTGCGCAAAGGCGGCGTAGAGAATTGCATCCTTGGAGAAGAAACCGGCGAAGGGAAAGAATCCGCCGATGGCCAGAACGCCGACCGTGGTGACGGCAAACGTGATCGGCAGCTTCTTCCACAGGCCGCCCATCTTGCGCATGTCCTGCTCGCCTCCAATGGCGTGGATCACCGAGCCCGCGGCGAGGAACAGCAGAGCCTTGAAGAAAGAGTGCGTCACCAGATGGAAGATGGCGGCTGAATAGGCCGCCACGCCGCAGCCAAGGAACATGTAGCCCAGTTGCGAGATGGTGGAGTAGGCCAGCACGCGCTTGATGTCGTTCTGCACCAGGCCGATGGTGGCCGCAAAGAGGGCCGTGGCTGCTCCGACGATGGCGACAACCGAGAGCGCGAAGGGCGAGTGGTCAAAGAGGACGTGGGTGCGGGCGATCATGTAGACGCCGGCGGTGACCATGGTGGCGGCGTGGATGAGCGCGGAGACGGGCGTGGGGCCCTCCATGGCGTCGGGCAGCCAGATGTAGAGCGGAAGCTGGGCGCTCTTGCCGGCAGCGCCGAGAAGGAGGCAGAGTGCAATGACGGTGAGCTCGCCGCCGGTCCAGCCGGGGTTGGCGTCCAGCCTCGCGGCGATCTCGCTGAAGGTGAGCGTGCCGAAGTTGGCGAGCAGGAGAAACATGCCGATCAGGAAGCCGAAGTCGCCGATGCGGTTGACGATGAAGGCCTTCTTGCCGGCGTCGGCCGCCGTGGTCTTCTGGAACCAGAAGCCGATGAGAAGGTAGGAGGCCAGACCCACGCCCTCCCATCCGACAAACATCAGCAGAGCATTGCCGGCCAGAACCAGCGTGGTCATGAAGAACAGGAAGAGGTTCAGGTAACTGAAATAGCGCGCGTAGCCCTCGTCGTGGGCCATGTAGCCGACGGAGTAGATGTGGATAAGGAAGCCTACGCCGGTGACGACGAGCAGCATGACGAGGGAGAGCTGGTCGAGGACGAAGCTGAAATCCGCGTGGAGGGTGGCGATGTTAATCCAGACCAAGGCGCTATGTCCGAATGCGGGAGCCTCGATGACGGGAAGAACCCACGACCCCTTCCAGATCAGGAAGGCAGCTCGCGCAACCAGGAGAAATGACGCGAGCGGAGTGCTGAGCGCGACCATCGTGACCAGCGCCTTCGGCAGCCGACGGCCGAACAATCCGTTCAGCAGGAAGCCGAGGAGCGGCAGCAGTGGAATCAGCGGCAGAAACAAGAATCCGTTCATAGTTTCATCAGGTCGATGCGGTCGACGGCCAGGGTAGCGCGGGCGCGGAAGACGGCAATGATGATGGCCAGTCCCACGGCAGCTTCCGCGGCGGCCACCATCATCACAAAGAAGACAAAGATCTGGCCCCGCACCGCGTGCCACTGGTGGGCGAAGGTCACAAAGGAGAGGTTGACGGCGTTGAGCATCAGCTCAATGGACATGAAGACGGTGATGAGGTTGCGCTTGATGAGGAAACCGACGACGCCGAGCGAAAACAGCACCGCGCTCAAGAGCAGATACCAGGTAATGGGGATTTCCATGGAAAAAAGGGAACTCACTTGCCGGCCGTCCTTTCTCCATTGCCGTGAGGGTCCTGGTTCCCGTGCGGGTCTCCGTCGCCGTGACGGGCCAGGGCAACGGCGCCCAGGATGGCGATGAGGATGAGCACCGAGGTGACTTCAAAGGGCAGGAGCAGTTCGTGGAAGAGCACCCGGCTCAGTTCTTCCGTGGAGGTGATGCCGTCCCGCAGTCCGGCCACGCCCAGGCCCTGCGCCTTCAGGATCACGGTGGCGAGGATGCCCAGGATGGCGACCACGGCGGGAAAGCCGACCTTGCGGGCCGTACGGCTGCCCATGGTGCGCTCTTCGCGGCCGGCGTTGAGCAGCATGACCACAAAAGTGAACAGCACCATAATGGCGCCGGCATAGACGATGACCTGCGCGGCGGCCAGAAACTCCGCGCCGAGCAGCAGGTAAAGCACGGCCAGCGAGGTCATCACCACAATCAGCGACAGGGCGCTGTTGATGGGATGGCTCTGGACGAGGAGGTTGATGGCTCCGGCCAGGCAGAATCCGGCAAACAGGAAGAACAGGATCAGGTGCATCACGTCGCTCTTAATGGAATCAACAACCTATGATGTGAAAAACCTGTTTTGTAGGAAAACTGCAGGAAGGCGCAAAATCTCCCCATGGATAAACCGGCGAACCCCGCCACCACAACCATCACCGTTTTCACGCGTCATTCCCCCGAGTGCAAGAAGAAAGCAGACCGATATTGGTGACGCTGCAACTGCCGCAAGGCCCTGTACGTCTATGAGGCCGGCCGCGGCCTGATCAAATCCGCCAGAACTCGCTCATGGGAGCAAGCTGAACGGCTTGCCCAGGCTGAGCGCGATTCCAGGGACCCGATAGAGATTGAACGGCGCAAGATCAAGGAACAAGAGGCCGAGAAGATCGCCGTTAAGAAAGCCAAGAATATCACGGTCACGGAGGCGTGCGACCGGTGGATCGCTGCTCAGAAGCTTCAGTCCAATGAAACAGCCGTTATTTACCGGCGGGCTGCCCGAAGGATTCAGCCCTGGGCGCAGGATCAGGGCATCGAGGATCTCCGCGACGTGCCCCCCTCACATGCTCGACGAGTGGCGTGGCAACTGGGCGCTCGATGCACAGCGCAAATTCGATCGGATCGGCCAGACGAGTCAGTCCACGTTTCAAGGCAGGCTCAAGCAGTTCTGCCGTTGGTCCGTGCAGATTGGCTTCATCGAGCGGGACCCCTCTACGTCTCTGGCGCCGATCTCGAAGAGCGAAAAGCGTACGCAGGTGCTTACGCCTTCTCAGTTCGAGGAACTGCTGGCCGCGATTGAACCATTCACCGCCGCGCAGACCGGAATGCTGCATGAGTTTGCCCCGAAGTTTCGGGCACTGTTCCTTCTTTAGCGATGCGTATCGGGCGCTATATCTCGCTGCCGGACATCGAAGCGCAACTGGCGGCGAACAATTACTCGTACTCGCACTCCATTCTGTACACATACGACTGCTACACGCAGTTGGGCGCCAACCTGACGGTCAAGATCGACGATCGTGGGACGTTGCAGGGCGGCGTCTCGCCGGGCTGCGATACCGCACCCTGGACCACCGATGCGCAGGTAACCGGAAACTTCTGCATCGTCTATACCTGGTCCAACGGCGGCGACGTGTCGAACTTTTGCGACAACACGATCAACAACGGCAAGTACGCCTACAACAACCTGACGGCGATTTATGAGACCTGGTACCACGAGATCAACGATCACTGGCACACGGACACGGAAATGTGGTACCAGTACATGAAAGACACACCCAATATGTGGTGGTACAACACCGGCGTTCCGTATAACAAGGCCGGTTCGCCCTGGCCAGAGAATACGGGCAACTATCATCTTCTTCCCACCGGGGCCATGCCCTCCACGCTGAACTTTGGCGCGGTGTGCGAAAACCCCGGCTCTTCCTACACGGGACCCCGTGCGGCGTACTGCTATGCACCGGACTGGGCGATCACCAACTACCTGGAACACAACTTCTGGAACAATCAGGGGTCACTGAATATCCGCAATGAGATGGTGGACGACCACAAAGGGCAGCGCACCGGGACCCCCGCGATTTATGAGGAGCACATGGTGGGCTTCGACTTCTGGGCCGGTTCGAGCGTGACCTTCCGGCCCGAGCTGAGTTACATCCATTCTTTCAGCCCCTATCTGCCTGTGGTGCAACTGGC
>PLGM01000324.1 GCA_003139795.1 Acidobacteriaceae bacterium | reverse complement strand
AGAACTTGGCACTGTCCAGTACTTAAGATACGAAGCAAATCAAGGTTGCACAATGCTATAGGAGATCGCACCGAGTTTCGGTTCAAACATGCACCAAAACAGGCACCAGAATGGCTCAGCATAACTGTTGCTCAGGCAGTTCGAAGTCCTGGCGATGCGGTCGAGAATGGAAGAGTCTGCGGCCTATGACTGCGCGTTGGAAACAGAGGTCTGCGCCGAAGCCTACCGCGAGCTATTGGGCAATGCCGGTGGTTCCCAGTTCAAGCAGGGCGCGGGACAGGAGACCGGCAGCGTGGCGGACGACGCTTCCTTCCGCGGCGAAGTCGCCTGCCATGCAGCGCACACCCAGGGCCTCGATCCGCTCGATGTCTGCGATGATCGGTGCGGCGCCGTCGGCGGCATAGAGAGCTAGCGATTCAGGAGGAATAGGCGCTGTATTCACGAGCGCATAATCGAAGATGGGGGCGCGCGTGTATTCGTAGATGCGCTCGATGTGCTCGGAGGCGCTCAGGCCCAGGCTTTCATTGGCCTCCGTCATCAGGTTGCAGATGCGGACACGAGCGCCGCGAGCGCGAGCCAGCGCTTCGGGAATGCCGTCCACGAGCAGGTTGGTAATGAGCGAAGTGTAGAGCGAGCCCGGCCCCACGGTGATCAGATCGGCCCGGGCGATGGCCTCCAGTGTTTCCTTAAGCGGCGTTGCGCCGGGGGGATCGAGCATCAACTCGACGATGCGGCGGTGGCTGGCGGTGATCTTGGTCTCGCCGCGCACAAGCGAATCGTCGTCCATGCGCGCCACCAACGTTACGTTTGCGGTGGTCACCGGGTAACCGCTATCGTTACCAGTCTGTCCACTTGGGCCGAACGATTTGCGAGTGACTCGCGGGCGATGCGTTCCGCCAGGCTGTACACTCTCTTATCTAATCGCCTGCGCGACTCCTGAAGACCATTTCGACAATTGTTAGGAGTTTTTAACTCTCGACCGCCAAATTACTTCGGTTAGCCAGGCTCCATGAGGAGCTGGCCAGTTAGGCCGATGAATGAAAGGGAGCACAGGATGAAAGGCTTTTGCACCATCCCGCTGCCGTCTCCTGTTGGGGGAAAGTCAAAATGCCCACATTCATCGGAATTAGCTCATGCGCCGCTGCCCTCCCGAACCACGAGCGTAGCCAAAGACCGAACCTCTTCGACTGTGTCCCATCCAAAACGACCTCCTCCTGGGTTGTACCCGCCTGTCTGTTCGCGCTCATCGCAGGGCTCGCTCTGTTTGCTGGCGCGCAGAGTACTGCCACAGAGGCGCCGTCGACCCAAGAGACAGGGTCGGTGTTGAATGTGGTCCGCTGGAGCGGCAGTCTGCCCAAGGCTGCTGGCCGCACTGTCCAGGTACGGTTCGCGCTTCATCAGGATCAGGTTGGAGGGCTTCCGCTGTGGAGCGAAACGCAGTCCGTCAAGGTTGGACCCGATGGACGCTACTCGGTGCTGCTGGGGGCAACAAGCGACGAAGGACTTCCGCAGACGCTGTTTCAGGCTGGTGAGGCGCGGTGGATTGAAGCAACGCTGATCGATGCGCAACTGATCGCTGCCTTAGGCGGCGATGCGGCAGCCGAAGCGGCCAATGCGACGCAGTCCGCGCGGACCCTCCTGGCGGCCGTCCCTTACGCTTTCAAGTCCATGGACGCCGAGACCCTGGCCGGACGCGCGGCGGATGATTACGTGACCCGCGAAGATCTGAAGTCCACCATCGCCGATCAGGTCCAGGCCATATCGAACCCCGCCGGGATACGTCTTTACCCCATCGCAGGCCCGCTAACCGGACCGGGAACCGCCGGTTATCTACCGGTGTGGACCGCGCCGGCGACACTCGCCAACTCAATCATCGCCGAATCTGGGACGAGTGTTGGCATCGGCACAAACACGCCTGCTACCATGTTGGATGTGAACGGTGCGAGCACATTGCGTGCAGCGGTGAGTCTGCTGGCTTCTGCCGCCACCCTTGCAGCCGGCGTCAATTCGCCGGCCTTGCAACTGGGAGCCAGCACGTACTCAAGCGCCAGCAACGCAGCCGTGCCCCAGAACTTTGTATGGCAGGCAGCAAGCTCGGGTAACAACACGGCCAACCCCACCGCCAACTTGGCCCTGCTCTTCGGCTCGGGAAGCGAAACGCCCACCCCAACTGGCCTATCGATTGCCCCGAATGGGCAAATCAATTTTGCGCCCGGTCAGACGTTTCCGGGCACAGGCTCCAATGGCGGCACCGGCGGTGCCTCTAGCACCCTCACCGGCGTAACAGCCGGCCCCGGCCTGACCGGCGGCGGCTCAAGCGGCAACGTCACCCTTGCTCTTGCGGGGCCGATTGCACCGACGAACGGCGGTACTGGAGCTACCGACGCTACCGGTGCGCGCACCAATCTCGGCGCGGCTGCGTCGGGCGCCAACGCAGATATTACCAGCCTCAGTGGAATGGCAATAGCGCTCCCTGTGACTGAAGGCGGAACAGGATCACGAACCGTTGCCGCGGCGCTGACGAACTTAAATGGAAGCGTGACGCAGTATCCGGAGTGGTTTGGCGCTATAGGCGACGGCGTACACGATGATACGGCAGCATTTCAAGCGGCCTTTGCCGCTTTGCCTTCAACTGGAGGTACGGTACATCTTGCAGCCAAGACCTACTTGATAACCGGAATGATTGATATCGCAGGAACAGGATCTGGTATCCAACGAAATTACAGGACGCTCGCCGGTGAAGGGACAGCCTCGACGATAAGCTGCAAACCATCGAGCACATTGACTTCTTGTGTGCGCGATTTGAACGGATCTCGATCGACAATTAAAGACTTGTCTATCTTCGCCAACAGCAACGTGACTTATGTGCTGAACATTACAACACTGCCAAACTCCACAGAAAATGTGCATCTATTGAATGTAAATATCACGGGCGGGATAAACGGAGTAGCCATCGGTCCGGACACCTCCAACGACATATCCCATGTAATTATGGACAACGTAGTTGTGAAGGGGTCTTCGTATGCCGGATTTGTGTTCGGAGACGGAGCGCAGGGTAATGTCTTGGACAACTATTGCTACGGGTGCGATTCTGAAGGGAATGCCATCGGAGTACTCATGCAAGGTGCAGGCGTCGGGTGGTACGGTGGATCGGTAGAACATAATTCAATCGCGGATTTTGAGATGAGCCGTCCCCCCGATCAGAACGTAGTTATTGAAGGAGTTCGCTCGGAAAGCTCCAATCGCTTCTGGTGGGGCAGCTCAACAACTTCTTCGGCAATTGGAGCTGTCTCCATACGTGATGTGGTTGTTTCAACGTTTACGGCCAGTGATGGCTGTGTGTTGACCAACGTGGGTGCCACCCCGATAACCGTAGAAAACAGCAGATTCGATAATTCCGGCTCCACAACATTTTGCGTTACTGCATCGTCCATCAATCCGATGCCGTTCAGTCTGATAAACGTGGGCACTGACAACCCTTCAATGCCGTCGATACTGCAATCGCTTTCGCAACGAAAGGGGATCAGCTTTTATTCGGTGAACGACTATTACTTGTCGGGAATAAACCTATTAAGCAGTCCAGGTTCAGGGAAGATGTACTTTAGTGGCTCTGCGGTTTTCAATGGAACCACTACTCCTGCAGCATCTATTGCAAGGTCTACTGCGCTTGGCGTGGTGACCACGAGTAAGAGAGCAGTACTTGGTTCGGGAGTAATTCCCGAAGTTGTCCAAACTAATCAAAGTGCGTTGATCGCAGGAACTCCGACGTATATGCCCGGCAAGAATGTGACCTCGTGCAACCAATCAAGCGGCTACACAAATTCGAATACGCGCGGGGAATTGACAATCGAGGGTGGAACGGCCACGACGGGGACGATCTGCACGGTAAACTTCTCGGACACGTTGGGGTCCGCGCCCGGTCTTTGCAACGTCTGGCAAAATGGTGGGGATAAGGCGTTTGGGCTGGGACACGGGACGTCGAGTACATCGGGCTTCACTATTACGGCAAGCAAAAGCGTGGCTGCGTCAGCGATTGTTGTGGACTACGACTGTCGACCATAAACATGACACCCGTTCAGGTAATCAGGCTTTCACAGATTTGTAATCACAGATGTCGCCTGTCGGTATACTTCGTGTTTTGCATCTCAGTGTTGCACGCCTTCGCCGCGTGCGGCCTTAACAACTGTCATGCCGATGATTTGGAGATCGAACTTGAAAGATCGTCGCTGTAGATACTCATAGTCAAACTGCACCTTGACGGGGATCGACAGTTCGTCACGGCCATTCACCTGTGCCCATCCGGTCAGTCCAGGCACTAGCTGGTGAATACCTAGCTCTGTACGAAGCGCAACCAGGTCATCCTGATTGAACAACGCCGGACGCGGTCCGACAAAACTCAAGTCACCAGCAAGAATACTCCATAACTGAGGCAGTTCGTCGAGGCTCGTTCGGCGGAGAAAACAGCCAATGGGAGTCAGATAGATTGCTGGATCCGATAAAAGGTGAGTAGGGAGCTGGGGCGTGTCTACGCGCATACTCCGAAACTTCGGCATCCGGAAGATTCGATTGTTCTCACCTACTCGATCAGACCAATAAAGGATCGGCCCCTTCGATGTTGCCCGGATAAGCGCCGCCACGGCAATTAGCAACGGCAAAGCAAGCAACAACAGCAGCAAGGCCATCAAGACATCTAGAGTTCGCTTAGTCCAGCACACCACAAATCTCCACAATTCAGGGTTCAGATGCTTCTGCTCCGGAGGACTTCGAACTAACCACCGAGGGAGGTGGCCAGCCAGTGCCGGAGAATTCCCTCGGAGGTTCGAGAAAGACGTCGAATTGTCTGAGGATGGTCTCGGGAGAATACTTTGTTTCGGCAGCCTGCCGAGCTCTTGCGCCCATCTCAAGAAGAAGTTTCAGACTCTCTCTGGCGGCCTGAATTGCTTGCATAGTTTTCTCCACTGCTCCCGGCTCGACCACCCATCCGATCCCTTCTTCGTGAACAACCCTCGCCACCTCCGAGGATTGTGCGACCAGCGCGATGATCGGCTTACCCGCTGCCATTAAGTTGTAGGTCCGGCTTGGTACGGCCAGTCCCAGCATCCCCGGCACAAGCGACAGTATCGCAACGTCACAAGCGTTGAGGAACTCGTTCTGTGCCGATCGCGGACGGGGGGGCAGCACGGAAATGTTCGTAGAACCGCATGCCAACATTTCATCAAGTATTCTCTGCTTGGGCCCGGATCCGATGAATACAAAATGAATCCGTTCGTCGGATTCAAGGCGTTTTATCGCTGCGGCAAGCGTCTCAATGTCGTGGGGATGCCCCATGTTTCCGGCATAGAGTATAACCAGCTTATTCTTCAGGCCAAGCTCCATGAGCAACTGATTGCTCTCCCTGGGCGCAGGCTGAATCTCCTGGCAATCGGCCCAGAGTGGGATCACTTGGATGCCATCGCAGGTACCCGTGCCTCGTGTTTGCGCCAGATGTTCGCACATGTCACGTCCGATGCAAAAGATGAGCTCGGCCCGCTGCAAGACCAACTGGCTGATCTTGTGCAACAACCTGTAAAAGACTGTTTTGCGCGAGGTCAAACCACAAGCCGCTATGATATCCGGGTAAACGTCATGAACTACGAGTGAGAAGCGGACGCGCAAGATAAAGGAAAGGAGCGCTGCAAGTATGGGCAAGGAAGGCGGATTCGTTACAGCCAGAATTGAATCGCCTCGCCTGATGCGAAAGAGTGCGGCAAGAAACATCGAGAGCGTGATCGATACCATCCGCATCAGTCGTATCAGAATTGACCGCTGGTGGAGAACAAGCGACGAACACCTGAAAATCTCAACCAGGTGGTGAGTTTCGGAGCGCGGGGCTTTTACTCCCGCTCGAGAATACGCCGGCTGAGCGCACAATACCGACACGGGCCGTTTTAACGCAAGGTGTTCGGCAATGCGTGTGATGTAGTACCCGGTTCCGGTCTCCTCCGGATAATACACTTCGCTGAGAATCCAGAGCATGCTATTCATCCGTTTTCCTGCTGGGTCGAAGCGGCATGTTCACAGCGCGATGCTTGTCCCCGAAAGGGGTGAGGCGCGTAGCACTGCGGGGTTGAGTATCACGCCACGCATAACGCATGGAGGAATGGATGCCTTCTCATCTTCTACTGATTCGGGACCTTGCTCCAAACTTCGCGGTTTACGTAGCTCGTATAGCTAAGAATAATCCGCACCACTTCTTCTGACACGTTTGGAATGCTATAATCCGCCACGATTCGCAGCGCCCGCTGTTCGCCGGTCGGCTGTGCCTCCAACACCTTCAGCGCGTCCAGAACGCACTCCGGTTCAAGCCCGGTCATCATCAGCGCTCCTTCTTCCCTACCTTCGGGGCGCTCGTGAGCCTCGCGGATGTTCAATGCCCGGAAGTTGAGGATCGATGATTCTTTTGTGATTGTGGCGCTGTCCGAAAGCGTCGCCCGAGCCTTCATCACCAGATGGACGTAGTCGAGTGAGACTACCCCCGGCAGAGCCGGGGAAACTCCCGTTACAATAGGCCCATAGCCTCTCCAGATCAAGCTGAATGCTTCAGGTGGTAAGTGTCTATCATCCACTCGGCCGTCAAGCGGAGACCCTGTTCGAGGCTGTAGCTGTTCTTGTGGTCTAAGTCCCGAATCGATTTTGAGACATCGAGGACCTTCCGCGTCGTAGTCAGAACTTCAGAGTCGCGGTATTGCACTAATCGTGGCTCGGCGCCAGTAATTTTCAAGATTAGGTCGGAGAGCTCTTCGATGGAATGCAATTGGTCGCCTCCGATGTTGTAGGTCTCTCCGGGCTTGAAATTATCCTTAATGTTCGCCAGGGTGCGGCAGCTGTCGGCAAGGTAAGTCGAAGTCCGTGAGTGCCCGCGGAACACGGTGTAAGGCAAATTATTGAGGGCGCAATACAAGAAGCGGCAGTTGACTGAACGATACGGGCTGTAGTACTCACCCGGCCCGTAGGTGTTGAATAGCCGCACAACGACAGTTTCGGTACCATACATTAAGGCCGAGTTCCGAATCTGCATCTCGTTTACCCACTTGGTCATGGCATAGTCGTTCATCTGCTTGACTTCGTATTCGTCCATGACCGTTTCCACCATGACGTCCGGCCAATCTCCGTATACTTCGGAGGACGAGAAATGAATCAGTTTGAACTTCAGTTTCTCTTGGAGACGAAGGATGTTCTTGGTGCCGACCGCGTTAGTGCGCCAAAGCATTTCATAAAAGTCCTCGCCGTTCCAACGCCCAAATTCTGCTGCACAGTTATACACATAGTCAAACGGGCCTAATCGATCAAACACGCGCTCTATTTGGCGAAACTCGCCAATGTCGCATCGCGCGTATAAAGGCGCCTTGACATCCGTGCGAAGCGAGAATCCAAACTCGTTCGGCTGGTGTTGTAGATCGCAAGACACAACATGGTGTCCGCGTTCGCGTAATTCTGTTATGAGTTGCGCCCCAACAATGCCCAACCCGCCGGTAACCAGGATTCTAGCCATCATTTTACCTCAGTGTGTTTCAGGGTTTTGGTCAAGAAGATTGAGCGGGAATTTCGCCATGATCTATACTACTATTGATTCGGTCCACAACTA
>PLGM01000163.1 GCA_003139795.1 Acidobacteriaceae bacterium | reverse complement strand
TTAAGTGAACAGTATTAGAGCTAAATGGCGTCACGCACCTTTGCCGAAAACTCACAATCCAAAGTGTCATGCTTGGCGTGATCTGCCTGCGTCGCGCCGCCGGGTTGCAAACCCAGAATCTGGCGACCCATTGGGATGCTCCTGAGCTTGCCGTTGATATTGGCGCTGCGGCCCGCGCGGAAGCTGCGGGTGTGCGGGTCGTAGTTTGCGTGCCACATGAAGCTGGAGAGAGCCAGGTAATCGCAGGCTGAGACGAGGTCTACCTTTCCCTGGGTGAGTTGAATGGTTTGGACTGCTTCGAGCGTTTGTGGCATTGAAATCTCCTGTGGTTGTAAAGCTGTCCTTATGCCATCTGATAACCGGCGGACATCGTGCGGCTGTAGATTTGTCTCTCGCTCGCAGTCAGCCAGCTTCTCGACCGTGCCCGGCCTCTCGATGCCGCGGATCGCATTGATGTCTGCGATGCTCCCCGACTGGGTGAGAGGGCAGTTGGACGAGGGGCTGAGGGCGGCTGGAATTGGCCGGCGCAGGATCTATCGAAGGTAACTCGGTCATTCAAAAGGGACGAAGCCTAGCAAAACATCCCTCAATTGGTCGAAGTCGAAGGGCATTGTCCGGACGGGAACACGCCCACCGGCAGGCAAGCCCAGGACTTTGGCCTTGAAATGGACACAAAAAAGATCGCGCGCCGGGCAATCGGAGGTGTACTCTTTGGTGACCGGAAAAACAAGACGGAAATCCAGGCTAACAAGCACACGCGCCTCAACATTTCCGGCGAGTTACGGCTGAAAATCATCGCAACCCTGTTTGTTCGCGGCCCGGCGCGTAGCTACCTGACGCAACGACGTACTGGCAAAGTGAGGACTCGATGAATACATCCGGCGTTCCCTCTCGCAGAGATTTTCTCAAGAAGTCCACGATGTACCTCGCTGGAATGCTCCTCCCATTAAAGTTCGCAAATCAAGCTCTTGCTGGGGCCTTGGCCCCCTTCAAGCCGAAAATAAGCGGCCATATTTGGGTCTATGCAAATGCTTTCCCCCCCCAATTGGGATGCGACTCCCGATCTGGAGAAAGCCTTTAGCGATCTGCATGTGGCGGGATTTGACGGTGTTGAATTGATGGAGGTGATTTTAAGGCACGACGATGCAGTGGAACATCTAAGTCGGCTTGTAAAACAATACAACCTGCCGGTCACTGGAGCTTCCTACGGAGCACCTATGTGGGACTCCACGAAACACCCGGAGATATTGTCGGATGTAACCCTCGTCGTAAAGCGCCTTGGCCAGCTTGAAGGTAAGACGCTGGGTATTTCGGTTGGCGATGCACGTAGGGTCAAGACAGAATCCGAACCTGATGCACAGGCTCAAATACTTAAAAGTATCCTTGCCATCTGCGGCGATTCCGGGGTTGTTGCGAATCTGCATAACCACACTTATGAAGTGGAAAACGGGATGCACGATCTGAAGGGAACGCTGGCGAGAATTCCAGATATCAAGTTAGGTCCCGACCTCAATTGGTTAGTCCGGGCTGGAGTAGATCCCGTTTCGTTTATCAAAACCTACGGACATCAGATGGTGTACATGCATATTCGAGATCAGTATCAGGATGGCACCTGGACTGAGTATGTGGGACAAGGAGTGACCGACTTTCCCGCGATAGCGGAAGCTCTCAGAAGTGTCAATTTCAGTGGCAGAGCCGCCATCGAGTTAGCCTTCCCAGCGCATTATGTGCCGAAATATCCGCTGGCCGAGGACTGGAAGCGAAGTAGGGACTACCTCAGGACCGTCTTTGGGTGGTGACATCGGTCCGCCCCGGCGGCTACGGCTGCTTGAGCGTTCTCATCCTCGCAAACCGACCAGGTTCATTAGGCGGTCGGTTTCCCGGTAGGCCTCTTCCACCCATTCGACGATTCGGGCGGGATCTGGCGAATATTCCAATTCGATGGAGACCACTCCCGCGATAGGGAGCTCCTTGATGGCTTGGAGATAGGGGCCGAATTTTACGATGCCCCTTCCTGGCGGAAGATCGCCGTGTACTTTGCCGTCGCAGTCGCTTATATGAACCTGGATTGCCTTGCCCTTCAAGCGCACGATCGAATCCGGCCCGCTATCGGAGAGGACGCAGTGGCTGATGTCGATGTTTGCCCGCACCCTGGGATGGGCGCACTCGTCGACGAAGCGTGCCATCACGCCGACATTATTGAGGACGCTCATCCGGAAAGGCTCGAGTTCGAGCGCAATATCCAGGTTCTTCCCATCGGCGTAGTCGCCCAGGATGCGGCAGGTTTCGATCGCCCACCCCCATTGGTCCACAGGCGAGATGACTTCGCGCTGCCACAGATACTCACCCAATACCAACAGGATGTTCCTGGCCCCAAAGTCGGCCGCGAGGTCGATGAAGCGCTTGCAGCGGGCAACGTGGAAATTGCGCACCGGCTGGTTGAAATCGATGAGCCCGGTGGCGACCACGGGCAGTGACATGATTGGAATGCCCTCTTTTTCGCACGTCGAGGCGATGATGCGCTTTTCTTCACCCGAAATGGTCATCGCCTCGGTGAAGATGTCCACGCAGTCGAACCCGATGCGTGCAATGTGTTTGAGACCTGCGGCGGTATCCACGCCTGCCTGGGCGAAGGCGCTGTTAATAATGCCAAGTTTCATAATTCACCTTTGCTGGAGTTCGTAAGGGCGATTTCTCGCGGTGAAACCATCCGATGTTCCACGGCGCTCAAGGCGGCGGCCTCGACCAAAGCTATAGTCTGCAGGTTGTCCCGGCCGCTGATGGCCGGAGCTTGGTCGGTTTCCAGGGCGATCAGCAGTTGGCTCATCGTTCCGCCGAAAGCGTCGAGGAACCAGCCTTCGACCGGATCGAAGTGGTGAAAACTTGTGTCGCCCTTGCGGGCGTAACGCATGGTCGAGGGAGTTGTGAAGGGGTCTTTGCACCAGCCGATATCCCCGATTGCGATGCCTTCCAGCCTACATTCCGCACATCTCGGAT
>PLGM01000262.1 GCA_003139795.1 Acidobacteriaceae bacterium | reverse complement strand
CCGGTGGAGAGGTTGTCGACGCCGAGAACGGTGTGGCCCTCGCCTAATAGACGATCCGTCAGATGAGAACCAAGGAATCCGGCGGCGCCGGTAACAAGTGCTTGCATGGTGAAGGGCTCACGTTTCGAAGCTGAGAAAAGTGTTTCCGGGAACGGCATTTCACAGAAGGAACAGGAGATGCGCGCGCCTGAAAACTTACGATACCATGCCGCGCGGCTTGCCTTGCTGGGCCTGGTAGGATGCCGGCCTGCCGATGCTGACATAGGTGAAGCCGTGATCCAGCATTTCCTGCGGCTTGTAAAGGTTGCGGCCATCAATGACGATGGGGAAATGGACGGCCTGGTTGAGCCGCGCCAGATCGATGGAGGCAAACTCCGTCCAGTCGGTCAGAATGAGGACGGCGTCAGCGTCTTTGGCCGCCTCGTAGAGGTTGCCGGCATAGCGAAGCTTCTCAGAGGGCGGGAGCACGTCTTTGGCTCGGTCCATGGCGGCCGGATCGTAAGCCGTGACCGTGGCGCCTGCCTCCAGAAGTTTCTTGATGACGTCGATGGCGGGAGACTCGCGAATATCGTCGGTGTCGCGCTTGTAGGCCAGGCCGAGGGCCGCCAGCCGCTTGCCGCGCAGGGTCCACAGAGCCGAGAGGACCTTATTGAAATAGACGTCCTTCTGGGTTTCGTTGATCTTGCGGATTTCCTGGAGGAGTTGAAAGTCGACGCCTTGCTTCTGCGCCACCCAGTGGAAGGCGGCCACATCTTTTGGAAAACAGGAGCCGCCATAGCCCAGGCCGGCGCGCAGAAAGCGGGGGCCGATGCGGCTGTCGAGGCCCATGCCGACGGCGATGTCCTCAATGTCGGCATCCACGGACTCGGCCAGGTTGGCCACCGCGTTGATGAAAGAGATTTTCAGCGCCAGGAAGGCATTGGAGGCGTGCTTGATGATCTCCGCGCTTTGCGCCGAGGTGACCAGCAGGGGCGCGGGACTTGAGGCGCTGCGAGCCCCCGGCAAAGCGCCGGGTTGGGCGTAGTAGCTGCCCCCGGTGAGCGGCTCATAGATGCGTTGGAGCACGTCGGCGGAGCGCTCGTTGCCGGCGCCGACCACGATGCGGTCGGGATGAAGAAAGTCGAGAATGGCCGTGCCTTCGCGCAGAAACTCGGGGTTTGAAACCACGTCGAAAGTCTGCGGGTCAACGCCATGGCGGTGGAGAACGCGACGAATCCACTCGTTGGTGTAAACCGGCACCGTGCTTTTCTCCACGATCACCTTGTAGCCGCTGACGCCGCGGGCAATCTCAGAGACCACGGCTTCTACATAAGAGAGGTCGGCGGCGCCAGTGTCGCCCTGGGGGGTGCCGACGGCGATGAAGATGGCCTCGCTGTGTTCGACGGCCCGGCCCAGATCGGTGGTGAACTCCACGCCGCGGCCGCGGTGTTTGGCCAGCAACTCGGACAGTCCTTCTTCAAAGATGGGCACGCCGCCTGCACAGAGGGTTCTGACCCTGGCTTCGTCATTGTCCACGCAGATGACGCGGTGGCCCATTTCGGCAAAGCAAACTGTCGCGACGAGTCCCACGTATCCGGATCCGATCACACAAATAGAAACTGGGTTTGACATACTCTGGCGTTATCTCCTTGGCGGCTTCCCACGTGAATTGGCGGCACGAAAGATTTCGGGCCGGTGAGGGTGCCTCTAGGCTATCGGGTAAGGGCAAGACTGGGCAAGCGCTCTCGGGGAGGGCGGGGCGATCTACACCTGGCGCCACTTCAGGAAGTTCCATCCTTATGGCAAGTTTCTCATCGACCGCGGCAGCATCGAGTTCCCAGACCTCTACGCCGCCTCTCCATCCTGGTACAGACATGAAACCCGGACCATTTACTCCCCCGGCGGAGGGGTGGAGTGCGGAGTGTGGTCGCATGTCTGGCTGCGGGCCGACTACGAATACCAGTTCTGGCCCCCCCCCCTGTTCGGCCCTCACGCGCTCACGCCCAGTGGGCTCATGATCGGCGCCACGTATAACTTCGAGCGTCTGCATGCGCATTGACGGCATGGGAGGCACGCAGGCACAAAGCAGATTCCGGGGCTTCGGGAACTTCAGCTTTTGTGAAATACTGTCGTTATGGAGTGCGGAAAGGGAGCTTTGCACCAGTTTTTTTCATTCCGGAATAAGAATGATTTCTCCGCCTCTCACATTCCAGTTTTGATCCGATTTAGTTTGCAACAAATCGCACTCCGACATTGGGGGTAAATGCAAGTTATGCAAATCCGAGATGCACACGTTTTGGTTTGTGGGGCGGGCGGGTTTATCGGTGGCCATTTGGTGAACGTCCTGTTTGCCGAGGGCGCGGCGAGCGTACGTGCCGTCGACATCAAGCCGCCCCACGAGTGGTACCAGATCAATCCCGCTGCCGATAACCAGGTTTTGGACCTGAAATTGCGGGATGCCTGCATGGAAGCAGCAGAGGGCATGGAAGGGGTTTTCCAGCTTGCGGCCGACATGGGCGGCATGGGTTTCATCGAAAACAACAAAGCACTGTGCATGTTGAGCGTCCTGATCAATACCCATATGCTGTTGGCCGCTCGCCAAGCGGGCGTGAGGCGTTTTTTCTATTCTTCGTCGGCCTGCGTCTACAACGGCGAAAAGCAGCAGGACTACGATGTGGTTGCGCTGAAGGAGGAGGACGCGTATCCTGCCATGCCGGAAGACGGCTATGGATGGGAGAAGCTTTTCAGTGAGCGGATGTGCCGGCACTTCCATGAGGATTTCGGGTTGGGAACTCGCGTGGCGCGGTTCCATAACGTGTACGGGCCGCTGGGCACCTGGATGGGCGGACGCGAAAAGGCGCCTGCCGCCATCAGCCGCAAGGTGCTGGAGGCCAAGCACTCCGGCCTGCACGAGATCGAAATCTGGGGCGACGGGCATCAGACCCGCAGCTTCATGTACATCGACGATTGCACCAAGGGCGTGGTGGACATTTTCCAGAGCGATATCCTGGAGCCGATCAACCTCGGTTCCAGTGAGCTGGTTACCATCAACCAACTGGTAGACATTGCCGAAGATATAGCCGGGGTGAAGTTGAAGAGGAATTACAATCTGAGCGCTCCCAAGGGCGTGAACGGCCGCAACAGCGACAACACGCTCGTTGAGAAGTACCTCGGTTGGGAGCCCTCGATTCGCCTGCGCGACGGGATGGCGAAGACCATGGCCTGGATCGAGGAGGAGATGCTGGCGGGAGCGACATCCAAGTAATTGCAGCCTGGCGGAAGCAAAGCAGGCGAAGTGGTTTCATTCCTGGTGAAGGATGGTCCCGCGCCTGGAGGGAAGTGGCGTTCTGAGACTCGCATAGCATGGGGTCGATCGCCGGCGCCCCCGAAATCGGCAACAGTTTCAATGCCGGCACGCGGGAAAGGTAACTTAGCTTAACGTGAGTAAGTAGCTTAACTTATGGATACCGTTTGACTGTTTTCATTACCTATCTTTGTTCGCGATACTCAAAGCCGGTTATTGCCGGCTGGAGGAGAAAGCAAGCATGGGAGGACCTTTTCGCATGCAGCCGATCCTTGGGGTTCGGTTCATCGGGGGGGGATGCACACGATGCTATCGATCAGGTTTCCCACGGGGGGCTTGGTGGTGGTCCCTGCTGGCCCAGGCCTGATTCATCCCGTTGCAGGCAGGACTGCCCCGGCGCAGGTTGGGCGCGGAGGTTTTCTTGTGCTTTTTGGCGTCGAGACTGCCTGTTTTCATGGCTTCGTCATGCAGAGCATTTTCGCTTCATGAGTTGCCCTTGCATGGGCGTGGAGGGCGGCATTTTTTGTGGGGAAAAGCCGCTCAACTGCATGGTTTCTGTCGAGAGCAGCAGTGAAAATGTTCTAACTGTGATGGTTGCAGTTCCCGAAATCGCGCCTTTTGATGCAGAATTGATAACGATATGAGCTTTCGATTCGTACTCTCCCCAGAACTTCGTGGCGCCGTGGACCTGGCGGCTGCCGAGTGGCAGGCGAACAACAAGGTTGACCGCTTGTGGCAAAAAGACCCCGGCCTGTGGACCCGCGACGGGGAGGAAAAGTGGCTGGGCTGGATGGACATTGTGGAGCGACAACGGAAGGACCTGGCGAACCTTGCGGAGTTGGCCGCGGACGTGGAGACGGGCGGCTTCAAGACGGTTTTGCTGCTCGGCATGGGCGGCTCCAGCCTGTGCCCCGAGGTGCTGGCTGAGACCTTCGGGCAGCAGACGGGCTTCCCCAAGCTGCACATCGTGGACTCCACCGATCCGGCGCAGGTGAAGGCGGCTCGCGAGAAGGTGAACCTGAAGGAGACGCTGGTGGTGGTGGCCAGCAAATCCGGCTCTACGCTGGAACCGAACATCCTCAAACAGTATTTCTTTGAGGAGATGAAGTATGCCGTGGGCGCGGGTGATGCCGGCAGCCATTTTGTGGCCATTACCGACCCCGGCTCGAAGATGGAGCAGGTGGCCAAGGCGGACGGCTTCCGCTACATTTTCTACGGCGACCCGCAGATCGGCGGGCGCTACTCGGCGCTGTCGAACTTTGGCGTGGCGCCAGCCACGGTAGCCGGATTGCATATCGGCAAGCTGCTGGACGAGGCGGCCAAGGCCGTGACATTGGCCAGGCTGGCGCCGGCGGACAATCCGGCGGTGGCACTGGGCCTGATCCTGGGTACGGCCGCCAACGCCGGACGGGACAAGATCACCATCTTCACCTCGCCGGAGATCTACGACCTGGGCGCGTGGCTGGAGCAGTTGATCGCCGAATCGACCGGGAAGCTGCGCAAGGGGATAACGCCGGTGGACCGGGAGGCGATCGGGGCTCCCGGGGTATACGGCAACGACCGGATCTTTGCCTATGTGAAATTGGCGGGCACGACCGATTCCAGCCAGGACGCGCAGGTTGCGGCCCTGCAGGCTGCCGGCCATCCGGTGATCCACATTGCGATTGAAGACCTGTACGAGATATTCGGGCAGTTCTTCACCTGGGAGGTGGCCGTGGCGGTGGCTGGCTCGGTGATGGGGATCAACCCCTTCAACCAGCCTGACGTGGAGGCGGCCAAGATCGAGACGCGGACCCTGACCACGGCCTACGAACAGACGGGCCGGCTGCCGGAGCGGGAACCGGTGCTGGTGGATGGAGGCATCGGGGTTTATGCCACCGAGGCCTATGCGGCAACGCTGAAGGCGGCAGCGCCGAGCCAGACGCTGGCCGGGTATCTGCGCGCGCATCTGGACCAGATTCATGGCGGCGACTACTTTGCCGCACTGGCGTTCCTGCCCATGTTCCCGGAGCACGAGGCAGCGATTCAGGGCTTCCGGCACAAGGTGCGGGACAAAAAACGCGTGGCCACCTGCCTGGGCTTCGGGCCGCGCTTCCTGCATTCGACCGGCCAGGACTACAAGGGCGGACCCAACACTGGGGTTTTCCTGCAGATCACGGCGGATCACGCCGTGGATGTGGACATCCCGAGGCAAACCTACAGCTTCGGGGTGGTGATCGATGCCCAGGCTGCCGGGGACCTGGCGGTGCTGGAGTCGCGGGGACGGCGGGCGGTGCGGGTGCACCTGGGGGCGGATGTGGCGGCGGGGCTGAAGACGCTGGCCGCGGCGATCGATCAGGCGCTGGCGTGAAGGGCAGGGAACAGGGAACAGGAAACGGGGAACAGGGAATAGGGAANNAGGGAACAGGGAACAGGGAATGGGCGGATCGGAGAGCCTGCCGGTGCGGCGAGGGAAAGGCGAATTTCGAGGAGAGCGAATTGGCTTCGCATTGGCCGAAAGCGAACTTCAGGGGCTCAGTCCCTCCATGCCGAATTGACCATCTTTGTACGGGCCACGGCACATAGGATTGGGGTAGCAGGAGTTTTCTGGAAAGATTCAAGGAGCGGGCGGGGTTTGATTTGGCGCTGGGGAAGGTTGGGAGGAGTGCGGGAGACCGTTCCTGTGCCAATTTCTCCGTTGCGCGGCGCGGAACTTTTTGCCGGCGGCCGGGTTCCTACCGATGACGGCTCCTGCAAAGCCCCGTCTAAACGGGTGAAGCAGGGAGCAGCACCTCAGGCAGAGGAGAAGCATGGTTATGAATCGTTCATTGACGAAGAGAGTTTTCCCGCAGGTTCTGGCGTGGGCCGGGTTGGTGGCCTTTTGCGGCGTGGTTGCGCTTGCCCAGGCCCCTGATGCAGCGGGAGCCCCGAGCGCGGCTTCCGCAGCCGGCCAGCGCTCGGACGGACAGATCGAGATGGACTTGGTGCATGCGCTCGACGCCTCCACGGCGCTGCAGGGCGACCTGATCACGGCCGCGACGATCCAGGGCGAGGTGACGCTGGCAGGAACGGTATCGAGCCCGGCCTCCAGCCAACTGGCGGAGTCGATCGCCAGCCATGTGGCGGGCGTGACCAAGGTAAACAACAACCTGAAGGTCGGCTATCCACAGGGCGCGCCGCAGGACGCGCAAGCGGCAGATGCCGGCGCGCAGCAGACGGCGGACAGCCAGCCGGACGACTCGATGGCGCCCATTCCGCCTCCCGCTCCCGCAGAGGGACCGCAGCCGGCCCCTGGCCAGCCACCTTATCCAAGTCAGTCTCAGCCTCAGGCGCCTTATCCAAGCCAGCCTCAGGCGCAGGCGCCTTATCCACCGCCTTATCCGCAGGGGCGGCCACAATATGCTCCTCCGCCGCCTCAGTATGCTCCGGCGCAACCTCCCGCGCCGGCGTATGAGACTCCCACGGGGCCGGTTACCATTGCCCAGGGAACGCTGTTGCAGTTGCGGACAAGCGAGTCGTTGAACAGCAAGAAGGCCAAGGACGGCGAACCGGTTCAGTTCACCGTGATCCGCGACGTGGCCGTGGGCGGCGTCCTGGCGATTCCGCGCGGGGCGACCGTGCATGGGGTGGTCACGGAGGTCAAGAAGGTTGGCGCCGGCGACCTGGGCGGCAGCCCGGTGTTGGCGCTGAAACTGACCTCTCTGGACCTGGGCGGCCAGAGCTACCCGCTGGATTCCGACCAGTTCAAGGTGAAGGGGCCGAATAAGGCCGGTCAGACGGTTGGCAACGCCGTTGGCGGCGGAATCATCGGCACCATTATCGGTTGCGCGGTGGGCCGCGGCTTTGGCTGTGCGGTCGGCGCCGGGGCAGGCGTGGCCGCGGGCGTGGGAGCTTCAGCGGCTTTTCCCGGACCAGGGATATGGATTCCCGCCGAGGCGCTGGTGACATTCCACCTGAATACGCCGCTGACGGTGAGCCCTGTGAGCGCGCAGGAAGCGGCGCGGCTTGCGCAGGGACTTTATCAGGGCGGACCGAGCCTCTACCGGCGCGGCCCCTACCCCTACGGCGCGGGGTATGTTGGCGCCTATGGCTATCCGTATGGATATCCGGCGGTGTACTACCGGCCGTACTACATGGTCGGCGGGTTCTACTACTGGCGGTAAGAGCAGGGAATAGGGAATAGAAACGCAGCGGGCATCCCGGAAGGCGGGGTGCCCGCTTTGCGTTTAAGGGCCGCGCTCCTGCGGCGGGCTTGTTCAGTGTAGCGTTCGAACATACCCCCTCCATGTGGATCAGGGCCATGTGGATTAGGGCGAGGTTGATTTGGGCCAGTTGGATCAGGGCCAGGTTGATTTGCGGCAGAGTGCACCCTGCAACGCTGGCCGGGTTCCCTGTCGTCTATAATGGCAGAGAATCGCGTCGAGCGAGAATTGCGCATCCGTGGGAGATGCCTGCCTTGCAGCCGAGCCCGAGTTGGGCCGTGCCGGCGGGGGACGGAACGCCACGCCCGCGCGTAGAGAGTAGAAGGTTCAAGTCCATCCATGATTCGTTTCCTGCAGCAGAAAGACAGCCGCATTATCAAGGCGCTTTTCGTCGTCATCATTGCCGCCGCTTCGGTGTCCATGGTGGTCTACCTGATTCCGGGCCTGACCGGTCTGGGCGCAGCCTCCACCGGCGCCTATGCCGTGATCTACCCCCACTGGTACAGCAAACTGCTGTCCTCGGGCTCGACGGTGAGCCAGGAGCAGGTGGACAAGATGGCCCGGACGCAGTTGCAGCAGCAGCGCTACCCCGACAACCCGATGATCCTGGGGCTGTTTGCGCAGCGCGTGGGCCAGCAACTGATCCAGAAGCAGATTCTGCTGGATGAGGCCGAGAAGCTGGGCATTCGCGCCAGCAACGACGATGTGCTCCAGTACCTGCAGACCGGGTCGGCCGGCCAGGTTCTCTTCCCCGGCGGCAAGTTCATCGGCGAAGACCAATACGCCGCGATGATCGCGAACCGGTTCAATCTGTCGGTGGCGGAGTTTGAGGAGGACGTGAAGCACGACATCGTCATCCGTCGGCTGCAGGCGCTGATCACGGGCGGGGTGACGGTGGGCGACCAGGAAGTCCGCGACAACTATCGCAAGGGCAATATCAAGATCAAGTTCGACTACGCGGTGATCTCCGCCGACGAGCTAGGTAAGACGATCAACCCCTCGGACGCGGACCTGGAGGCCTTTTTCAAGAAGAACGCCGCGCGCTATGCTTCAGCGGTGCCGGAAGAGCGCAAGATCACCTACTTTGCGTTTACGCCCAATGAGCTGCCGGGCGGGGTTCCGCAGCCCACGCAGCAGGAGATTCAGGCGTACTTTACCGCGCACCAGAGCGAGTACGAGACTCCGGAGCAGGCGCGGTCGCGGCACATCCTGATCAAGGTGCCGGCGGGGGCGGATGCCAAGACCGATGCGGCGGCCAAGGCCAAGGCGGAGGGGATTCTGAAGCAGATTCAGGGCGGCGCGGACTTTGCCGAGCTGGCAAAAAAGAATTCCGACGACCCCGGCAGCAAGGACAAAGGGGGCGAACTGGGCTTTGCGCAGCGAGGCACCATGGTTCCGGAGTTCGACAAAGCGATCTTTAGCCAGAAGATCGGGGACACGCAGATCGTGAAGAGCCAGTTCGGGTACCACATTGTGCAGGTGGAAGAGCGCAAGCCGGCGCACGCGCAGGACCTGAGCGAGGTGCTGCCGACCATTCAGGCGACGCTGATTCGCCAGAAGGCGGCGGCCACGGAGGAGAACTACGCACATACTTTGACCTCAGAGGCGATCAAGAACGGCCTGGAGAAGACGGCGGCGGCCCACAAACTGGAAGTGGTGACCACGCCGCCGGTCGGGCGCCAGGGGGTAATCTCCGCGCTGCCGGATGGGTCGCAGTTGATTGCCAAGGCCTTCGAGTCCAAGCAGGGCGATCCGCCGCAATTTGCGCCGACCGGGGAGGGCTACGCGATCTTCCAGGTTACGGGGATTGCCGCGGCGCACGCGCCGGCGTTTGCCGACTGGAAGGCGCACGTTCTGGACGAATATCGCGACCAGCAATTGCCGGGGCTGCTGAGCGCAAAGACCAAGGAACTGGCGGACAAGGCCAAAGCGGGGAACGATCTGGCCAAGGCCGCCAAGGAACTGGGCGCGACCGTGAAGACCAGCGAGCTGGTGGGCCCGAGCGGCCAGGTTCCCGACCTGGGGCAGGTGGGGCAGGTGGCTCCCGAGTTGCTAAACCTGACGGTGGGCGCGATCAGCGGACCGATAGACGCGCAGCGGACAGGCGTGGTGGCCAAGATCGTGGAGAAGCAGGAGCCGAGCGCGGACGAGATCGCGAAGAACTTCGACCAGACGCGCGACCAGATGCTGGAGCAGCGCCGCTCGGACGCCTTCAACGTCTTCCTGGGCGGGATCATGGACGAATACAAGAAGAACAAGCGCATCGTGATGAACGCCAAGGCGCAGCAGGGGCCGGTGATTCCGGGGACGTAAACGGGGCCGGACGGAAGAAAACAGTGGAAAGGCCCGCAACCGGGATGGTTGCGGGCCTTTTTGCGTCTGGAGCGGGGAGGCTTCAGCGCAGGTTCGTGGTTTGGAACGGCAGGCCGGTGACGGGCCAGTGATCGGGCTGGGCGTCAACGTTGGGGGCGATGGAGGCGCCGGGTGAGGACGCTGGGGCGACGGTGACATTCCAGCCGTCGACGACGACGAGTGCGTCTTCGCCGTTGAAGGCGCTGGCGCCGGCTTCGAGGGTGATGACGCGGGTTTCATTGGGGACCAGCGAGACGTAATTGTCGCTCGGGAAGGCGGGCAGCACGCGATCTCCGGAATGCGCGCGGCGCAGTTGGAGGTGAGCCATGAGTGCGATGTTGGCGGTGGGATTGTGGAGAGTGACGGTGACCAGGAGCTTGCCGTCCGCGTCCTTGCGTTCGATTTGCGCTTGAAGGGTGACCATGGGCAGCTTATCCAGATCGGTGAAAACGTCCGGATAACCGGGCTGGGCGCGCCAGTAGAAGTTGCTTGAGACCAGGTAGCCAACGGAATTGTGCAGATCGAGCTTGAGGAAATGCGTAGAAGCGAGCGAAGGCGGGAATTTGACGGGGCCGAGGGTGGTGGCTAACGACGGCAGTGCCGTGACCTTTTCGTCATATTCGGAGGCCAGCGATCCATCGAGGTTGTAGATGGAGACGTGGGCGACGGCATTGGCGAGGGGATCGGGCAGGTTGTTGATGACCTGAAGTTCGCCCGTGGCTTCGTTGAATTGAATGTGGACCATTTCGCCGGCTTTCCTGACGGCGAAGAGCGAGGCGTTGGGCTCCAGATCGTAGTGGTAGAGCTGCCAGACGAAGCTCGGCTGAGCGGGGTTGCTCATCCAGGTGATGACGGCGGTGGTGGGATGGAAGAGCTGCGCGTTGCGGCCCTCGTACATGGCTCGATAGGACTCGTAGTTCATCAACTGCGCCTTGCGAACGAAGTCGGCGAGATTGGCAACCTTGCCATAGCGGGCGGCGAGGGTGCCGGGGTATGCGTCTCCGTTTTGCGCGCCTTTGGCCAGATCGTGTTCGGCCCAATCGTCGGTGATGGTCTCCCAGTCTTTTTTGGGCATCATGCCGTGAATCGATTCGAGTGTTGGGATGGAGACAGAGCCGGTTTCGGTCTTGAAGTAGTCGTCGGTGACGGTGTAGAACTCGCGCGGGGTGCGCCACGAGTAGGGGCCGTGGGAACGGACGCCGGGGCCGTCAGTGGAACTGGGCTGATAGCGGCGCGTAGGTTCGAGCTCGGCCATCAGCTTGCGGAGAAGGGCATCGATCTCGGGTGGCGGGAAGCCTTCGTTGCGGGCGCACCACAGCATGATGGCGGGGTGGTTGCGGTAGCGGAGAATCTTGTCGCGGACGTTGGCGATGTAGGTGTCGAGATCGGTGGGATCGGGGCCGTCGTTGGGATTGGGTTGGAAGAATTCGTCCCAGATGAGGATGCCGTACTCGTCGCAAAGCTCGTAGAAGTCTTCGCCGGTGCTTTGGCCGACCCAGTTGCGAATGAGGTTGACGTTGGCCAGCTGATGCAGGCGGATTTCGGCGGCGAGGCGCTCGCGGGGGATGCGCTTGAGGCCCTCGTCGAGGCCCCAGTCGCCGCCGCGAATGAAGATGGGAACGCCGTTGACGCTGATGGTCAGGGTGTCGGTGCCGGGAACGCTGTAAGAGATTTTGCGGACGCCGAAGGTGACGTCCTGGGCGTCGGAGGTTTTCTGGTTGATCTTGAAAGCGAGATGAAACGTGTAGAGTTCATGCGGGCCGTAACCGTTGGGCCACCAGAGGCGAGGATGGTCAAAGTGGAGCAAGGGGGTGGATTTGGAGTCGAAGGAGACCTGCTGCGCGCTGTGTGGAGCGATGGTGACCGGCTTGCCAAAGGCGAAGGTTCCCACGCTGGCGGAGAGGTCTCCGGTGATCGGTTTGTCGGTGACGTTTTCGACGGTGACCTGGAGGCCAATGTCGGCGGAGTCGGTGCGGGGCAGGGGGAGATCGGTGGTGACGAGCGGGTTCCTGATGACGACGGGGCCGGTGGCGGAGAGGAAGACTTTTTGCCAGATGCCGGTGTCGCGGTCGCGAATGGCGGGGATCCAGTCCCAGCCGATGGTGGAGAGAAAGGTCGGGCCGTCGATGGCGGACTCGCCGCCGTTCTGGCCGAGGCCGTTGCGCAGGGTGTGCTCGTGGGAGACGCCGGGGTGGGGCTGGGGCGCGACGAGGACGGCGAGAACGGCTTGGTGGCCCGGCTTCACGTTGGGGGTGATGTCAAAGATGCCGCGGATGAAGGCGCCGCGTGTGACGCCGATTTGCACGCCGTTGACCCAGATGGCGGAGGAGTAGTTGATGCCGTCGAAGTTGAGCCAGATGTGCTGGCCCTGGTAAGACTTGGGAATTTCGATCAGGGTCCGGTACCAGTAGGAGGCGCGCGCCAGGCTTTCGGGAATAGTTTCGGGGCGGTTGTTCTCACCATAGAGGGGCTCGGGATAGACGTGGTTGTCGACCAGGGTGGTGAGGATAGTGCCGGGAACCGTGGCGCTGTACCAGCCGGCGGTATTGAAGGCCGGGGCAGAAACTTGCGCGGCGGATTGCGGGACTTTGGCCGCGTCCTGCAACTGCCAGCCGGCAGCCAGGACAAGCGGCTGGGGTGGGGTTGAATTTGCCGCGGCGGAGACAGGCGCAAGGACTGCAAGCAGGAGGGCCAGGGCTGAGAAGGATGAGCGACCGAAAGGGTTCTGCAAGGGATTTATTCCTCGGGGGATTTCTGGAAGGATTTGCGGCATGATGCGCCGGACACAGGGATTATAGCGGCTGGGTGAATTCTTCCGAGCGGTTTTCCAATTCACGGTGATGTCCTGATGATGCGTTGCTGCCTTAGTTGATGCGGATGCGATCCAAAACGCACCGATTGGCTGCGCCTTCAAAAGTGACGTTGAAGTGCTGGAAGAACCCGTTCATCCCAAGAAGGGCAGCCAGCGGGAGCGTTTCTTTGAATCCCGTCCGGATTCTTACGGGGCCACCGTATACATAAAGGCTTATATCGTGGAGCCAAGTTATCTCCGGTCCGCCGATTCCATTGAGGATCTCGACTTCCCCGGCTTTCAAATCGAGGCTAATTGCCGCGGCGAGATTGGCATGGAAAGGACAGCGCGCCGCGCCGGAATCAATCAGCGCTTCAAATCGCATCGTACGGGGCGCGTTCGGCGTTGCAAGTGCTATTTGGACATCCAGCACTGCTGCATAGAGAGGTTCTCCCCGGCGGCCAGGGTATATCCGATATGGAACAGTTGTGGGCAATTTTAGACCGAAAGTGGAGCCCAGGATGGGGGCGTCTTAAGAATGAGCACGTCCGTCTCGCCGGCAGCGTTCGCCTTCGCCGCTACTTCGCTGTAGTCGCGTCCAACCGCAACGATGCGGGATTCATCTTCCGAAAGAGCGATCCAAGCGTCCAAGGGAGCAGCTTGGAGGGCCTTTAGCCGAACGGCCGATTCAGGAGACATGAGAACCTCTTTGGTTTACAGGTTGCGGAAAAACTGCTCCCTTCCGGCATTTGCGGGAGGGATAGCGATGCAGGGGCTAAAGCCCACCCTTTCTTTCCAACATCTTGCGGCACGACTGAAGTCGTGCCCTGTTACAAAGCGCTGACGGATCGCCTCCAAACCGGGTTTTTCCGCAGCCTGTTTAGACGTAAAGATATACGCGAAGGATTCCCCGGTGTCAATTGGCAACGAGGTCACTTGAAGGCAGTGGCATGGGTGTAAAGCAACAGGCGATTTGCTATTGCCGTTGCTCGTCCGCCGCCGATCCAGCCGATAATGGAGAGATGGAATTCTTGCGTTCGTCCGGAGTTTTGCTGCACTTGAGCTCGCTGCCCTCTTATGGGGGCATCGGCGACCTGGGACCAGCCGCCCACGAGTTTGTGACCTTTTTGGCGGAGGCCAAACAGCACGTCTGGCAGGTTTTGCCGCTCGGCCCCACGGGCTACGGGAACTCGCCCTATGCGGGATCGTCGGCCTTTGCGGGCAATCCGTTTCTCATCAGTCTCGAATACCTTTCGGATTGGGGTTGGATCGAGGGCGAGCGGATCGGCGGGCTGGCCGGACGAGGCGTGAACGTGGACTTCAACGAGGTGGAGGCGCGGAAGCTGCCGCTGCTCCACGAGGCGGCGGGAAACTTCCTGGATCGCGGGCCGCACGACCCGAAGCTCAAGGAACAGTGGGCGGAATTCGAGGAGTTTTGCCAGGCGGAGGCGGGTTGGCTGATCGATTACGCAATTTATGCCGAACTGCGGCGGCAGTACGCGACGGGGGCGTGGACGACGTGGCCCGAGGCGGTACGGCGACGCCGGCCGAGGGCTTTGGCGCAGATTGCCGCACAGCATGGGCGGGCTCTGGGACGGGAACAGGTGCTGCAATTTGCCTTTGCGCGGCAGTGGAACAACCTGCGGGAGGTTGCGGCGCGGAGCGGGATTCGGATTCTGGGCGATGTGGCGATCTTCGTCAACATGGATTCGGCGGACGTTTGGGTTCACCCCGATCTTTTCGAGCTGGACGAGGAACTGAAGCCGGCGCGGATCGCCGGCGTGCCACCGGATTACTTTTCGCCGACGGGGCAGCGGTGGGGCAATCCGCTCTATCGCTGGGAGGTGCTGGAGGAGCGGGGGTTCGACTGGTGGATTGAGCGGATACGACGGGCTCGGCGGCTTTACGACATTGTGCGCCTGGACCACTTCAGGGGCTTCGAGGCTTACTGGGCAATCCCGGTCGAGGAGAAAACGGCGGTTAACGGGAAGTGGGTGAAGGCGCCAGGGCGGGAGCTGTTTCGCGCACTGGAGGCGGCGCTGGGACCACTGCCGCTGGTGGCCGAGGATCTGGGGCTGATTACTCCCGCGGTGGAGGCGCTGCGGCTGGAGCTGCACATGCCGGGGATGAAGGTGATCCAGTTTGGGTTCAGCGACAAGGGCGCGCACATCCATCTGCCGCACCGGTTCACGCCGGACACCGTGGCCTACACCGGCACGCACGACAACGACACCACGCAGGGGTGGTGGCAGACGGCCGGCAAGGTTGAACGCAGCGCCGTGGAGGCTTACGTGGGGCCGGTTGGCGCGCGGCCGGTGTGGCCGCTGATCCGGGCCGTGGAGGCAAGCGTGGCGCAACTGGCGGTGGTTCCGGCGCCGGACCTACTTGAGCTGGGCGCGGAGGCGCGGATGAATACGCCGGCCGTGGGAGCCGGCAACTGGGGCTGGCGCGCGCCGGAGGGAAGCTGGACGCCGGAACTGGCGGCGCGGCTCAAGGAGATTGTCGAGGTGACGGACCGGAACAACGATCCGATGGGGGAGCCGGAGGAAGAGGAAGCGGAAGTGACTTAGAATCTGCCTAAAAACTCGCAGTTTTGAAACGGCGCGGCCTTAGCCACCGAGGGAATGCAAAGGATAGAAAACACGTTCCCTCGGGGGCTAAAGAAGCTGCGGA
>PLGM01000120.1 GCA_003139795.1 Acidobacteriaceae bacterium | reverse complement strand
CCGAGATGTGCGGAAAGTAGGCTACACCATGCGATAGGTCCCGATATCTGCGCTGAGCAATTGGCGCTAGTACCGTGACTCGGTGATTTCGTAATCGCGCCCACGAGTTTGGGTGCCCCAGGTCTTCCGCCGTGGCGGACCGCGGCGGAAGACCTGGGAGACGACATATCCACACGGTCGTGGTACTAGAGGGTGTGGTTTGGCCGCGCCGCAGATGCAGAAGAATCAACGCGGGCTTGAGCCCCCGAGGGAATGTTGACTCGCTGTAAGCGCTTATTCAGGGCTCCCCTAACTGATGTTCACGTCGATAAGATCATTGCGGCCAAGGAAGGCGTGGGAATCGTTCCCCGTCCGTTTCCGAAGGTCCCTGTCCGATAAAGCTACGCGTGGCAGGTGCGGCAGTTGCATCCGCTTGCTGGCCGGTGCAGTCTTTCCCAGGACAAGTTCCTGTCGCTATAATCATTGCCATCTATGATTTTTCCGCGACGCCGCTTCCTCGGATCATCTCTCATCGTGCTCGGCAGCACACTCACCGACGCTCTGGCGACTCCACTTTCGAAATGGAAGAATCCGCTCGTCGTGCAAGCCGCTGCATCGCAGCCCGCTTCGTTTCCGGTTCAGTTTTTCGATGTGGCTCAGCAAGCCGGGCTGAACATCCCCAACGTGTGGGGCGGTATAGACCGCAAGCGGGTCATCATTGAAACCAAGGGAAGCGGACTGGCCTTTTTCGACTACGACCATGACGGCTGGCTCGACATCTACCTCAGCAATGGAAATCGCCTCGATGCGCATTGGCCGGCTGGAAAGGAACCGATCTCTCACTTGTACAAGAACAACCGTGACGGCACCTTTACCGATGTTACTGAAAAGTCGGGGCTCGGGCGTACCGGTTGGCAGACCGGCGTCTGCGTGGGCGATTTCGACAATGATGGATGGGACGACCTGTTTTGTTGCTTCTGGGGCCATAACATTCTCTTTCATAACAACGGCAATGGCACCTTTACCGATGTTACCCATAAGGCGGGCCTTTCCCAGGAGAACGTCCGTTGGGGCACTGGCTGCACTTTCCTCGATTATGACCGGGACGGCCACCTCGATCTTTTCGTATGCAATTTCGTCAAGCTGGACCCGGACAAGATTCCCTCCGCCAACGACATGAGTTTCTGCCAGTGGAAAGGTGTCCCCACCATGTGCGGCCCGCGCGGTCTGCCGGGGGACACAAACATTCTCTACCACAACAACGGAAACGGCACTTTTACCGACGTTTCTGAGAAGGCGGGCATTCTCAAGCCCGGGCCGCGGTACTCGATCACCGCTACCTCTTACGATTTTGACAACGACGGCTGGCCGGACATTTATGTCGCGGTGGACTCCGAACCCAGCATCCTATTCCAGAACAACCATGACGGCACGTTCACCGATGTCGCGGTCATGGCCGGTTG
This sequence comes from Acidobacteriaceae bacterium, assembly GCA_003139795.1. Lineage (GTDB taxonomy): Bacteria > Acidobacteriota > Terriglobia > Terriglobales > Acidobacteriaceae > Telmatobacter. The sequence goes on along the minus strand of PLGM01000120.1, from coordinate 28,410 downwards.
CGCCTACAACGAAGACGGCCATGAGCAGGCTGGAATGGGCCTCGCCGTTGCCGACTACGACTGCGACGGCTGGTTCGACATCTTCAAAACCAACTTCGCGGACGACACCTGCGACCTCTACCACAACAATGGCGACGGGACCTTCAGCGATCTGTCTTTCAGCTCCGGCGTCGGGATCAACAACAATTATGTGGCGTGGGGCTGCGGCTTCATCGACTACGACAACGATGGCTGGCCGGACATCGTTCAGATCAATGGACACGTCTACCCGGAGATCGACAACTATAACTTCGGGGAGACCTTCAAGAATCCGCGGCTGGTCTACAGGAATCTCGGCAATGGCCGCTTCAAGGACGTTTCTGCTGAGATGGGCCCCGGCATCAGCGCGCGCTTTTCCAGCCGCGGGGCCGCATTCGGAGACTATGACAACGATGGTGGCATGGATGTCCTGATTTTGAATATGAACGATCTGCCATCCCTCCTCCACAATGTCGGGGGCAACAAGCAGAACTGGATCAAGATAAAGCTCCTGGGAAGCAGGTGCAATCGCACCGCCATTGGAGCCCGCGTGCGAGTTACCGCGGGCACACACACCCAGATGGACGAAGTACACGGCGGCACAAGCGTTATGTCGCAAAGCGACCTGCGTCTTCACTTCGGCCTTGGGAAGGTCGAGACCGTGGACTTGATCGAAGTCAAGTGGCCAACCACGCAGAAGATCGAACAGTTCAAGCAGGTCAAAGCAAATCAGATACTCACCATTCGCGAAGGCGAAGGCATAGTCGCGGCCTTCAAGCCGCGATCGGCGTAGAGCGCTTTCGCAAGACCATCGAAACAACTGCCCTTTGCGTTGGCCGGATCAAGGCGCTGCGGTCAATGGCCTGGCGGATTGAACGGCTTGTGCTTTCAATGGGCCAGCGGATAGGCTGGCTGCCCCGGCACAACTACCAGGAACTGTTTAACGTCTCGCCTTTGTTGTTCGATAGCTGCTGCCTGTAGCTTCTTAATCTCATCGTGTAACTGGAATTCCTGCTTGGCCTTGGCCGGCTCGCCGATCCGGTCATAGGCCACCCCCAGCCGATAATGAGCCTCGTCTAGCTGTGGGTTCACTTCGATTGCCTTGGTGTAATAGCCAATCGCTTTCTCGAAGTTGCGTTGGGAATAATAGAGAATCCCAAGTTGCAGGTAAGCTTCGCCGCATTTGGCGTCGATCGTCACAGCTCGTGTAAGCAGCGTCTCCACCTGCTGCAAGGCCAGCGGGTCCGCCGGCTGCGCCTGCCCTTTCCAGATGGCCATCGCGTAAAGGTAATTCGCCACGGAGCTTCCGGGCTGCAGTTGCACGAATCGCGCCAGCTTCCGCTCAACGCACGCCAATGGGTTGGGCGCCGCCATCTCTATCTTGCCCATGAAAATGTAGGGCTCGGGGTCTGCCGGATTCAGGTCGGAAGCATCGCAGAGCCGGAGGGCCGCCTCATCGTAGCGAGCGCTGGCAAAGAGAGCGGTACCCAGCGCAGCCAGCATTCTGGCCGATTGCGGATAAGCCTTTGCCCCCTTTCCAAAAACCTCTTGTGCTTGCCATATCGCCCGGTGAAACAACAACTCTGAGCCCCACTCGAAATAGTCTTGTTCGCTCGGATCCAGGCGGACTGCTTGCTCATATTCGTGAACGGCAGCCAAAGGATCGCCTGACTTTTCGTCAAGCTCGGCCGCCAGGCGGTGCAGGTCCGCGTTCTCCCCATGCGCAAGTAACTTCTGCACGTGTTCGCGGGCTTGCGAGATATCGCCGGCTTCCTTCAAAGCCAGCGCCAGATCGTATTCGTTGTCATGATTCGCGGGATCGATCCGGTATGAGGTCTGAAGCAGAGAAATGGACTCCCTGTATCTGCCCGCGTGGAGATAAAAATCGCCTAGCTGACGGTTGGCCTCGAAACTCCCTGGGGCGCCGGCAAGAGCCGCGCGCAGCTTGCTTTCAGATTCGTTCGCTGCAATGGCATCGCCGCTCAAATCTGCCGCGTTGTGTCCTGGACCGTCCGCTTTGAGTTTGAGCGTTTCACGCGTGAGAGCTTCGCTGGCTCGCAAGCTGGTATCCGATCCATGGCCCCCCGCCGCGGTCCAATCCGTGACCCCCGCGATGGTGAAAGTCGGCTCATCGGCAAATTCCATCACTTGGGTTGAAGGCACTGAAGAAGCGCTGGAATCTGCATGGACCGGCGTCGAATCTTCAAGGACCAGGTTTATCTGCTTTTGCTCTCCCAAGGACGATACAACGACGGCAGCGGCGCGACTGCGCAGTCCTGATTTCTCCGCGCTGAGGTTATAGCTGCCCGTCCCAGGCGCGGAAAACCTAAAGACACCCGCTCCACTTGTTTTCGTCTCCAAGCCGCCTGGAACACCCTGTTGTTCAAGCCGCACCAGCGCATCGCCAACCGGCCTCCCGGCCGAGTTGAGGACGCTGCCCTGGATCGTAACCCCAACGGAGTGCTGCGAAGAAGCGTACTGCGCGGCCGCCGCCGGGATTGCCACGCTAATCAGCGCCGCGACGACTCCGAGAGCGACAAGAAGATACCGGCAGTTTCCGGCTTCAGATGCAGACCGCAATTTGTGTGAACCGTTTGCGATGAAATTCAACTCTCCAACCCTGGAAATCCTGCCAGGTTTTTCTTTCATGTCCGCACCTGCAACTGCCCCTCAACCGTTGAAGGCATCTACTCCTCCAGGATGACAATCTCATTCTACAACCGCGGTCAGGGGAGGAAGGATTCATGGAGGGAGCCGCAACCTTGAACTGCATTGCTATCGGCACTGAATCCGTTGCTAAACGTTGCAGGCGCAAGAATGGGCACAATCGCAGAATCCATATGAGCGCGTGCTGGACCCGAGCAACGATCTGGCAGGCCTGATCGATAGCTGTGTTGAGGACGCCGGAGCCTGCTGCACCCTGTCGTTCGACCCTCCATACGCAAACCATCCGGACGAGTGTCGCGACCTGAAGGTGGTCGTCGGCAAGCCAGGGCTGGCGACCCGCACCAACACCCGGTATTACAATCAGCCGCAGCCACAGGCGGACGTCTCGAAGTGAGTCGCGAAGGAACTTGATGAGGCGCATCGCATGGCCAAATCAACCCCTGCATGCCGCGCAGTTTTTCTTCGTTTGCCGGCTCTTCCTTTCCGGGGTCCCATGCCTCGGCTCCTTGTCGCTGGGGTAAAAGTAAAAGCGGCCTATCACTGAGTTGACGTGGGCAGGTCAAGTGGAGAATCGCTTCCGCCGCCCACTGCACAAAACAACTCCGCCTGACTAGGATTAGAATCTTCGTGTCCCTTGGGTGAGAACGATTGCGGTTCTCTCCTTTACGGATGCGGAATGGGGACGGTGCAATGCGACGGTTGATTCTCCTGGGGCTTCTGGCGGCGATGGCTCTTCCAGCCGGGGCCGCAAAACGCGTCACCGTGGCGCAACTGGAGCAGGCGCTGGCCGCGGCCTGCGCGGCGCACAAGCCTGCCGGGGAGATGGTGCGGTTGATTGCCGGAATGGAGCTTTCCGAGCGGCTCAGCGAGGATACGGCGGAACGGCTGAACACGCAATTGAATGCGGGATCCGCGGTGGAACTGGGCCTGGCATTGCTGGCCGATCAGTCGGCGTTTTTCGATCCGCCGGCGAGCGAGTTGCCGGCCACAGCCGCTCCCGACGAGGCCGCCCAGCAGCGGATGCTCGCGGCCGCGCGCAGCTATGTAGCGCAGACGTTGCCGCGATTGCCCAACTTCCTGGCCACCCGGACCATCAACCGTTACGACGACAGCCCCCAGGAGGTCAAGAAAGGCGCGTGGCCGGTTCGGGCGGGATTGCACCTTGTGGACACTTCGAGCCGGGAAGTCTCTGTCCGCGACGAACGGGAAAATCAGCCCCCCACGCAAGGTTCCGCTGTGTGGAAGGAGCAGATTGGACTGATCTCCGGGGGTGAGTTCGGTTCCACGCTGGGCATGATCCTGGCCGACACAGTCCAGGGGAAGGTGACCTGGAGCCACTGGGAACAGAGCGCGGCGGGCGCGACCGCGGTGTTCCACTATTCGGTGCCGAAGTCCGCATCGCACTTTGAGATCATCGGGACGCTTCAGCGGCAGGCGGCCCTGGAGGGCCACGCAACGACCGACGCCGGCACCAGCTCCAGGGGCATTGCGGGCATTGGAGTACGGCCGAGCGGCGTCAGTTCTACCAACACCTCGATCATTCGCACCAGGCCCGGTTATCACGGTTCGGTCTGGCTGGACCCGGCCACCGGGACCATTCTCCGCATCACCATGGAAGCCAACGCGAAAGACAGCGCTCCGTTCCGGCGGGCCGCGATTCTGGTGAAGTACGGGCCGGTTGAGATAGGCGGCAGCAGTTTCATCTGCCCGGTGCGCAGCCTGGCTCTCTCCACGGCGGTCGCCGGCGCCGAAGCCATCTCAGGAGATGCGCCGACCGAGTGGCTGAACGAGACTTTGTTCACCGGCTACCATCGCTTCGCCTCGACGACCCGGATTCTCACCGATACGGCGCCGCCGCAGTAACTCTGAGTATCCCGCGAACGGAGAGTCGAGCTTCTACTTCTTGTTTCTCTCCGGCTTGGGCATGAAGTAACCACGGCGCGCCTGTAACTCCAGGCCGTCCCGATCCACTTGCACCTTCAAGCGGTGATACGTGCCGTCCGGCTTCACGTTGTCGAGTGAGAGTTCGAGCACGTAGACATCCTCCGGCGCCTCCGTCAGGGCGTTGAATCCCGCGTCCAGATCGTTGCTGTTATGAAAGAACGTGCCGCCGGTGCCGTCAGCCAGTTCCGCCATCACGTTCTCGGCCGCCTTCATGGCGTTGGCGCGGAATTCACCCTTTGTCAACACCGGAACCACGTGTGTATCGTCACTGGCCATCAATGCCGTCGTGTACAACCCGCGCACATCCAGCGCGCTGACGGTCACATTCCACTGCGCCGCCAGGTCCATGATCCGCGACTCCGCGGTCCTGGACTCCTGCTCGACGATGGGGAAGCCGGACGACACCAGGATCAGCGTGCGCTGCCCTGGCAGCGGGGCCATCCTGCGCACAATCTCGGAGATAGTAGCGAAGGTTGCCTGGACATCCTGAGAGCCAATCGCCAGAGCACGCCTGGCTGCCGACTCCGCCAGCCTGGCAGCTGCGGGAAGGTCGGTCTGCGGATTGATGCCGGGGTTGCAATTGAGCACCTGGGCCAATGCGTCCTGTCCCGCCGTTGCGTCGTGCTTGTTCAACATCAGGTCAGCCTGGTAGTAGTCGATATTCGGACAATCGGCTTTGTCGGTCTGGCTCGGCAGCAGGCTCATGATCGCGGCCTGCAGCTTGGCGCGATCACGTGTCAATCCGCTGTTGGTTTTTCCAGAAGTCGAAACCACGGCAGCCATATTCGAGCCGGTCAATGCCCCGTTTAGTGCCTTCACGCCGGCCTTCCTGGCATACGCCAGGTCTTCAAAGCTCATGTGCATGTCGTCGAATAGGAAGACAAGGATGCGGTCTGGCAGGAGCGGCGATTGCGGCGCGGCACTCACTGAAGCCGGCGGCTGCGCAACGCTTTCATGGCTGGCGGCCGCGCTCGCTTCCAGGCCGCCGCGTCTCTCCACCGTGAATGCTGAGACAGTTCGCGGCTTGTCGTTGTCCAAGACTTGAAAGTCCTCTTTTTTCAGGTCGCCCACTGCACGGCCCTGCTTATCGCGGACCACAACCGGCACCAGCACTCTGTTGACGTTGACTTGAATCCTGGTACCCGCGTCCTGAGCCTCTTTCGCTTGTTGAGCGGTGGAGTGCGGGCACGGGACGAACGTCAGGCAACACAGGACAAGACCCCGGTGCAACTGTACTCTCACATTCATGGGAAGCTTCCCTTTTTTACTTCGAAGCTGGGCATACTCGCCAATGCTCACGCCATCATACGCCGCGTCACGCAGACTTCAAAACTGGCAAGCTTCCATCCACTTCTATGAGGTTTTGGAGCTTCACGCGGCAAGGACGCTCACCAGGTTCACAAATCCCCGATAGCCCGCCCGCGATCACGGAAAATGCGTATGGAATGGGCCATGTCCTCTATCTTGCCACCAGCCTCTGGCAGTCACTTTATTGAAGACGGCAGTGCCAGGAGTAGCATTGGGCACAGCAGGCGGAATCCAAATCGGATGGGTGTAACCGCCCCGCGGTTGTCCCGTTGGCTGGCCCAAACGCAGGTAAAGACTTCAAAGTAATGTTGTATATTTAGGCCATGCCCACGACCATGAAGGATATTGCCCGAGATCTTGGGGTTTCCGTTGTCACGGTTTCAAAGGTACTGCGGAACCACCGGGATATTGGTGACGAAACTCGCAAGCGGGTTCTGGACCGCATCAAGGAACTCAATTACACTCCGAATCTTGCGGCGCGCGGTTTGGTTACAGGAAAGACATATCTCGTTGGTCTTGTGGTGCCCGACCTGCTGCACCCGTTTTTCGCCCAGATAGCAAAATCCCTCTCTGGGGCCCTTCTGAAGAAGGACTATTGCCTCACGATCCTAACTTCGGACGAGGATCCCGAATTGGAGGAGCGTGAAATCAACCGGCTCCTCGGTCGCGGACTGGACGCTCTGATTATTGCCTCGTCATGCACAACTTCCGCGCTATTCAAGCGCATCCAGAAGCAGGGTCCTCCGTTTGTCTTGATCGACCGCAGTTTTCCCGATCTCCACGCAAATTTCGTGGGAGTCGATGACGAGGCTGTCGGGATCCTGGCGACTGAGCATCTGATTGAAGTGGGCTGCAGGAGGATTGCCCATTTACGTGGGCCGCAGACCAGTCCCGGCATAGGCCGTCTCAAGGGATATCTAAATACCTTGGCGAAAAGCAAATTGACGCCTTTGCCTGGGTATGTTTCCACTCAGCGGTTGGTGGATGTTCAAAGCAGGGAAAGCGGGGCCGAATTGATGCGCCAGATGCTCACCCTCCATCCTCGTCCCGACGGCGTATTCTGCTACAACGATCCCATGGCAATTGGAGCCATTCATACCATTCTCGATGCAGGCTTGCGGGTCCCCGAAGATATCGCTGTAATAGGGTCTGGAAATCTCCATTATGATACTGAACTCCGCGTCCCTTTATCCAGCATCGATCAACAGACCGAGTTGATCGGAGAACGTGCGGCACGCCTGACCCTCTCGCTCCTGGAGTCCAAGACGCGTCCACGTAATAAGACCTTTATACTTCAGCCTCAACTCGTAATCCGTGCCTCCACTGAGAGAAGGCGGAGGATGACCGGAGCAGCAGCCAAGAGCCTGACGAACGCTAAGTAAGGTTACTGGCCTTCATTCTCGTGAATGCTGTCCCTCATGAATGCTGTTCCCTTGGCAGCCTGCGGTGCAATAGGTTGGATGCGACGTGGCCGTTGGCGCAGGTTGCGGTTGTTTCCCAGGCTGACACAAACAGTTAGGATGCAGTTAGCCGTTCGATGAGCATCGATCGGCCGGCAAGACGACTCTACACAACGGTCAATGTCTGACCTGCGGTGAGAGATAAAGGAGTAGAAAACTCGAGCATCGCGCCACCTTCTCTTGTGGTGATGCTTATGGCAAGCGTAAGTGCTCCCATGCGGGCGGATTGAGCGGCCATTTGAAGCTTGAGAGATTTCAAATTGAGCGTTCCAGAGGCGCAGTGGATCGACAGGGTCCGTCCGGAGCGGCTGATCGTGCCGAAGCCTGACGCCGTAACCCATGGAGCACGGAAGTCTCCAGGCGCCGTTGGGACGACCGCCAGAGACTTATTGGGCATATCGGGCTTGAAACCGGTGGCGGCAAGCATGGTGGCCCAACTACTCATTGCGCGCGAATAATGGCCGCCGCATTCCACGTGGTTCCACGGTTGGCCGGCGCGCAGATACCTTTGGTGAATCGCCTCCACAATCCTTGCTCCGTCGGCATAACGGTCATGATCCATCAGAAACGATGCAAATGCGAACTCGATTCCCGACCAGAGTCCGCCGGCCTGCAGATTGTTGAGCGCCAGCAGACCTGCGCCCCGTTTGGGAGCGGTAGCATTGTGCAGGCCAAACTCCGGATTGAAGTTGTTAGTGAAAATGCTGTCGATTGACTGGTTGAGGTTCTTCTCCGAGATTGTCGTGGGCAGGCCGATGAGATGAGTGAACCACTCGCCGGAGATTTGGTCCGTCATGCACATTTCATCGTGGTTCTTGCCGTCCACCCAGAGGCTGTAGTATTCGCCATTGAAAAGCATGTTATCGAAACTGGCCGACGCCTTGGTCAACAGGTCCGACCAGTGCCTGGCCTCGCCGGGCTTGTCTGCTTCCCTGGCAATCCTGACGGCGGCGCGCAGAGCGCCGAGCCAGAGGGAGGCGATGTAGGAAGGCGTTCCCTTCATGCGCCATTGGTCATAGGTCTGAAAGCCCGTCTCGCGGTCGGGAAGCCCGTCTCCATTGGTGTCGAGCGACTCTGTGAATGTCATCGCCCTGACGACATGCCCCCACATGAATGCGAGATATTCCCTGTCTGCAGTCCACAGGTAATCCCGGTACACCATCATGACGAATTGAGGATTCATATCGACCCGCGCAAACCCTGGGACATCGACTCGGTCGAAGTTGCCCGCATAATTGTGCGGTACCTGTCCGAGTTTGTTTTGAAGGGCAATGATCCGCTTCATCTGCGAGAGCTTGAGCTCAGGGAAGAGAGCTATGATGGGAAAGCTGCCCTGATAATCCACATCGGTAGTCGACAAGCCACAGCAGCCCAGCCCCTCCCAAATCGCATAACTGCCGTCCTTGATCCACCAGGTGTTGAACACCAAAGTCGAAAGTTGGCTGGACCACGCAAAGCACATCGCATCGCCACAGGATGTATCGGCGAGGGTGCGGGCAAAACTCTCCGTCGCGGCGCGCTGCTCATTGTAATGGGCGCAGAGGTAGCTGTTGACGCCGGCTGCATCGGGATACCAGTTAGCATACATATGCCCCATTTCGTGGCCATCCGTTGTGAGGTGATGGGGAAAGAACCAGCTCAGGGTGAAACGAATCTCAACCTTCTGCCCTGGCGCAAGTTGGACGCTTGAAGCCATTGCTCCTGTCCCCCAGGTGAGCTTTCGAGCGCCGTCTTTTCCGAGCAGATTGCTACGGACTTCCTTGAGCAGATTCCTGCGATCGTTCCCTTCCCCACCGGCATTGGCCAGGCGGGCGTCGGAGAAAACGCGCGCCAGCAGTGCATCGGAGCTTAGTTCCTTGATCTTGTTTTCAATTTCGGCGGCGGAGAAGGCATCGATCTGGGCCATCGTCGGCAATCCGGTGCTGGGGTCGGTTTGTCCGATTGTGTTCGGCAGGCGGCCACTCGCCAGTAACTCATGCATGACACTCAAAAGCATGTAATTGACACGCGGTGTCTTCCACCGGCAGGCGCCGGGCAGCGCGTATTCCTGAAAGGTGCCACCAATGTAGGAGTGCTCGCCTCCTGTAACTGAGAGACACATGTTGCCGAGCCCTGAGGGAAAGTCGGTCTCAGCCGCGGTGTCAAGAAACAGGCTGGTAGCGCCATGGTTTTGCGAGACCGTATTGGTCAGGCGGCGCTCGGGCAGCGCGGAAGCCAGCGGATTGTCAAGGAAGCCGGCCAGCGACACTTCCACAGGCTCTTCGCAGACGTTTTCAAGAGAGTAGACAACATGGAACCCGGGAGTGCCCGAGTCGCGTGCATTGCCCGGCATAAAGGGCGAAAAGACATGGGCCGATGCACGGACGGGGACAGACGGATCGTTATAGCGAAGACCCGTCATTGGAAACCAGGCGTAGTAGTCGATCGACTCGACATCCTGAACGAATGGCAGTGTGTAGAGGTCGTTCTCATCGGAACGGAGATAAAGCCGTCGCACCTGAGGTATCGCGTCGGAAGTCTTTCTGGAACGGAGCACAAAGCGCAGATATTGGGGCCCCGGAGGAGGCGGCGCAGTGGTAGAGCGGGCATTCTGCGACCAGGGGCCGGAGTTGAAGATCTGCCATTCATAGAAGCAGCCGTCGGCGCGAATCTCTACAAACCCCGTCCCGATGCCTCCCAGCGGCGCGCCCGAACCCATCGGCATGGTGGAGGGAATTGCGAGCGGCACGCCCTGTTTATCGGGGCCGGATGCGCTGCTTTCCATGCCCGCTCCCGCTGCGGCTCCACTGTCGCGCCGCACTGAAACCCGATAGGGCGCAGCGAAAGTTTCGGGGACGCTGAGAACTGCGCCGCCCGCGGTGGCAAACGTGGTGAGAAACTTTCGGCGCGAAATGCTCATTGGATGCTCCGCTGGGAGAAGGCCCTGGTACGAGTCGCACGGGAGCGCCGAAGGATGAAACCATCACCGGCAGCTCTCGTAGGCACTTTCTACCAAGACGAGATTATAGGCGATACCATCGCTGCGCCAATCCCCGTTGCGCAGGCCCGGTTCAAGGCGGCGTGGCCTGCAGCCGGTATCTTCTTCCCTTTTCGACGCGTAGTGTAATTGCGCCGTCCGGCTCCGGCTTCGCTTCCGCAACGGGCACGAAGCTGAAGTTGGCTGGCGGACGGAACTGGTGCTCGCCGGAGATGAGCGCTCGCACCGTCGCCGTAACTGTCTGGGCATCCTTCCATCCGACATCCACTTCGACCCCGCTTCGCGCGCGTAAGCCGCGCGCCGAACCCGTCTTCCATGCGGCCGGCCACGACCTCCGCTGTTTTGCGGCCGTTCTCGATCAGATCGCGGACCATCCCGATCAGCGGCTCGTGGCACTCCGAGAGATTGTACGTCTCCGCCGGCCAGTAATTCATTTGGACATTGATGTTACCTGAGAGTAAGTCGCCTGTTTCAAAGATTCATAGATATCCGCGTAGTTCATTGTCCCCCTCCCAGAAGCAGCGTCTTCACCGCCGGCTCGATGGCATCGAGCAGAATCTTTGGATAGAGGCCTACAGCCAGACTGACCCACGCCAGCAGCACCGTGCCCGTAACCTCCGGCCAGGTGATCGTCGCGAATGGCTGCTCCTGCTCATGCTCCAGATCATGCGCGCTCGGCCGCACATCGCTGAAGAACGCCTTCTGCATGGCCCTCCACGTGTACGCCACGCCCACCACAATCCCCACGCCCGCCACAACCGTCCACCAGGGCTTCGCGATCCACGCCCCCACCAGCACCTGCAACTCGGCCACAAATCCGGAGAATCCCGGCAGCCCCATGGACGCCATTCCGGCAATCACAAAGGCCCACGCCGCAAACGGCAATCGCCTGGAAAGGTGCATCGTCTCCAACTGCGCCAACTGCCGCGTGTGCGTGCGGTCGTAGACGATGCGCCCCACAATGGCGAACAGCAGTCCCGCAATGATGCCGTGCGAAAACATCTGCAACACCGCGCCCGTCACGCCGATCTGGTTCAGCGTCACCAGTCCCAGCAGCACAAACCCCATGTGGCTCACGCTGGAGTAGCCGATCACAAACTTGAAGTCCGTCTGCGCCAGCGCCACCAGCGCGCCATACACAATCCCCACCACCGCCAGCACCGCAAACACGTCGCGCCACGAACCGACGCCAATGAACGAAAACCCCCACGGATCAAGCCCGCGGGGAAACAGCCCGATCGCGACCCGCAGGCAGCCGTAAGCGCCCAGCTTCATCACCACCCCGGCCAGCAGCATCGACGCAGCCGTCGGAGCGGCCACGTGGCCTGTCGGCGCCCAGGTGTGGAACGGCCATAAGCCGGCCAGAATCCCGAACCCGACAAACACCAGCGGAAACGCCCACATCTGGAAGCTCACCGGCAGCCCCGCATGAGCCAGTGCAATGAGGCCGGTCGAGTGGCTCCCCGCCGTCGCATAAGCCGCCAGCACCCCGATCAGCACCATCGCCGAGCCCACAAACGAGTAGAGCGCCAGCTTCATCGCCGCGTACTCCCGCCGCGTCGATCCCCAGATTGCGATCAGGAAGTACTTGGGCACGATCGCAACCTCGTAGAACACAAAGAGCAGAAACACGTCGAAGCTGAGAAAGACCCCGTACACCCCACCGATCAGCGCCAGGAAGAACGCGAAAAACTCATTCGTGCGCAGCTCGATGTTCCAGCTGAACAGGACTCCAGCCACTGCCGCGAGCCCCGTCAGCAGCACCAGCACGCGGCTGATTCCATCGGCTGCCAGCAGGTAGTGAATCCCCATCGACGGCACCCAGGGCAGATCGACAATCGTCACGCGGGCGGCATGATTTGGCCCCATCCCGGCCACAAACCCCTGCAGCGCCAGCGCCAGGCCAGCCACGGCCACCGCCAGCGCCAGCCAACGCGCCAACGCCTGGTCGCCGTGGCGACCCGGCCGCCCTTTGGGCAACAGCGCCAGCACCAGCGCCCCGGCAAACGAGAGATAGATCGTGAATGCCAATAGCGACCCGGAGTTTGGATGAAATATCGAAAACATCAGAATCTCCAGTGCGCCAGCAGGTTTTGAACCGTTGGGTTCACAGTGTCCACAATCAGTTGCGGCAAAAGTCCTACCAGAAACATCAGGCAAATCACCGGAGCCAGCGCCATCCGCTCCCCGTGATGCAGGTCTGGGAAACCTACGCAATGCTCCGGCACAGGTCCGTTAAACACTTTCTGAATCACCGTCAGCATCACCGCCGCCGTCACCAGCAGGCCAAGAACAGAAACCGTGGCTGCCACCCATGCCAGTGGGAAAACGCCGCGGAAGATCAAAAACTCGCCCACAAATTGGTTCAGCCCCGGCAGCCCCAACGAGCTGAACAGCGCAATCCCCATCAGTCCCGCCAGCACCGGCGCGGGCTTGCGCAGCCCGCCAAAGTCGTCGATGCCGCGGTGCCCGCCCGTTCGCGTCTGCAGCATGGCCACAAACCAGAACAGCGTGGCCGCCGTCAACCCGTGGTTGAACATCTGCAGAATCACGCCGTTCAGCGCCGCCGCCTGGTTCGCCAGCGCGCCCGCATCGCCTACGGCCACCGGAACCGCCAACGCAAATATCCCCAGCAGACAATAGCCCAGGTGATTCACGCTCGAGTACGCGAACACCCGTTTCAAATCCTTCTGTTGCGCCGCCGCCCATGCGCCCATTACCACCGTCGCCACCGCCAGCACCAGCAACGGTGTCCGCATCTCGGCAATCTGCGCCCCGAACAACGGAATCGCAATCCGCAGCAGACCATACACGCCCATCTTCGACATCGCGCCGGTCAGCAGCATCGTCACCGGCGAAGGCGCCTCCGCGTAAGCCGCCGGCAGCCATGTGTGAAACGGAACCATCGGCACCTTCACCGCGAACCCCGCCAGCACTCCGATCGCCAGCCAAAGGGTCACCGGCCCCAGGTGCGCCGTCACCATCTGCTCCAACTCGCCCGTCGAAGCCAGCAGCGTCAGGTGCGGGAAGTCCATGCTGCCCGTGGCAACAAAAACCGCCAGAAACGCCACCAGCAGCGCCACCGACCCCGCCATCGTATACACAAAGAACTGCGTCGCCGCCGGCCCGCGCCGCGTCCCGCCCCACAACTTGATCAGGAAGAACGCCGGAATCAGGCTCAGCTCCCAGAACAAAAACCAGTGGAAGAAGTTCAACGCCGTGAACGATCCGAACAGCCCCGACTCCAGCACCAGCACCAATCCAAAATAAAGTCCCGGCTGGTGGTGCACCCGGTGCGCCGCATCCACCGACATCAGCGTCACGATGGCTGACAACACCACCATCAACGCCCCCAGCCCATCCACGCCCAGGTGATATTCAATCCCCAGCGACGGCACCCAACTGGCTCGTTCCACCAGCCCGATTGAACCATTCGCGGGCAACTGGGTCCACACAAAAAGCGCCAGCGCCAGGCTGCCCAGCGTCGTAATCAGCGCCACGGTGCGCGCATGTTTGCCCGACCAGAGCGCAATCGCCGCACCCACCAGGGGCACCACGGTCAACAGCGTCAACACAGGAATTCCGCTCATGGCAGGCTGCTCCAGATCAGAATCGCCGCCAGCGCGACCACAGAAAGGGCCAAGATTCTCAGGTAGGTCTGCACGCGCCCGGTTTGCACCGCCGCCAGCAACCCTCCGCCGCTCGCCAGTTCATCGCAGCCCTTGTCGAAGCTGCCATCCACAACGTTGTTATCGAGGAACTGGTTCAACTGCGCCCAGCCGCGAAAGGCCCACGCAACCCCGGCCACCACTCCGCCCCAAACCCGGCGGTCCAGCCAGTCCGCAACCCGCGCCCACCACCAATAAAACGCGATCACCGTTACCCCGTACAACTCATCCACATACAGCCGGTCGCGCAGCCAGCCCCAGGCCACGGGCGCAGCCTTTTCCAGCACGTCCGGCTCCTCCGGCGTCGGCGCCTGCCCTCCATAGAGCCTCCATCCCAGCCCCAATCCCAGGAACACCACCACCGTCGAAGTCGCCATCAGCCCCAGCAGCCCCGGCTCGGCAAATCCATGCCAGTCGAACCCCACCGCCCTGCCGTCCAGAAACGCTCGGAACCAAGGCCACGCCGGCGTTCCAATCAATCCCAGCGCCATCGCGAAGAAAGCCAGTATCGCCAGCGGTACAGTGATCACCGCCGGGCTCTCGTGCGCCGGCTTCTTGCCCCGCCAGTAACCAAAAAACACGTAGCCCACCTGCCGCGTCATATAGAACGCGGTCAGCAGCGCGCCAAATACCAGCAGATAAAAAGGCGTCTTCGCCACCGTCCAATGTTTCGCGGCCTCCAGAATCCCGTCTTTGCTCCAAAACCCTGAAAACAGCAGCGGAAACCCGCACAGCGCCAGCATTCCAATCGCATACGTGAAAAAAGTTAGCGGCATGTCGGCCCGCAGCCCGCCCATCCGCCTTATGTCCTGCTCCTCGTGGCAGCCGTGAATCACCGATCCCGCGCCCAGAAACAGCAGCGCCTTGAAGAACCCATGCGTAATCAGGTGGAACATCCCCACCGCCACGCCGCCCATCCCCAGCCCCGCCATCATGTAGCCCAGTTGCGACACCGTCGAGTACGCCAGGATTCTTTTGATATCGTTCTGCGCCACCGCGATCAGCGCCGCAAACACCGCCGTAAACGCGCCCACCCAGGTCACCACCGTCAGCGCCGCCGTCGTTCCACCTGCGAGCGCACCGGCCTGCATCAGCGGATAAACCCGCGCGATCAGATAAACGCCCGCCGCCACCATGGTCGCCGCGTGAATCAGCGCCGAAACCGGCGTCGGACCCTCCATCGCATCCGGCAGCCACACGTGCAGCGGAAACTGTCCGCTCTTGCCCGCCGCTCCCGCAAAAATCAACAGCCCAATCGCCCCCGCCGCCGTCAATCCCCACGCCCCCGGCTGCGCGAGCAGTCCCTTCAGCGCCCCAAACTCCAGGGAACCCGCGCCGTTGTTATAGAACAGCAGCGTCCCCGTCTGCGCAAACAGCCACACCATCCCCAGCAGGAAGAACACATCTCCCACCTTCGTGGTCAGGAACGCCTTCTTCGCGGCGGCCGCCGCTGCCGGCTTCTGATACCAGAACCCGATCAATAAGTAGGAAGTAAGTCCCACTAACTCCCAGAAGATAAACAGCAGCAGCAAGCTATTAGCAATTACCACGCCAAGCATAGCTCCCGCAAACAAGCTCATGAAGCAGAAGAAGCGCGTGAAGTTCTCGTCGTGCTCCATGTACCCGGTCGAGTAGATGAAGATCAAGAGGCCGACAAACGCCACCATCACCAGCATCACCGCGGCGAGTGGATCGAGCACCCAGCCCAGGTCCACGCTGGCCGTGCCGACCTGAATCCAGGTAAAGTTCACCGTCTCGCGCACAGCAACGCCGTGCGCCCATCCAGCCACCACGTGTGCAAACGCGACTAGCGAGAGCAGCAGCGAGAAACTCAGTGAGGCAATGGCCAGCGTAGCCGCCGTCTTGCGCTTCGGCTGCTTGAGTAGCGCAATCACGCCCGAAGCCACAATGGGCACAGTGGGAATGAGCCACAAAATCCCCGTGATCGGAGAAGCAGCCAAATGCGGGGCGAACGAAATTGTCTCTTGCATCAACCTCTCATCCCCTCATCCTGTTCATCGCGTCCAGGTCCGTAGTATGCGCGTGGCGATGAATCGAAATCACCAGCCCCAGTCCCACCGCTGCCTCCGCCGCCGCCACGGCAATCGAGAAGATCGCAAACATCATCCCCGTCAGCGCCTCCGGATGCGGCCCGTAGCGCCAGAATGCAATCAGGTTCAGATTCGCCGCGTTCAGCATCAGCTCAATCCCGATCAGCACCAGGATGGCGTTGCGCCGCGTCAGCGCGCCCGCCAGCCCGATCGAAAACAACAGCGCCGCCACCAGAAGATAGCCCGTCAACGGATTCACTTGGCCCCCTCTTTCTCGTGCATGGCCACAATCACCGCGCCTATCAGCGCCGCCGTCAGCAGCAGCGCCACAATCTCCAGCGGCAGCACGTAGCGCCCCATCAGCGCATGGCCTATATCCAACACCGTCACCACCGGCGTCGCCGTCGGGGTGCCCTCTGGGCCCGGCAAAACCCGCGCACTCTGGAGCACCGCCCACCCCAGCACCGCAAAAACCCCCGCAGCAATCGCCAGCCCCGCCAGCCAGTTCCTGCTGTAGACGCCTTCCTTGGGCGTCTCCGATCCCTTGGTCAGCAGAATCGCAAACACCACCAGGATCGCCACCGCGCCAATATAAACAAGAATCTGCGCGAACCCCGCAAACTGCGCGTCCAGATCCAGAAAAAACAACGCCAGCCCCGCAAACGCCACCGTCAGCGCCAGCGCGCAATGCACGGTGTTCTTCAGCATCACCGCCGCCAGCCCGCCGGCCACGGTGAGCGCCGCAAGCAGGTAAAACACTACACTCATCGGCACACCTCACTCCGCATAGCGATAGCTCCTCGCCCCGAAGTGCTTTCTCCGCATCTCTCCCCAGCCCATGCCCACATAAGCCAGCACCAGGATCGCCGAGCACACCACCCAGCGCGGCCATCCATCGCCCATGAATCTCCACAACCCGGCCACCAGCAGGTTCAGCAGGCACATGGGCAGCACAAACTTCCACGCAAAGTTCATCAACTGGTCCTGCCGCAGCCGCGGCAGCGTTCCCCGCATCCAGATGAAGACGAAGATCGACAGCATCAGCTTCGAAAAGAACCAGATCCACGACGGAACCCAGCCCAGCCACGAGAACGGCGCCGACCATCCGCCCAGAAACAGCGTCGTGCCCAGCCCGGAGATCGAAAACATCGCCAGGTACTCGCCCAGAAAGAACAGCGCGAATTTGAAGCCCGAATACTCGGTGTGGTAACCGGCCACCAGCTCCGACTCGCCTTCGGGCAAATCGAACGGCGAGCGGTTGGTCTCCGCCGTGGCCGCAATGGCATACATCACAAAGCCCGCGCAGCCCCAGGGCGTGAAGATGTACCAGTGCGGCAAGCCCCAGGAGTAGTGGTTCTGCGCCTCCACGATCTTGGTCAGCGAAAGCGACCCGGTGATCATCACCACCGCCACGCTCGACAGCAGCAGCACCACCTCGTAGCTGATCATCTGCGCCACCGCGCGCATCGCGCCCAGCAGCGAATACTTGTTGCGGCTCGACCAACCCGCCATGAACACCGCAAGCTCGGTCGAGGCGCCCATCGCAAAGTAGAACAGCAGCCCGGCGTCCATATCCGCCAGCACCATGTTGCGTCCCATGGGCAGCACCGCAAAGCCCATGAACACCGTCACCACCAGCACCACCGGCGCCAGAAAATGCACCGCCGCATCGGCGCTCCTGGGAACGATGTCTTCCTTGGTGAGCGACTTGATGCCGTCGGCTATCGGCTGCAGCAGTCCGAACGGCCCCACGCGGTTCGGCCCCAGCCGGTTCTGAATGCGCCCCAGCCCCTTGCGCTCCATCCAGACGGCCAGCGCAAACAGCGCCGGAAACAGGCACACGATCACCACCACGCTCAGCAACACACCGGCCACGGGCTGCAATCCGGCAGGCAGAAAACTCACCAGCCAGTGTTGGAGCAGCACGAAGATCTGGTCCGCTTTCTCGATCATGCGCGGCTCTCCCCGTCAGCCGGCCCAACCGCGGGATTGCCGGCCCCATTGCCGCCAGGCGCCACGTCCGTCTCCGCGAGCGCCGCACTCGCAGCCGGAGCGGCGTCCGTTGCCGCAGGCGACGGCGCCGCCGCAGACGATGCCGGAGCAGCCGCCGCTTTCGCCGCCGCTGCCGCAGTGGCGGCCTTGGCCTTCGCGTCCGATTTGGCCTTTTCCCCAGCCAGCCGCGCATCCACCTCCGCCGCCTCGGTGGGATGAATCCGATGATAGTGCTCGTTCGACTTGGAAAGCTGCTTCCGGTCCAGCAGCAAACCGCCAAACCGGTCCGTCGTGCTCAGCTCAAACTCCGTATCCATCTTGATAGCTTCAAACGGGCAAACTTCCACGCATATCTGGCAACTCATGCACACCGAGATATCGATATCGAACCGCGTCGGATAAATCTGCATCTTTCCCAGTGCGTCCGGCTTCTTATCCGTGCTCTTCACGATATAAATGCACTTCGGCGGGCACTCTTTCTCGCAAATCTGGCAGGCCACGCACCGCATCCCGGCCTCCCAGTCCTTTCCGTCGTACACCAGGAAGGGAAAGTCCCGCGTCGCCTCGATCGGCGCAATCCTCTGCTCCGGATACTGGACCGTCGTCAGCCGCTCCGCGGACACAAAGCTCCCCGCAAAGTTCCTTGCCGTCTCCGCCAGCCCCTTCAGTATTCCTTCGCCCAGCAAGTTACTCCTCCAAAAACAGTGGTCAGTGATCAGTGATCAGTGATCAAGAGCCTTGCACTCAGTCTTTGATCTTGTCCAGCATTGCGTAAAGCATCTTGCCAACTTCGTGCGATAAAGCCTCTGCTTCATCGATCCGCTTGGGGTCACCCATGCCAAGTGAGCGTGCAACTTCAAGCTGGGTCTGGAACTCGAAGTTCGAACCTCGGGCAATTCCCAGGAACTGGCGGAATTCGCCGGTACTTAGTCTTCCCTGTCCTTCGGCAATGTTGCTTGGTACCGAAACTGCGGAGCGTCTGATCTGGCTCGTCAATCCGTACAGTTCTTCGCGCGGAAAATCGCGCGTCATGCTGTAAGCTCTGACGGCCAACTCCAACGACTTTTGCCAAACCACCAAATCCCGAAACGATTGAACCGCCGACTTGCCTTCCATGTCGAGCCTCTCACTGAGCCGAGCCCAAGTCACTGACCACTGACCACTGATCACTGGCCACTGTTACCTATCCACTTCCCCCAAAATAATATCCACGCTGCCAAAGATCAGCACCACGTCGGCCACGTTCTGTCCCAGCGCCATGTCCTCAAGCACCGTCAAATTGATCAGGCTCGGCGGCCGCACCCGGTAGCGATAGGGATTCGGTCCCCCGTCGCTGATCAGATAAAAGCCCAGCTCCCCTTTCGGCGACTCGATCCGCCCGTACGCCTCGCCCGGTTTGGGCCGGAAGCCGCGAAGCTTGGCCTTCGCATCCATCACCGGGCCGCCCGGAATATCCTTCAGCGCCTGCTCCAGTATCTTGATCGACTCCCGCATCTCCAGCAGCCGAATCATGAAGCGGTCGAACACGTCCCAATGATCGCCCAGCGGCACGCGGAACTTGAACCGGTTATAGACCCCGTACCCATCCACTTTGCGAATGTCGTAGTTCACGCCCGAGGCCCGCAGCATCGGCCCCGTCACCCCCGCGTTCACCGCCAGCTCCGGCCGCAGAATGCCCACTCCCTGCGTCCGCGCCATCAGAATCTCGTTGCCCCTGAGCAGCCGCTCGAACTCATCGACAAACCCCGGCAGTTCTTCGACCACCTTGCGCGTCACGGCCAGCCAGTCTGCTGTTGCATCCACCCGGCAGCCCCCAAAGCGCATGTAGTTGCACATCATCCGCGCCCCGGTCAGCTCCTCGAACAAATCCAGAATCTTCTCCCGCGCCTTGAAGGCGTACATCAGCGGCGTCCCGCTGGCGCCCATCTCCTGGATCAGAAATCCGATCGACGAAGCGTGGTTCTGCACCCGCGTCAGCTCGCCCACAATCACCCGCAGATACTCGGCCCGCTCGGGAACCGCCTGCCCGGTCAGCTTCTCCACCGCCAGCGCGTACGCCCAGTTGTTGGTTAGCGGGCACAAGTAGTCCAGTCGGTCCGTGAACGGCATCGACCCCAGGTAGCTGATCCCCTCGGCAATCTTTTCGTGGTTCCTGTGCAGATAGCCGAAGACCGGCTTCAACCGGATCACCCGCTCCCCATCCAGCGCCACATCCATGCGGAAGACCCCGTGCGTCGAGGGGTGGTGCGGCCCCATGGACACTTCCAGCAGTTCCCCTTCGCCGTCCGGCTCAATCACCGGCGGACGGTTCCAGCCCTCCCGCTTGTCCTTCTCCGCAACGAACCCTGAAGTGCTCATGCGCCGGCGCCCTTCCCTTCCCGGCCCGCTGCGACGCCGCTTCCGACGCCCGCCGCGCCCGCAACCGTCCCCGCGGCCTCTTGCTTCGCCTGGTGCGCCACAGCCCGCTTCAGCACCTCGTCGTGCGCCGTCGGCTCGTATTCAAAATCGTCCGGCTCCACGTAATCCCGCCGCATCGGGTGGTCCTTGAACCCCTCCCACATCAGCAGCCGCCGCAGGTCCGGGTGCCCGCTAAATACAATCCCGTACAGATCGAAGATCTCCCGCTCCTGGAACTCCGCCGACCGCCAGACCGGCGTCAGCGACGGCAGCTCCACCTGGTCCGTCCGATTCACCGTCTTCATCCGGATCACCACCGGCCCGTGCCCCCTGGCCACTGAAAACAGGTGATACACCGCCTCCAGGCAGCCCGGCTCCACGCGCTTTCGCGCCTCCTCCACTGTCTCTTCCGCATCCTGTTCCACGCCGTCCACGGTCTTCCTCACCGTGCGCGTCACCTTCACCTTTTCTGTCACTTCCTTATCCGGCCAGTCCACCCCGGTCGCATTCGAAAGAAAATCCAGCGCCAACTCCGCATCGTCGCGCAAGAATTTCGCCACCGCCACCGCATGGCTTGGCCTGAGCCGCAGCGAGTGCTGCCCGGAGACGCTCGGGTTACTCACAATCTCCACCCCCGCGCCTGGCAAAGCCGCCTCGATCGCCGCCCTTATCTCTTCTACCGTCTTCAATCCCAATTCCCTCAGTCCCTAGTCCCTTAGTCCCTTAGTCCCTGTCATCATCACCGAATCACCACCGGCACCGTCCACACCCCGGGATTCGACGCGGGCTCCAGATCGTGCTCTCCCTGCACCGGCACCGGAAACTCGCCCTGCGCCTCCGCATCCAGGAACCGCGGACGGTCCGGCCCGGTCAGATGCTGCCCATCGATCTTCTTCTGCAGCAACATGAACGCCTGAATCAGCGCCTCCGGCCGCGGCGGGCACCCCGGAATGTGCACATCCACCGGGATATACCGGTCGATCCCCTTCAGCACGTTGTAACCCTCCTTGAACGGTCCTCCGGAGATCGCGCACGCCCCCATCGCAATCACGTACCTCGGCTCGGCCATCTGGTTGTACAACCGCACCACCTGCGGCGCCATCTTTTTGGTCACCGTCCCGGAGATGATCATCAGGTCGGCCTGCCGCGGCGACGGCCGGAAGACCTCCGCCCCGAACCGCGCCAGGTCGTAGCGCGCCATGGTCGTCGCAATCATCTCGATCGCGCAACAGGCCAGCCCGAACTGCATCGGCCACACCGAGTTCTTCCGCCCCCAGTTGTAGAGCTCCTCGATGGTCGTTACCAAGACCCCCTGTTTGCCCAGTTCGATCTTCAATCCCTCATCCACCGCCATTGCTGCTCCTTTAGCTTCTAGCTTCTAGCCTCTAGTCTGGCGCCCTCAGTTGGCCGCCCTCTCGCTGTTGCGACACTCGCGGGATTCTCCTCCCAATCCGTTGCCAGTCTCCAGCATCCCCAGCTAGAAGCTAGAAGCTCCCCTTCTCACGCCCACGTCAGCACACCCTTGGCCCACGCCCACGCCAGCCCCTCGATCAGCAGCAGCACAAACACCAGCATCGCCCCGCACGCCGCCGCGCCCAACCCGGTAAACGCCACCGCAAACGGCAGCAGAAACACCGCCTCCACGTCGAAGATCAAAAAGATGATGGCGTACAGATAGTACGCCGAGCGGAACTGCATCCAGGCGTCGCCCTTCGACACCAGTCCGCACTCGTAGATGGCGTTCTTCACCGCGTTCGGCTTGGCCGGCGAAAACACCTTCGCCCACAGCCACGCCAGCGCCAGGGGCGTCAGCCCAAAGCCCAGCGCCGCCACGAACAGAACTGCCAGAGAAAAATAAGGATTTGAGGCCATCTTTGAAAATGAAATCCTTCTGAATCAACGTACCAGTTCAAGGCCGGTTTTGGCTAAGGAGTTGTGCAGCTTTCCCCCGCCCAAATCCATTTTTTCGCCATTCATCCCATCCTGTGAATCGCCCGCTGATTTGTTCGCCAACCACGAATCCCTCGCTCCGCCTTTTGGGCCAATCGATTCGCCCCGGTAAGCTGCATCCCCTGTGTGTCCACCAATGGTCCACAAAAAACTACGTTTTCATAACTACGGAATTGGCACTATAATGGGATTGAATGACCCGCTTCCAGTGGGACCCCGAGA
This sequence comes from Acidobacteriaceae bacterium, assembly GCA_003139795.1. Taxonomy (GTDB): domain Bacteria; phylum Acidobacteriota; class Terriglobia; order Terriglobales; family Acidobacteriaceae; genus Telmatobacter. Next base: position 5,756 of record PLGM01000120.1, on the reverse strand, counting down.
AGGCCGAGGCCAACTTCCGCAAGCACGGCATCCGGTTCAAGGTCGCAGCCAAGGTCTTTGACGATCCCTGCGTTTTCATCCGCCAGGATCGAGTGGTGGAAGATGAACCGCGTTGGCAGGCCATCGGCCTGGTGGAAGGAACGGCCATTCTACTGGTGGCTCATTCCTATTACGTCGAGGACGCCGAGGAAGTGATTCGAATCATCTCCGCCCGCAAAGCGGATCGCACTGAGCGCAAAGTCTATGAGCAGAATCGTATCCATCAATCCGGCTGACCTGGCGTTGACGGCGACCGACCTCGCAGAGCTTCGCCGAGTGGCGCAGTTGCCCGACAGCGCCATTGACTATTCGGATATTCCACCGACCAGCGAAGCAGACTGGAAAGACGCCGTCCCCGGCCACCTCTATCGTCCACTCAAGAAGCAGGTCACGCTGCGCATCGATGCGGACGTTCTCGCCTGGGCACGCCGGCAGGGCGCTCGCGGCTACCAGTCGCGCCTGAACGCAGTCTTGCGCGAGGCCATGCTCCGGGACTTGAAAAAGAAGCGGCAAAGCGCCTGACTGCCGGATATTCAACACCTTGTGCCTGTCCCGCCCAACCCCGCCACAGCTCTAGTTAAGAGCTGGAAGCTAGCGGCTGGAAGCTGCCCCCCTCCACCTTTGGATGGAAGACAACCCATCCCTCGCGCCTGTTACCGTTCAGGTGTTCCCTAGGCCTTCCCTTGAAGTTCCGCCGTTGCTGAATGACCCGTTCCCTGGGAGATCACTGCACGATGTTCAAAACCCTGCTGCGCCCCTGGCTGATCACCGCCTTTCTCGCCGTCCTGTCCCTCACAGTCACCTGGATGGTCAGCGCCGCAACCGATCCCGCCGCCCCCGCATCACCCAAACCATCCGCCGCGTCCGACTCTCCCAACGCCACCACCCCGGCCTACTCCGCCCCCACCGCCATCGCCGGCCCCACTTCTGCCTTCCACGATTCAGTCGCCTTCCGCTATAACTACGCCTTTGGCAAAGACACACCGTTTCTTCCCTCCAACGCAACCTCCTCCAACGGCCAGTTCATGAGCCCCAAGAGCTTTCCCACAGCCCAGTACTGCGGCCACTGCCATCAGGAGGCCTACCACCAGTGGCGCCAGTCCGTTCACTCCAACAGCTTCCGCGCCCCCTGGTACCTCAAGAACGTCAACTCCCTCATCGACGAGAAGGGAGTGCAGTACGCCCGCCACTGCGAGGGCTGCCACAACCCCGTCGCCCTGCTCAGCGGCGATCTGTCTCAGGGAATGCCGAAAAAGCGCCCCTTTGAAGACGAAGGCGTCACCTGCTCCACCTGCCACTCCATCGTCTCCACTGACTCGACCGGTACCGGCAGCTACGTCATGGGAACCCCCGCCGTCCTGGTCGACGAAGCCGGCGCACCCATCACCCGCCCCGTCTCCGACGCCGAAATCCTCGCCCATCTCGACCGCCATTCCAAGGCCGTCATGCGCCCTCTCTACCAGACCGCTGAATTCTGCGCCGCCTGCCACAAGGCCGCCATCCCCCGCTCCCTCGACGACTACAAATGGCTCCGCGCCATCTCCCTTTACGACGAGTGGCAGGGCGCCAGCTTCACAAAACAATCTCCTCTGCCTTTCTATCGCAAGGACGTGGTCTCCACCTGCCAGACCTGCCACATGGTCCGCGAGCCGCTTCCCACCGGCGCGATCGACCCCGGCGCCAAGGACGGCCAGCTTATCTCCCACCGCTGGGCAGCCGGAAATACTCTCATTCCCCAGTACTACAAATTCGACGAACAGGCCGAAAAAGTCGTGGCCTTCCTCAAAAACGCCTCTGACGGCAAGGGCGTCCTCAACGTCGATATCTTCGCGCTTGAGAAAGAGAACGCCGCCGCCACCGCGGCCGATCAGGTCCTCGTCGCCCCCCTCGGCCTCACTGCCTTCTCCCTTACCCCCGGAGAAACCCTCGTCGCCGGCGTCGTCATCCAGAACAAGGGCATCGGCCACTCCTTCATCCCCGAGCAGCGCGACTTCTACGAGGCCTGGGTCGACTTCACCGTCAAGGACGCCTCCGGCAAGACCCTCGTCGAGAGCGGCTTCATCCAGCCCGACGGCAATCTCGACCCCTCCGCCCACTCCTTCACCAGCCGCCTCATCAACGTCAAAGGCGAGCTCAACGACCTCCACCAGATCTGGCACAACCGGGTGCTCGCTTACAACAATGCCCTCCAGTCCGGCCGCTCCCAGCTCGTCCGCTACCGCTTCCGTTTGCCGAAAGACATAACCGGCCAAATCTCCCTTACCGCCTCCGTCCGCTATCGCCGCTTCAACCAGCACTTCATCGACTACGCGATAACTCAGACAGGCCAGAAGGAGCCGAAGCCATATCCCATGCCCATCGTCGACATGGCGTCGGAGACCAGGACCTTCAAAATCGGCGAAAACGCGCCCCAGCCGCCCGATCCCACCGAAAACAAGGAATGGATGCGCTGGAACAACTACGGCATCGCCTTGCTCGACGCCCAGCAGTACCAGCCTGCAGTCCACGCCTTCGAGCGCGTCGCCGCTCTCCGCCCCGACTACGCCGACGCCTTCACCAACATGGCCGTCGTTGAAATCTCCTGGGAAAAATACGACGACGCCAAGTCCAATCTCGCCAAGGCCCTCGCGCTTCTCCCCGGCGATCCCCGCGCCCTCTACTACCGCGCCATCGTCGACCGCCAGGCCGGCCAGATTGCCGCAGCCATCGGCGACCTCCAGGCTGCGCTCGAAAAATATCCCCGCTTCAAAGACGCCCTCCGCGAGTTAGGCTTCAGTTACTACCAGCAGCACGACTACCCGCAGGCCCGCGACACCTATGTGCGCCTGCAAGCCGTCGATCCCGACGACCTGGCCGCCCACTATCAGCTCGCCATCCTCTACCGCCGTCTCGGGGACAAAGCCAAGGCTGCCGTCGAGTCCGCCAAATTCGCCGACCAGAAAGACGACCCCACCGCGTCTACTTATGCTTTGGAGTTCCTCCGCAAACACCCCGAAGTCGCCAGTGAATCCGTAGTCTGGCACACCCACGACCTCACCGGCGACGCCCCCAAGCAACCCACAAAAATCGAATACAAATACATCCCCGGCGCCGGCGAATAGCCCTTTCACAGATTGAAATAAAACACGGGGGCCATGGATGCGAGCACCGCTCCGGCTTGCAGTGCAAGTACGCCCAGCGCCTGTCTCGGAGCTCGTGGCAGCCACTTGATCGCGAAGAACGCCAGTACCGGCAACTGTCCAGCCATGAGGATCTGCCAAAGATGGGCGGTGGCTCCCTCATCGGCCTCGCGGGCAGCGCCGAAAATGGCTATGTGGCCAAGCACCAGCGCCAGGGCGGTGAGCGACATGGCCACTGGAACAAACGCGCTCGGCCGCTTCATCATGGCGCCAAAAGAACGGGGATCTCGATCCATTTTGCCTCCTTGTGTGGGGGAAGTGCACTCAGAGAGCGCCGACCAAACCAAGTTTACCGCCGATCATCCGTCTTTTTCGCCCTAAGCCGTCCCCAAAAAATCTGGGTGCCCCATCCTTGCGCTTTTTTCTAGCGCAAGGGTGGAAAACCACGAACCAAGCCCGGCCTTCCGCTAACTTGCTAACTCCGCGTAGCGGGGGCTAACTCGCCGTCTCTAATAACGAAACTCCGCCTTCTCAACCCCCGAAGCCACCCTCCCCGCCCTCACAATCCCGTACTTCCAATCCAGAAACTCCTGCAACCCCTCCGGCGCCAACCCCGCCAGCTCCTGCCAGGTCAGCACCTTGCACCGCACCCGCATCTGGGCCGGCTTCACCGCCGCCATCACCTCGAACCACGCCTCCCGCAAATCCGGCCGACGCTCATCGTGCACCACGCAAAAGTTGCACCCCTCCGCATAAGCCGCCAGCACATTCCGAATCAGCTGATACCCCGCATACCCAGCCTCCGCGCTCTCCGCCTCTCGCGCCCGCGCCACAATCCCCTCCTGAAACTCCCGCGCCACCTCCTCATCTGCCGCCGCATCCTCCCACTCCTGCGTAAACTCCTCTGCAAACTCCACCGCCTGCTTTCTTCTCGCCGTCCTGATCTCCACCCTCGGCAACAACTCCCTCTCAAACACCGCATCGAAATCCCGATACCCCTCCACGACCGCTGCTGCCCGCGTCTGAAAATCCCCCTCCGTCAGCTTCGCCTCCACCAGCAGAGACCCCCACCGCATATCCACCTCGGTCCGGTCGAATCGCCCGCCGGCCAGCGGCACCCGCGCCCTCCACCCGAACACCGGCTCCGCGTCCCCCTCCACCCCCAGCGCACTCCTCACCGCCGCCGACTCCACCACCCCCGGCGCGCAAAACACATTCAACAGCAGCGCATCCGAACTCATCGACGAGTCCAGTTCCCTCCACCGCCGCCCCGACTCCGCCTTCGGCAGCGCCCGTCCCTGCGCATGAATCTTGTCGAACCGCCGCATCCACTCCGCCCGCCCTTGAATCGCCGCATACGAAGCTTCGAAGAAGTTCCCATGCCGTCCCTCCGCCGCCGGGGTCCCCACAGACAGGTCTTCGTCTGTGTGGTGTTCAGGCGCATACACTATCACCGGCGGCGTCCCATAACTCTCCACGTGCGCCCGTCCCCGCGCCCACCTTCGGTTCCGCAGCCCCAGTTCCCGCCGCAGTTCCCCCGCATACCGGCCCATCTTCACCGTCATATCCAGCAGCCTACACCCCCTTTTTCCTGTCCCGCGCCGGGCACATGCACGCGCCCCCCCGTGCAATCCATCCGAAGGTTGAGTGCCGCCGTCTCCGGAGGTGCGAAAATGTCTCCTGTGATTGCCTCTTCTTTGCGCCTCATCGGCTCCGTCGCAGCGCTCGCCCTGTGCTTTTGCTCCGCAACTTCCGCCCACGCCCTCTTCGGCTCCAAGACCAAAGCCGACGAGCAGGCCGGCGCCATCCTCTTTCGCGACCAGGATTGCGCCCACTGCCACGGCGTCGGCGGCAGGGGCGGAAAGAAGGGTCCCGACCTCACCAACCTGCGCAAGGACAAGCTCTGGACCCCGGCCAAAATCACCCATCAGATTCTCAACGGCGGACAGAAGATGCCGTCCTTCTCCGACGCGCTCACCGACCGGCAAATCGCCCAGTTGGTCGCCTGGCTCCGCGCCAAACACCGCCCCATTCCACCGCCGGCGCAGTCCGCGGCGCCCGCGCCAGCCGCGCCGCCCACCAATTAGAACCTGTTCAAAAACTTGGTTTTGGGCGAAGGGTACGGGCTTTACAGGCTGCGGAAAAACTCGATCCGGAAGGAGGCGGGGGGTTCAACCCCCGCATAACGCCAACAGGATCAACGCGGGCGTTAGCCCCGGAGGGACGCTTTTCGCCGATTTCGCACGAAATCCCGAGCTTTTCCGCAGCCTCTTCAGCCCGTTCATAATTCCGGGAGATTTGCTCTTGACCTTTAGAATATGCACTATTCCCGCGTCTTGCCGCTCCTGATGCGGCTTTCATGGCTCTCGCCACGTGAACAATCGTACACCTTCATACAAACTGGTACATGCAAAAATCGAAATAAAGTGTAGCCGGTGGTAGCCAGATTTGGGCTTGAAAAGCCACCCCGTGAGCTGGCTTTCACGTCGGTACGTACAGCCCAGGCTCAGAGTTTGCGCCGAGGCGGAGCAGGGCATATTTGATGCGTGGGAGCTTCCGACATAGCCTGCTCCTAGTTGCGGATGTAATCCCGAATCG